>CAKOKQ010000030.1 GCA_934095825.1 uncultured Bacilli bacterium | reverse complement strand
CATTACACCTATAAGTATAAGAAATAAAAACAAGTATGGTAATAATCCTCTTTTGATGTTTTTCTTATTCATAAATAAATCACATTCCTTTCTTCGTCCTTTCAGTCCTCTGAAAGGCACAAATCGAAATTAAAACAAATTCTTAAAATTTTCTGATATAATAATTAACTATTAAAGGGCAAACACTACAGAACACGTTGGGGAGAGTGGAACAAGACTAATAATCTTAAGTCCGCATAAATATAAGTGTCGATTATCTTTTGAGTACAAATGAGTGTGTCTAAAGAGCACGTAACCTTATATTTGCAAAAGCAATTCAGTTTTTAAGTAAAAAGATTTTCAGTTAAGGCCTTTTAATAAAATTTATTGAAAGGAGATTTATATGTTAAAAATCGTTTTTAAAAAATGTGCTGGAATTGATGTGCACTCAACCCAAATTACTGTTTGTATTGCTATTACAGATTCTAATGATATAACCTCTTATGAAACAAGAATATTTCCTACGTTTACAGAAAATCTTAAAGAATGCCGTGATTGGCTTATTTCTAAAGATATTTATGATGTTTGTATGGAATCAACTGGTAAATACTGGATTCCTGTTTATAACATATTAGAAGAAAAAATTAATTGTATTATTACTCATCCTAAATATGTTAGAACTATTCTTGGTAAAAAGACTGACAAAAAAGATGCTAAATGGATTGCTGATATGTTTAAACATGGGCTTGTTGAACCATCTTTTATGCCACCTAAAGAAATTCGTGAACTTAGAGATTTAATGAGATATCGTAATAAACTTGTTAATATTAGAACTGGCGAAAAAAATAGATTCCAAAATTCTTTAACTGTTTCTAATATTCAAATTGCCAATGTTTTAACTGACACGTTTGGTAAAACTGCTCAATCTATATTAACTTCTGTTCTTAATAATCCAAATATAACTTTAGATGATATTAAGCCATTGCTTAAAAAAAATATTAAAGCCTCACCAGAAGAAATTTACAAAGCAATTGATGGTAATTTTTCTGAATATCAAACTTCTAAAATGTCCGTATGTTTAGGTCACTATGAAGCTATTAATTCTTGTATTGATAACTTAGAACAATACATTTTGAAATTAGCCATCAATTATAAAACTGAAATTAATCTTTTGTTAACCATCCCAGGTATTAAAGAAATTTCAGCTATCTTTATTATAGCAGAAATTGGAACAAATATGGATGTTTTTTTAGATTCTAAACATTTAGTTTCTTGGGCAGGTTTAGTTCCTCGTTGCAACGAATCTAACAACAAGAAAAAATCTGTAAAAATTACTAAAGCTGGAGTCTATATTAAACCTTTACTTGTTCAATGTGCTTTATGTGCCATTAAAGATAATTCCACTGACTATTTTAAACTTCGTTATGAATCAATAAAAAGACGTCGTGGACATAAAGTAGCCATTATTGCTATAGCAAAATTAATTCTTACTTGTGTTTATAATATTCTTAAAAATGGTGAAGTTTTTGATAATGAGCGTTGCCAAAAGTTAATTGAACGTAATTTTAAACCACATAAGGAAGCATGTTCTAAGCCTGAAGAAATGATTTCTTATTTAAGTTCACTTGGTTATACCATTTCTTTATCTGATATTTAATTATTATTTCAAAGAGCACTTATTTTATAGTCTTCATTGACTTGTATAAGTTCAAAAAAATTTTTTTGCTTTTGAACTCCTTTTGTGTGCATAAATTTTAATTATTTTTTTTCAACCTTAACCTCTTATCTATTTAAAATCATAGGCATTACAATAACTGCAGCAATTAAAAGGATAAATACAATTATTAGAAA
>CAKOKQ010000029.1 GCA_934095825.1 uncultured Bacilli bacterium | reverse complement strand
GTGGTAGTACAGAAGCATGGTAAGCTTCAGGGGTAAGTTCAATTCTTACATTCAGCACCAGATTGATGTTAAACTCGAACTTTTCAATTTTTTTAATTAGTTCGAGTTTTAATATACTTTGGAATGTGATAAAATAGTTATAGAAAAAACAAATTTTAAAATTATGCCAGGAGGTTTTAATGAAACAGGAAATAATAAAATCAGAATTAGAAGTTAATGATAATAAAATTAAAGTAATAACTATAGATAATAAAGAATTTATATCCCTAACTGATTTAGCAAGATATGCAAATCCAGAGGAACCCAAAATACCAATACAAACATGGATGAGAAATAAGGATGTTATTGCTTACCTAGGTTTATGGGAAAAATTAAATAATGAAAATTTTAAAGGGCACGAATTTACGACCTTTGAAAATTTAGCTGGAAAAAATAGTTTTTATATGTCACCACAAAAATGGATTAAAGAAACCAATGCGATTGGTATTATTTCAAAATCTGGAAATAACGGTGGCACATATGCAAGAAGTGATATTGCATTAGAATTTGCTAGTTGGTTATCTCCAGAATTTAAATTATATGTTATACAAGAATTTGAAAGACTAAAGAAAAATGAAGCATATCAAAATAAAATTGATTGGCATACAAATAGAGTTTTAGCAAAAGTTAGTTATGTAGTTCATACTAATGCTATTAAGAGTGTAATAGTTCCTACTTTAACTGAAAAGCAAAAAAAATATGTTTATGCAGAAGAAGCAGATGTTTTAAATGTAGCTTTATTTGGTATGACTGCAAAAGAGTGGAGAGAAAGTAATCCAGAAATAGCAGATAAAGGAAATATCAGGGATTATACAGACTTACTTCATTTAGTAATATTAAATAACTTGGAAAATATTAATGCAGAATTAATTGAAATGGAAATTCCACAAAATGAGAGACTTATTAGGTTAAATAATATAGCTAGAAAACAAATGGAACTATTAAAAAATAACAAAACTTTTAATAATTTAGAATATATGGAAAATAAAGTAAATGATGAACAGACTTTAATAATGTGAATTGTGTAGAAGAAAAGGCTGTAGTTTATTTTATGATACTAGATTGATATAAAGATTTAATCTTTTTTAGTTTTGATTTTCGTATTTTCTAAATAATCATTCATAATAATATATTAAAAATAAATCTATAAGAATGGATTTCAAATTAATGTAATTTATATTGATTTTTTCTTTGCTATTTGATACAATAAATGATATCAAAAGGAGGTTTCATATGGTTAATATTGATACAATTGATAAAGAACTATATAATTCTATTTATGTATCTCCTAGAATAGGAGACTATAAAGAAATATGGACTAGAATTAGAGGTAATAAAGAAATATTAAAAGAAGCAATTCAAGTAATAAAAGATAAGTTTGGAGATAAGGATGTATTAAAAAGTCATTCAATAACAGAATTTATATTACTTGATTATGAAAATGTTGATTCAAACATTTATCAAGATTTAATTAATACCATTTATTCAAATACTGATATAGCAAGGATAGTATTAAATGGTGCTTCAAATGGAGGAGATTCATTTTTATTAATGAGTTTATTTAATCCTAACCTAAAATTAACAGAAGAACAAAAAGCTTTTGCAGTAGATGAGGCTATGAATAAACTTGGAACTATCCGCTGTCAAGGAATGGGGACAGATAATTATCTTCAAAGATTATTACAAATAACTAGTACAAAACAGGCACATGGAGTAGGAACATTTGATATTAGGTACTATATATTAAAGAATTCTAATTGGACATTGGAAGAAAAACAAAAACTAGTTATGGATTTCTGGTATGATAATGAAGCCTATGATGAGTGTTTAAATACCTGGGAATGGGGAATCATAAATGATAATGCAAATTATAAAGATAATATGATACCTAGTTTAAATAGAGATAATTTATATGAATATACCTATGATAATTTACTAGACTTATATAAAAAGGAAAAGATCACTACTAGAATATGGAATGAGATAGAGTTCTGTAAATTAATGCACAAGATTAGACCACAATCATGGGAATTAGAATACAAAACTAAGAAGAAATAGACACTAGTCCTATCTCTTCTTTTATTATATAGTAATAACTAATATATGATATAAGTATGGTTGATACTTTAGTTTTAGACT
>CAKOKQ010000028.1 GCA_934095825.1 uncultured Bacilli bacterium | reverse complement strand
ATAAGAACTGTTGAATATTATGATAAGACAGTTAATGATATGTTATCAGAAATAAATAAAAACATTAAACTAATTGATACTAATGATATAAGAAATTACTTATCTAATTATCAAAGTAATCATAATTGCAGTAATGTAACAATAGATAATATAAGAAGAATTTTATCTAGTTTCTTCTCATGGTTAGAAAATGAAGATTATATTATGAAAAGTCCTATAAGAAGAATTCATAAGATTAAAACTCAAATTACTGTAAAGGAAACTTATAGTGATGAAAATTTAGAAAAACTAAGAGATGGATGTCATAATATAAGAGATCTAGCAATGATAGATTTTTTATCATCTACTGGTGTTAGAGTTGGTGAACTTGTTAATTTGAACATTGATGATATTGATTTTATAAATCAGTCGTGCATAGTTTTAGGTAAAGGAAATAAAGAACGAGAAGTATATTTTGATGCAAGAGCAAAACTTCATTTACTAAAATATCTTGAAAGTAGAACTGATAATAATTCTGCTTTATTTGTTTCACTAATAAAACCGTATAATAGACTTAATATATCTGGTGTTGAAATAAGACTTAGGACTCTAGGCAAAAAACTCAATATAACAAGAGTTCATCCTCATAAGTTTAGAAGAACTTTAGCAACAAAGGCAATAGATAAAGGTATGCCTATTGAACAAGTTCAAAAACTCTTGGGTCATACCAAAATAGATACTACCATGCATTATGCTATGGTAAGTCAGTCTAATGTAAAAGTTTCTCATCATAGATATATTTGTTAGGTATTGCAAATGTTGTCAAAAAATGTTATTATACAGTTGTGATAAATAAGCTTATCACATTGAACCACTTAACTTTACCATGTCATCACTTCACTTCTGAATAGATGTAGTTGGTAAAAACTGAAATAGTTGCT
This sequence comes from uncultured Bacilli bacterium, assembly GCA_934095825.1. The sequence continues at coordinate 2,316 of CAKOKQ010000028.1, read as the reverse complement.
AGTACAGGACTATTTTTTTTGCTTAAAGAATGTTATAATTAAGTAGTAAATCTATTACAAAAATAGTAATTTGTTTAATTCTACTTTTAAGTGGTATGGTTTTATAAAAATAAATGATATATTTGATTCGTAAAAAGGAGATGATTTTATGGATCAAAGAAAGATTGGAAGATTTATTGCAGAATTAAGAACAGAACTTAATTTAACACAAACAGAGTTAGGTGATAAACTTGGTGTAAGTTATAAAGCAGTTAGCAAATGGGAAAATGGAATTTGTTTACCAGATCCTTCTCTTTATAATGATATTTGTAGAATTTTTCATATTACAAAAGATGAATTATTTTCAGGTAGTAGAAAGGAAATTAATTTCAAAAACAAAAAGGAATTTATTTTATTAATTCTATGTCTTATTATGATTTTAACTTGTATATTTATTCCAACTGTAATTTCTAATACTATACTTATGTCAAGCATTATTGGAATTGTTGTTATTATTGCATTAGGATATTTTACACTGAACATACATAAATTAACTAATATAAGTAAAGATAATAAAAAATTGAAAGTTGTTAAAACATTAAATTATTTTATAATTATTTTAATACCTGTCATAATAATATTTACTTCATTATTTAAAATTAAAATGCCAAATGAAGAATTAATATCAATAATTATTATATTGTTAATAATGATGAGTGGAGTTTTCTTTAAAAACTTTCCATACAATAGGCATATTGGTTTAAGATTACCTTGGACAGTAAGGGATGAATCAACTTGGATTATAGCCCATAAAATACTGGCATTAATTTCTATGCCACTAGCATTATTAACATATATAGCAACTATTTATTTTGATATAGAAATATCTTTAACAGTAGGAATAATCTCATGGATATTAATTCCAAGTATTATTTCAGGTATTCATTTTTATAAGTTATTTTATAAATCAAATAGATAATTTCAAATTACAATTAATCGAGCAGATCAATTTATGGTGATCTGTTTTTTTATACAATAAATTAAGCAAAGGAGGAATGTTTATAAATAAAATAGGAAAAATATTAAAACAAGAAAGAATAAAAAACAATTTAACTTTAGAAACACTATCTAATATGACTAATATTTCTATATCTACTTTAAGTAATATAGAAAATGATAAATTAGAAAATATTAGTGGTGTTTTTTTATATAGATTAAGTAAAGTATTTAATATGGATTATGATTACTTACTTAGGCTAAGGTGGGATATATTTCCTACCTTTTTATATGAAAGGAAATCTTCTATTGCAAACAAATAAAATATTTAATGAAGATTGTCTATTAGGTATTAAAAAAATACCAGATAACTCTATTGATTTAGTAATTATCGATCCACCTTATGACATTTGTACTAAGGGTGGAAAAACTGGTAACTCAAGAGTTGCTAAAGAAGTTAAAATTTTAGAAAAAGAATTAATAGATAATAATTTAACTGATGGATTTGATATTTCTATTCTTGACGAGTTAATTAGAGTTATGAAAAATATAAATATTTATATATGGTGCAATGGTAGACAAATACCACTTTATATAAAATATTTTATTGAACAACTTGATTGTAAATTAGAAATTATTATTTGGGGCAAAACGAATCCTATGCCCCTTTATAGTAATAAGTATTTAGGAGATAAAGAATATTGCTTGTACTTTAGAAAAAAAGGTTTTTGTCAGCCTAAAAACTATGAAGATGCTAAAACAATATATTTATCTACTATTAATATAAAAGATAAGCAAAAATATGGGCATCCTACAATAAAACCACTTCCACTTATAAGGAAGTTAATAAGAAACAGTTCTAACGAAAATGATGTTGTTTTAGATTGTTTTATCGGAAGTGGTACAACAGCTGTTGCAAGTATTTTGGAAAATAGAAAATTTATAGGATTTGAAATTAATAAAAAGTATTATGATATTGCATTAAAAAGAATATCAGAAGTTAATAAGGAGGATGATATTAATGAATAATAAATATGATGAAATAAAGGAAAAACATCAAAAAATTGTTGATGACTTTCCAATGAAATTTGCTTTTTCTGATGAGCAATTTAATCAAAGTATGAAAGAATTAGGCTTAAAACCTGACGATACAGATAAAGTTGTATCTATTGGTGGAGGTGGTTTTATAAAAAAAACTGATGTTAAAAAATATTATGATATGTGGGACAAACTTAGAAAAGAACATAATAATTTAATCGAAACAGATAAAACTGGTGATGGTTATATTAAGGATATGTTTGTAAGTGAACTTGAAAATCATGAGTATAGTTATACCCATGA
>CAKOKQ010000027.1 GCA_934095825.1 uncultured Bacilli bacterium | reverse complement strand
ATATTATCGTCAATCTCTCCACTTAAAATAATAATTCTATCTTTAAGAAGTCTAGAATAAATATCATAAGCTCTCTCGCCATAATTAGACTTTTCAATTACTGTTGGAACTAAATTCATATCATCACCTAGTAATATTTTAGTCAATTCCTTTTTATTTTATTCAGAAATTTTTTTGACAAATTCTACATAAGTATTGTATAATAAAAATAGACTAATAGTAAAAGAATAAAAAGGAAAATGGTGATAAAGGCATGGACAATATAATTATAACGTTTGAAAATGGAAAAAAGAAAGAATATAAAAAAGGAATAAAGTTAAAAGAAATTATTGAAGATATCAAAGAAGAATACCCTTTTGACATTATCAGTGCCAAATTTAAAAATCAATTAATTGGCTATGACGATGCTATCATGAAAAGTGGAACATTAGAATTATATGACATTACCACTCCTCAAGGAAACAAAATTTATGAAAGAGGATTAATATTTTTATTTGAAACATCTACATTAAGAGTTTTAGGTAAAGATACAAAAATCAAAATAAGACATCCAATAGATAAGGGAATATATTGTGAAATTGATAAAAAAGTAACAGAAGCAGACGTCGAAAAAATTAAAGAATTAATGAAATCTAAAGTCGAAGCAGGTCTTCCTTTTGAACAATTAGAAACCTCCCGAATTGAAGCCATAGAGTATTTTAAAAAATTAAAAAGAGATGACAAAGTAAAAACGCTATCTTATACGATTTCTAATTTTGTGAAATTATATAAATTTGATGGAATCTATAACTATATTATAGGTGATTTACCTAACGATGCTAGTATTTTAAAAAAGTTTGATTTAACTTTATTAGAAGATAAAGGTATTGTTCTTCGTTTTCCATTTACCCATACCAATGGAAAAATAACGAAATTTAATTATCATGAAAAATACGTAAATAGTTTAGAAGAATATGCAAAATGGGGAAATTTACTTCATATCAATAATATTGGTGAATTAAATGAAAAAATTATTGAAAAAGGTGCAGGAGAAATCATTAACCTAGCAGAAATCTTACAAGATTATAAACTTTTGTCCATTGCAGAAGAAATATCTTTAAATAAAGACAATATTAAAGTAGTTTTATTATCAGGTCCCTCTTCATCAGGAAAAACCACAACTGCAAAAAAACTAGCCCTATATTTAAAAACATTAGGCTTAAGTCCACATCACTTATCCCTAGATGATTATTTCCAAGAAAGAGAAAAAACTCCATTAGATGAAAATGGAAAACCTGATTATGAAGGAATTAAAGCAATTGATACTAAATTATTCAATAATCAAATGGAAAAACTTTTAAAAGGAGTATCTGTTGTAACACCAACTTATAACTTTATTACTGGAAAAAAAGAATTTAATCGTCCTTTAAAATTATCGGATAATGATATTTTAATTGTAGAAGGATTGCATGCTCTAAATGAAGAAATTAGTAAGGAAATTCCTAAGAAAAATAAATTTAAAATTTATATTAGCCCATTAATTTACTTAAATATTGATAATGATAATCGAATTAGCCTAACAGATATTAGATTACTTCGTCGAATGGTAAGAGACTATCGAACGAGAGGGCATAGCCCATCCAAAACCTTATCCACTTGGCAAGATGTAAGAAAAGGAGAAGAAAAATATGTTTTCCCTTATCAAGATGAAGCAAATGTTATCTTTAATACTTTTTTAGTTTATGAATTAAGTGTCTTAAAAACTTATGTAGAACCATTATTATATTCAGTACCACCAGAAGATTCTGAGTATCACACGGCTATTCGTTTACTAGCAATTTTAAAATTAGTTCTACCAATACCAAGTAATGATGTTCCTAAACTATCTATTTTAAGAGAGTTCATAGGAGATAGTTATTTTGAAACATAAAATACTTAAACAGTTTCTTACTAAAGAATAAAACTTATCTTTAAATAGTATTATTTTTTTAGTTGCATAACTTAGCTAAAAATGTTACAATTTACTCAAGAAACAAGGTGGATGAATGAAAGATATCATATTTAATATATTTTTATATCAAAGTAAAAGTAGCAACGATAAAATATATTTATATTCTAAAAAAAATCAATTAAATGATTTAGGATATGAATATCATATATTAGGGCCAAATAAAAATAATGAGTTAGTTGATAAACAAATTCCTAATATTATTCAAATATTTGAAAATAATGATATTAGTATCAAAAAAATCCCGAAAGATAATAATAATCCAGAATTTTTAAAATTTTTAGATTATTATAGAAAAAGCAATCAAGAAATAGAAAAAGGAAAGAAGCGCTAAAACTTCTTTCCTTTTTTCTCAATATTTTCTAAGTTCATAATACTCATTTTATTTTTTAGGCGATTACTAACAATAATATAGTCATTTAATAAATCTAAAAAATTGACTTCTTTAAATAAATTTTTTCCAGGGGTGTAAAAGAAGTAATAATCATCCTCATCTTTATTACTAGGAATATTAAAAACAATTGAATATTCACAAGTTTCTTTATTTCTAACTGTATACATTTGAATACGATTAAAAACAGCATTATAGTTTTTATTGTAATAATTTAGCATACTTGAACTGAACCCCAAAAGTTGGACAGTTTATTAATAGTTTCTAATTAGAGGATTGTAACCTGTAATTTACGGGTGACAATCCTTTTAATTTTACTTTAATTCTATCATAATTGTAGTAATTAATATAGTCATCTATCGCTAAAATTAATTCATCTATATTTTGATATTTATCTTCTTGATCATAAAACATTTCTGTTTTAAGCAAGCCAAAGAAGTTTTCCATCATTCCATTATCCATACTATTTCCTTTTCTTGACATACTTTGTTTTATACCGTTGTTTTTCAATCTTTGTTGATAAGATTGGTGTTGATATTGCCATCCTTGATCTGAATGAAATATTAGTCCTTCTAGATTTCTGCCATCAAATGCTTTATTAAGCATATCATTTATTTGTTCTAAATTAGGTGATTTAGAAGTGTTATAAGAAATAACTTCACCGTTAAATCCATCTAATATTGGAGATAAATAACATTTTTCTCCTCGAAGATTAAATTCAGTAACATCAGTATACCATTTTTGATTAGGCTTTTCTGCATTAAAATTTCTTACAATTAAATTATCAGCTATCTTACCAACAGTTCCCCTATAAGAAGAATATTTTCTTTTGTTTCTTTTTAGTGGTTTTAAACCTAATTTAACCATTATTCTATAAACTTTTTTATGATTAACATTATAACCTTGATTTCTAAGTTCTAATGTAATTCTACGATAACCATATCTTTCTTTATTATTAATAAATATTTCTTTTATTTTATCAATTATTTCTTTATTTTTATCATCTTTATCATTTTTAGATAAAGTATAATAATATACAGATCTAGCCAAACCTGATATTTTCAGAAGAATCATTAATGGGTATGTTAGCCGAAGTTCACTAACAACATTTACTTTTTCTTCTGTTGTTGATTCTTCCTTGCTTGAACAACGGCTCTCAATTTTTTTGAGTATTCTAGCTCCACTTTTAAATATAAATTTTCTTCTTCTAATCTTTTTATCTTTTCTTTATCTGTTTCATTTTCTTTTTTCTTTGTTACTTTAGGCATAGTTGACCGTCCTCGCTTTCGTTCAACTATATTATAACCATTTTCTTTATATTTTGAAATCCAATTCCGTAATAATCCATCACTAGACAATCCTTCATCGACTGCAACAGAAAATATACTTTCTCCATTAATTAATACTCGATTAATAATTTGTTCTTTTTGATTAGGGGAATAATAATTATTTTTATTTGTTCTTAAAACTTCATATCCATGTTTATCTATTACTCTTACAAGATACTTAATAACATTATCTCTTACATCATATTTTTTTGATAATGCCTTTATTGACATTCCTTCTTTTTTATTATTATAAATATTTATTTTATCTTTGTAACTTAATTTTGACATATAAAAACCTCGTTTCCATGTCCAAGAAA
>CAKOKQ010000026.1 GCA_934095825.1 uncultured Bacilli bacterium | reverse complement strand
TATTATAACAAAAATATATAAAAAAAGTAAGGCTAGTAAGCTCAAAATTGGAATATATGAGCTGCCTTACGAGTTAATTATACACCATTTTAGTGCCAAAGAAAAGACCGCTGACAAAATTTACTTTGTCAACAGTCTGAGACTTATCAAATTTGATAAGTCTTTTAGTGATTATAGATACTATCTAAAGTAAATAAAGATAAATAAGGCTACAACTACACAGTAAATAGAAAATTTCCATAGTTTACCATTTTGAACAATTTTAGATAACCATTGGTAAGTAAAGTAAGTTACAATCCCTGCGGCAACCATACCTAAGAAGTAACCTAATAATAAATTACTAGCAATGCCACTCTTTAAGACATCAATACTACTTAAACCAAAAGAAGCCACAGAAACAGGAAAATATAACATGAAAGTATATTTTAGAGAAGATTCTCTATTTAAACCACAAAGTAAGCACCCAACTAGCACCATGCCACTACGAGACAATCCCGGAAGTAAGGCACACATTTGAAATAAACCAATGATAATAGCATCTTTATAAGTTATTTCATTATCTTTTTTCTTACCCTTACTATTTTTTACGATGAATAATGCTAAGGCTGTAATTAGAAGAGCAAAACCTACTTCTTTAACACTAGCAATTGCCTCAATCTTATCTTTAAATATTAAACCAATGATACCAACTGGAATAGATCCCACCACAATTAGCATACAATACTTAAAGTCTTCATAGTATTTCTTTTTTTCTTTTTTATCAGCAAATAAATATTTAAAGAAGTTAGTTACTAGTCTAACGATATCTTTCCAGAAGATAATTAAAATCGCAATAAATGAACCAAAATTAACCATAACTTCAAAGTTTAAATCATTAAACATATTAGTATTAAATAATTCTCTAAATATTAATAAATGACCACTACTAGAAATAGGAAGAGGCTCTGTTAAACCTTGGATAATACCTAAGATCACATATTTAATTAATTCCATAAAAATCACCTAGTTAATTATATAATAATTTTTTCAAAATAGAAATATATTTTATTATGAATATAATATTTATTAAATTAATTAGTACTCTTTTTATAAGTAATTACTTAGTATTTGCTTTTTTAAACCTTAATATGTTAGTAATAGGTTATACTTTTATAGAATATTTAAAGTATATTATTTTTAATATCTGGTTTATTTTATTTTTATTAGGTTTATATCCTTTACTAAAGAGAAAATAATTCTAGTAAATAGAATAAATTATGATAAAATAAATCTAAGGAGAGATTGTTTTATGAAGAAATTTATTTTATGTTTAGGATTACTTTTAATAGTTAGTGGATGTAGTTGGGATAGAATTGTAGATGAACCAAGTAAAACTGATGATATAGCCTACTTAGAAGTTACTAAGACTAGTGATAATAAAACTATTTATACAGAAACAAATGATATTAATTATAAAGAAAATAAGAAAAATTTAATTAATGAGTTAAAGAATGGTACTGTATCAATTGAAGATGTAATAAAAGAAATAGCATTTCTTGATGGTTTAAATGATGGCGGTACGGAGATTTATTTAGATGATAGTAAAGTGTTTGATAAGAAGATTTATATTTATAAATGCCATAGTATTATGACTAATAAAGATGGTCAAGTAATAGATACTTATAATGAAGATTATTATATTACTTTAGGTATTAGGTCTAATGGCATATGTAGGCAAAAAGATTAGAAAGAAATTTTTTTTAGATGAGTATTAATGAATTTGTAGAAAAAATAAGTCGAAAATATGGTTATTCCTTAGAACTAAAAGGTTATTTAATGAGTTTTACTCCAGTTTTGATCTAAATTGTTGAAAGATTAAAAAAATACCTAACCTTTTAGAGGTAATTAAAACTTCCCAGTTTACTGGTAATAACGAATGGATAGATTTTCTAGGACCTGAGCAAGCCCAGTTTTTAGCGACTAATATGGAAAAAGTTTATTTACCTTTTGTGAGTGACTTATCGAATGAAAAAAAGTTTATAAAACTGCGTGATGATATGGATAAGGCTGCTGATAATTTAGTTCAATTTGTGGAAAACTATGAACCAACTATTAAAAAATAAGGCTTTTTAAAGAAATATGATAGGATTTTTAATGTTAGCTAACTAGCAAAATTCTTGCTTACCCTAAATTTGTATGCTATAATTTGTTAAGGTAGGAGGATATTAAATGGAAAAGAATAGAAATGCTCAAGTTATCGCTATAGTGGCTTTAGTAGTAGCCGTATTAGGTTTATCAGTTGGTTTTGCCTCATTTTCAAATGTTTTAAACATCCAAGCCAGTGCTAATGTAAAACCAGATAATGATACAATGAATGTTGATTTTTCAAGTTCAATCGATAGTGTTACTGTTGCGGAAATTACCCCCACAGCCACTCCTAATAGCATCGTAACTACTAATGCTACTATTGATAACAGTGCAGATCCCACAATTTCTAATTTAAGTGCAACATTTACCGAACCAGGGCAATCAGTTGTATACAAGTTTTATGCTTACAATGCTGGCGAATTAAATGCTTATCTAAAAAGTATCGTTTATGCCAACGCTGCTGGTAGCAATGCGACTAAAGTTTGTACGGCGAAAGAAGGTACTACTGATGCTTTAGTTCAAAAAGCTTGCGAAAACATTTTAGTAAAAGTAAAAGTTGGTAATGAATTAGAAACTGCTACTGGCAAAGCATCTATTACTGGTCATAGTTTGGCTAAAAAAACTGGTGAGATGATCACTGTAACCTTAGAATATGCAGCTGGAGCAGAAAGAACTGATGGCGATTTTAGTGTTGTTTTTGGAAACATCACTTTAAATTACAGTTCGGCTGATTAAAATTAATCTCTTCAAGACAGGAGATGCGAAATGAAAAAAAGTTATATTAAAATAATATTATTTATCTTTATTCTAAGTCTAATGTTAATTTTAAATATATTAAAATTTAAATTATTAGGACTTATCGAATTAAGTATAATACTCTTATTATCTTTAGGTATTTTCTATCTATTATTAGGTTTTGAAAAAGATAGACATCGTTATACTAAAGATATTATCTTAGAGATAATTATTATTTTAATAGCTTTTTTTCTTATCTATTATTTATCAGGAATCTTAATTGGTTTTGCTAAAAATGGTAACTATTGGACTCTTAATTCTTTTAAAAACATAATCTTGCCTTTAATTATATTTATAATTATAAAAGAATTACTTAGATATCAATTACTCATAAAATCCAGTGAATCTAAATACTTAATCGTCTTCGCTTGTCTATTCTTTATTTTAATAGATAATATAATAGTTTTAGCATCTCATAATATTGGTTTTAATAAAGAAACTTTCTTATTAATAGCCCTTAATATCTTACCTTCTATTACCGAGAATATCTTATGTACTTATTTAGATTTAAAAGTAGGTTATAAACCTGTAATTATTTATTTATTAATTATAAATCTATATAAATACTTACTTCCTATAGTTCCTAATCCTAACGAATACTTATATTCCATAATATTTCTTTTATTACCCTTAGTTATTTTAAAGCATATAAAAAACTGGTTTCAAAAAGATCGAACTGAGGCTTTAAATATTGCTGATTATCAAAATAGAAAAATAGAAACCCTAGGATTTATACCAGTTATTCTTATTACTAGTCTTCTAGTATATGGTGTATCTGGTTATTTTAGATATTATGCGGTTGCTATTGCCAGTGGTTCTATGGAACCTAAAATATCTAAAGGGGATGTTGTGGTTGTTGATAAAGAATTTACGAACTTAAAAATAGGGGATATCTTAGCTTATAAATATAATGGTAAAGTAGTAGTACACCGAGTATATAAAATAATAAATACTAATGAAGAATATTTTATTTATACTAAAGGGGATGCTAATAATGATTATGATAAATATAAAATAACTGAAGATATGTTTATTGGGGTTGTTAAATTTAAATTACCTTTAATAGGCTATCCAACCGTGTTATTAAATGAGAGGTGGTAAACATGGAAAAACATTCTAAGAAGAAAATAAATACAAAAGTAAAGATTATATTATTTATTCTTATCTTTGTTCTAACATATTTTCCAGGTTTAAAATTATTTACTAGTTCTTTGAAATTAAAACAAAAAGAAAAAGTATATTTTAAAGAAACTGGTAATGTATCTTATAATGTTTGTTTAGGTAAAAATGATTTTTTTGATGTTGATTGTCTTGATCCTAATATGTCCTATGTAGCCAGTTTAATTAAGAAAATACCTATTTCTTTTAATTATCAATTTAATGGTAATTTAGATGATATGGTATCGCAAGTAGAATATGAAATCATTGCTAAATTAGTTATTAAAAATAGTGATACGGGTACTAAATACTATGAAAAAGAATATGTTCTTACGCCTAAAACTACAGATGTAATAGGCTCTAATACTTTATATAACTTAAAGAAAAATATTGATATCGATTATGAATATTATAATAATATTGCTACTACTTTTAAATCGAAATATAATGTTGATGCGGATAGTTACTTAGTAGTTTATTTAAATACTAATAAAAAAGTAAATGATAACTATTCCATTTTACCAACTTATGGTCAAATTGCCCTAGAAATTCCTTTATCTAAAAAAGCCATTGAAATTAAATTAAATACTCAAGAATTAAATAAAGATATAAATACTATAATAGCCACAAGATGTTTTATCGTTAATAGTTATTTTAAATTAGTTATTGCAACCTTACTTCTTTTAACTTCTTCCTTTTTCTTATGGTTAGCTTTAATAAATATTTTTAAATACAATAAAAAAATAAGTGATTATGATAAACTTATTAATAAGATTTTAAAAGAATATGACCGTTTAATAGTGGAAACTACTACTTTTCCCAATATTAAAGATTATGATATTTTAATGATTAAAAACTTTGATGAACTAGTTGATGTAAGAGATAATTTAAGATTACCAATAATGTTTTATCGTTTAAAAAATAATGATGTTGCGCACTTCTATGTCTTAAAAGATAATCATTTATATTTATATACCATTAATAAAAAAGAAATGGTGGCAACTAAAAAGGCGAAACTATGAAAAAAGGATTTAGAAATTGTTTTTATCTAATTATTATCTTTCTGGTAGTCTTTTTAAGTATTGGGTTTGCCGCGTTACAAAATAACCTAGCTATCGAAAATATTGGGGCAAATATAAAAATAGATAAAGATATTAGAATTACAAATGTCCGTGTTTTAGAATCTCAGGCTGCAATTAGTAATTATAATGAATATAATGTTTCTGATGTCTCTAGTAGTCTTAGATTTAATAATAGTGATGGCTATCTTATCTATGAAGTAGAAATTTATAATCTAGGAAATGTTATTATGGGTATAAGAGATATTACAATCGATAATAATAACTTAGAATATGAATTGTTAGATTATAAATTAAAAGATAAGTTATGTGATAATGAATGTACTTTAGGAGTTAAAAAAACGATAAAGATTAAGGTGTCTTTAAAAGATGGGGGAAACCTAAATACTGATATGCCTTTTAACTTAAAATTTGCTTTTGGTCAAATATTTACGGTTACTTATTATGATATTAATAATAGTCAAAATTTACCTCAAGAAGTAATTGAAAATGATTCTTTAGATGTTAATATTGTTAATACTAGTGATAATGTTTTAAATGTTTCTATGGATAATAAAATATTATCAAGTCCGGATGATTATACTTATACTAATGATAATTTAATAATTAAGAAGGTTACGGGGAATATTAAGATATATTTTAAAATGCCAATCTGTCAAAGAGCTACTATGCTTCATCAAGAAGAATGTTTAGGTTCTTATTGTAAAGGTCTTGGGACTACTATTGGCAATAAGAATATAATATCTTATGGTTCTTTAGGTACTTTAGGAACTTTGGAGTCTGGAAATGCTTTTGATTGTGATGTTAATGGGGATGGCGTATATGATGCGACCAAAGAAAGATTTTATTATTTATTTGATGCTTCTAGTGATGTTGCTCTTTTAATTTATTATAGTAATGTTACTTTAGGAGAACCTAGTAAAAATACTTATAAGTATGATGAAAGTGGGGAAAACTGGAATGGCCCCGTCAGTGCGATATTACAGCTTCCCACCAAAAAACAGTGGTCTAATGTCCATCTAATTAATGAAAAAAGAGCGATAATAAATGAGTATGGGACTAATAAATTAAAAGACGGACATAACTTGCCTAGTGCTTTTAATTATGAAAATTATGCCGCTCGCTTTCTTAGTTTTAACGAATTAAAACAGTTAGCCGGAATTTATATTCCAACTTGGCAAAATGGAGAATTAAATAATCATTTATATTTAGCCGAAAACACTAATTTTACAACTAAAAACACTTCTAATTTTGATGGCTTTTGGTTAGAAACCCCTAGATTTACACCAGCTGGTTATGCTTGGTTTTTCTATGCTACTGCTAGAAGGGTTCATAGCTCTCCTGCTAACAAGGATGGTATTTTAGGTGTAAGACCAGTAATTGAAGTTTATAAAAGTGATATTTCTTATTAAGAAAATGTATTTAAGAATAAGTCTACTATTAAGTTATAACTCATATAGTTATTTAGGTGATAACTAATGAAGAAATACTTATGGTTACTTATTCTTTTTTTAATTCCTTTTAAAGTTTATGGTAATTCTAGTTATATTGTCATGGATGCTGATAGTAAAAGAGTAATAGAAGGCGCTAATACGCAAGAAAAAAAACTCATTGCTAGTACTACTAAAATAATGACAGCCCTAATTGCCCTTGAAAATGGGGCATTAGATGAAAAAATAAAAATAGATAAAGATGTCTTAAAAGCTTATGGCTCTAATATATATATTGAAATAGATGAAGAAATAACTTTAAGAGATTTATTATATGGTCTGCTTTTAAGAAGCGGAAATGATGCCGCTATCGAGATTGCTAATGTAATAGCGGGTAGTATGGATAAATTTGTTCAAATGATGAATGATAAAGCTAAAGAAATTGGCATGACCAGTACAACCTTTATAAACTCGAGTGGTTTAGAAAATGAAAAAAAGCAGGGTAATACTTCGACGGCTTATGATATGGCTTTACTGATGAGTTATGCTATTAATAATAAGGACTTTGTTGAAATTAGTGGGACTAAAAGACATATAGCAACCACTAATTATAAAACCTATGATTGGTATAATAAAAATAAATTATTAACTAGTTATAAATATACAATTGCCGGAAAAACAGGCTTTACTAAACTAGCCCGAAGAACTTTAGTAACTGCTGCCTTAAAAGATGATAAAAGATTAGTAATAGTAACTTTAAATGATCCTGATGACTTTGATACCCATAAGTATTTATATGAAAAAAATTTTAAGAAATATAATAAGGTTACGATTTTAAAAAAAGGTAAAATTAATGTTCCTAATAATGTGTTTTATGATAATTTATATATCGATAAAGATATTAATGTTTTGTTAACTCCTCTTGAAGAAAAGGAACTTATTATTAATTATGAGTTAGAAAAGAAAACTAAGTATGAAGATAGGGAAGTAGTAGGAACGGTTTTAATAAAATTAGATAATAAAATAATTAGTAAAGAACCTATTTATGTTAGTAAAGGTAATGATAAAAAGAATGATTCTAAAGATAAAGAAAGTCTTTTACAGAGAATAATTAAGTTTTTAAAATTTTGGGAAAAGTAACTTCTTTAAAATAAGAAGTAAAAAGGGGATATATGATTAATTTAATATGGGTCTTTTTATGTGGGAGTGCTATTATCTATAGTCTTTTAACTGGTAATGGAGAGTTTATTAATAAAGAAATATTAAATGCTGTTTATAGTGGGTTAAATCTTTGCTTAGATATGGCACCCATTATTATATTGTGGATGGGTATTATGAGTCTGGCGCGTTCTAGTGGTTTATTAGAAAAATTTGGTAAATTAATAAGACCTTTTCTTTGTAAATTATTTCCTTCTTTAGATAAAAATAGTAAGTCTTTAGATTATATTGCTTCAAATATTGCCTGTAATATGTTAGGAATGGGTTCGGCGGCAACCCCATTTGGTCTTAAGGCTATGGCTAGTATGCAAGAAGAAAATAGTAATAAAGATACGGCCTCGACTGCTATGATAACTTTTTTAGTTTTAAATACCGCCGGAGTTACTTTAATTCCTACGACGACCATAGCACTTAGAATGGCTCATGGTAGTCTAAATCCCAGTTGTATTATTTTACCAAGTATTATTGCTACCACAGTTTCTTCAGTGTGTGGTTTAACTCTTGATTATCTTATTAGAAGGAAAAATAAAGAGTAGTAAGAAAGGGGTTCTATGAATTATTGTATTCCTATTTTAGTTTTAATTATTATTTTATATAGTTATTTTAAAAAAGTGGATATTTATGATAAATTCTTGGAGGGCGCTAAAGAGGGGATTAAAACGGTATTTGATATAGTGCCGGCTGTTGTTGGCATGGTTTTTGCTATTAATTTGTTTGTTAAAAGTGGGGTAATTAATTTTTTATTAAGTCCTTTTAATAGTTTATTTACTAAAATTAATATTCCTAACGAAGTTGCAACAATGGCTCTTCTAAGACCAATTTCTGGGAATGCTTCTTTGGCTATTATGAATAATATTTTTACAAAATACGGCGTTGATTCATTTTATAGTTTGGTTGCAAGTGTTTTGCAGGGGTGTACGGATACGACTGTTTATGTACTGGCTTTGTATTTTGGCAGTGTCAAAATTACCAAAAGTAAGTATGCTTTAAAGGTAGGCTTATTTGCTGATTTATGTGGAATTGTTGCAGCCTTCATATTATGTCATATTTTTTTTACAAATTAACTTTAAGTAATTGACTTATGCTTAAAAATTTGATAAATTATAAATGCCTTGAAAGA
>CAKOKQ010000025.1 GCA_934095825.1 uncultured Bacilli bacterium | reverse complement strand
TTTCATAGAGTATTTAACTCTATGAAAAATGTAAAGTATGTAAATGGGTATTTTAGAGACCTATTGGTTGTTTAGTATTAATTATTTTTAATGGGAAATAATAAAAGTAGTAGAGGTTTGAAATGAAAGAAAAGATTAATAAGAAACAACTGCTATTGGCATTAACAGCAGTATGTTTAGTGGGGTTAATTGGGGTAGGTATCTCTTATGCTTATTATGTGGCAAATTTTCAGGTAAAAAATCCGGAAAATGAGAATAACAATGTAACATCAGCAAGTACTACTAATGTTGTAATGGATATTAAGAGTAAAACTGTAGCTTTTGATGGCGTATTGCCTGGACATAAAGAAGTAAAAGCATTTACTATAAGAGGTGAAGGCGCAAAAAATGCCCAGCCAACGGAAGTCTCAATTAAAGTAATGCCCAATTTAGGGATATTTAGTAATGATGTAACCTGGAAGTTATATAAATCAATAGAAGAAGTTACTTGTACATCTACACAAAAACATGAAAATAGTCAGTATTATGAAGATTCATCATGTAATATTCCTAGTAGTGCAACTTTAGAGTTATCAGGCGGAGCCGAAGAAGATTATAAAAATATAATTGTCTATCCGAAGACAGAAACTAAATATTATTTAGTAGTAGAATATGCTAACCAAGGTGATCAAAATATTCAACAAGGTCAAGAGTATACAATAAATTTAGATTTGGCGGGAAAGCAATTATCTACTGCTGATATAATTGCTCAATTAGATACAACAGGCAAATGTCCAACCGTAAATGCTGATGGTTCAATAACTAAACCAGCAGGTGAATCAACAAGTGGTTACTTGTGTAGTGCACCAGATGCTTATGGAACAAGTTATTACTATCGGGGAACAGTCGACAATAACTATGTCTTATTTGCTAATAAATATTGGCGTATCGTTAGAGTTAATGGTGATGGTTCAATGCGTATTATTTATGATGGAACAGTAGCTCATGCTAATGGTGATGCAAGTGCAGATAGATATATCGGAACTACGGCATTTAACAGCTCATATGATGATAATAAATATGTTGGATATATGTATGGCAATTTTGATGGGGTAAAAGAAGCTGCTGTTCCATATTCAACATCAAATTTGTATAATACAAACACTTATTATGTTTCAAAAGAATATATTCATGATAAGAATACAAAGAAATTTAGATTAAAAAATCCAATTGCTGTTTTAGGTCGTGATTTAAGTAATGATTATGTTGGTTATTACACATCTTTAGATACTAGCACTCCTTCAACTTATGATATGCTTTATAAAATTACAAGTGTAACAACTGGCGAAACTAATGCCGTGGTTAAGTATGATGGAGTATATAATGTTACAACCACAAAGGAACAAGCCCAAACCAATATTAATGATTCAACAATCAAAAAATATTTAGATAATTGGTACGAAAAAAATATTAAAAGTACCGAATATGAACAATACTTAGCCGATAATTTATTTTGTAATGATCGAAGTATAACTTCAGGTACCGGAGCTGGAAAAGATTATACAGAATATAGATGGTATAATTCAAGCAAAACATTATTAACCTGTCCACAAAAGAATGATGCCTTTACGGTTAGTGATATAACTAACGGTAATGGTTCCTTAAAATATCCAATTGGCTTATTAACAGCTGATGAATTCATGTTAGCTGGTGGTAGTTGGTCAAGTAATTCTAATTTTTATTTATATACCGGTAACGATGAATGGTTGCTGTCGCCTTATTGCGCAGGCGGAAGCATTGCACATGGGCGCTATCAGAGTAACCGTGGTAACCTTCTCAATGGCAGTGTTCAGTACAGAGATGGCGCCCGGGCAGTTTTAAATCTAAAACCTGGACTTCTGTTTCAAGGTGCAGGAACGATGGAAGATCCTTATAAATTATCCGTTCAATAATATTATCTGTTTATTTAAAAAAATCCAGCATATATACTGAAACTATTGAAAAATATAAATTGTAAAATAGAAAGGCATAAATATTTCAAAGTTAAAAAGTCATAACTTTGAAGTGTTTATGGCTATTTTTCTTGGACTTATTAATTCTTTTTTAATCTTGTTATTAATATAATTAATAGGTGATAATATTTGAAAATATGTGTATATGCTATTTGTAAGAACGAAGAAAAGTTTATAAAAAGATGGTATGATTCAGTAAAGAGGGCAGATGGAATATATGTTTTAGATACAGGTTCTACCGATAACTCTGTTAAGTTATTAAAGTCTTTAGGGGTTACGGTTAAACAAGAAATAATAAAACCATGGCGTTTTGATGTAGCCCGCAATAAATCTTTAGAGATGATACCTGATGATTATGATGTCTGTGTTTGTCTAGATTTAGATGAAGTTTTAGTAAGTGGCTGGTATGATGTGATACAAGCCCTTTGGAAGGATGATTTAACGAGAATTAGATATGTTTATAATTGGTCTTTAGATAAAAATAATAATCCTATAATAAGTTTTTATGGCGAAAAAATTCATGCGAGAAAGGGTTTTACTTGGGTTAATCCGGTTCATGAAATATTAGAATATAAGGGGGAAGAAAAATATTTATATACTGAAAAAATAATAGTTAATCATTATCCTGATAGTATGAAAAGCAGAAGTTCTTATTTACCCTTATTAGAACTAGCGATAAAAGAAAATCCGAAAAATGACCGTAATATGCATTATTTAGGAAGAGAATATATGTATTATGGGAAGTATGAAGAAGCCATTACTACTTTAGAAAAACATTTAAATTTAAAAAGTGCTACTTGGAAGGATGAAAGATGTGCCTCAATGCGTTTTATTGCAAGAGCTTATATGAGACTAAATCGCCCTAAAGAGGCTTTAATGTGGGCAAATATGGCGATAAAAGAAAGTCCTTATCTGAGAGATCCTTATATGGAAAAAGCCTTAATTACATATGAATTAAAAGATTATAAAGAAACAGAAAAACTATGTTTAGAGGCTTTAAAAATAAAGAAACATCCCAAAACTTATATTAATGAGGCTTTCACTACCGATTTAAATATATATGATATCTTAGCCGTGGCTTGTTTTAATAATGGTAAATATCGAAGTTCTTTAAGATATATAAATAAAGCTTTAGAATTAGATAAAAATAATGAAAGATTAATTAATAATAAAAAAATTATTGAAAATGTTTTAATTGCTATTTAGATATAGAAATATATCTGCGTTCTTATCTTTTTGGTTAATAGAGCTGTATTGTTTGATTGTAGTAGATAATCTTGATAATTAAATTAATTGGCTAGTTAAAAGTATTATAAAAGGATGATTTTCATCATCCGAGAGTGATTAGCACTATCAAATTTATTATCTTCCAAAACTATTAAAATAACTATTATTTTGATGAAGAATCATTATGACTAAGAACACGCCCGTATCCTTTAGCCTCGGTATCATCAGCATCATAACTTTGTGATTCCGTATTAAATTCTTCTTCTATAGTAGGAATGTGTTCACAAATTACTTGATTAGTATATATTTTAGAAGTATCAACCGAATTAGGAGCCTTATTCATAACTTTCTTTAAGTACTCTTCATTAAGTTCTTTGGTCATATTATTTCTAATGTTCTCATGAATTTTAAATTCTAAATCAATTAGTCTATTATAAAAATTATTATTTTCAATTAGAAGTTCATTAGTACTTGAACTAGCAATAATATATTCTACATATTCATTTGCTAATTCATTAAGAGCATTTATATCATCTTCACAATTAGGATAAGGATTAGCGAAAATAAGTTTTATATTTTCAGCAATTAACTGCACAAACTTAGATGCTTGTTTATCATTTTGCTCATTATCAATATTATTTCCTTTTCCTTTCGTACAATCAATGCTTTTTTCTTTTTGTAAGCGTTTTTTAAATTCGTTAGAAATATTTTCTTGAATAATATCCATCTCTAAATAATGTTTTAATTCTTGTTCCAAGTCATCAATATCTTTGTCTAATAATAGATATTTTACTTCTTTTTCGATATCTTCAATTTCATTTTCTATTTTATTGTCATTAAATTGGTATAATATAGTCGATATAATTCCCATTATAAGGGTTATAATATTCAGAACAATAAATAGAAAACTAGCTGTACAAATGGACAAGACGCCAAAAATACCGTTTAATGCCAAAAATACCATCCTACAAATGAGTAATATGGATTTTTGATTATTCTCTTTTTCTAGTCTTTTTTCTTTTTCTTCTTCTAAATGCTTATTAAAAAGTTTTTCTCCATAATCATCTTTTACTACGGTACCATCATTTAAAACGGTGTAATGTAACTCATAGTCTTGATTCATCTTATAATACCATTCTTTATTATTTTTTAGTTCTTTATAACAAATTAAAGCCTCTTCTTTATTATGTAGTTTACCTGTACTTAAATAATTTTTAACTGTTGGCCAAATCCTGTGTTTATGTTTATTAATTTCTCGTTCAACAACATTATAGTTTTGGGTATAATATTCTTCTAAGTAATCAGCGTTGTACTTTTTCATAATCATTTCTTCTTTCTTAAGCTAATAATAATTACTCTAGCGTATTATTATTTTCTTGTCAATTAAATATAACAAATATTTGTTTGGATATACATTTTATTGCTAGGTGTTACATGAAATTAAATCGTTCTAAAGAGGCTTTAAAAATAAAGAAACATCCTAAAATATATATTAATGAAACATTTACTAATGATTTAAATATATATGATATTTTAGCGGTTGTTTCTTTTAATAATGGTAATCATTAAACTATGTTAATAAGGCTTTAGAATTAGATAATGATAATGAAATTAAATAATAATAATAAATTAATAGAGCAATCAGCAAATTATAATTCTTGAACCCGAAAAATAGAGAGCTTTTAACTCTCTATTAGTTATTTGGTTTAAGTTTGCGAGCACTACCAGTATCATTTGCAGGTACTTGTAAATCTTCGTAAAACTGTTCTTCGAATGTTGGAATATGTCCATTAATTGTCGGACCATTATAAACTTGTTTGTCTTGTTCTACGACTTTAGCTCCATCTTTTATAATATCAGATAAATAACCATCATTGTATTTACGCATTTTGTTAATTTCCATATTTCTTTTGATTTTCGCTTCTAAATCATTAAGTTTACCATAGAAATCTTTACTGCCAGATAGTTTTAAGGCAATTTTACTAGTTAAGTTTGCTTCTTGTTCTTTTACTATGTTTTCTACATATTCATTGGCTAAATTGTGAAGGGCATCAAGATCTTCTTCATAATTAGGATATGGATTAGCAATAATACTTTTCATATCTTCACCAATAAGTTTAACAAAGGCTGATGCATGTTCCTCATTTTGTCTTTTAATGATTTCTTCATCTTGATTTGTGCCTCTTTCGGTTAGTTCTTTATCGACATAATCGACAAGTGATTGGCTGGAAATTTTGCTTTTTTCTTTTGCTCCTTTAGTAAAGAAATTTAATATATGGTCTTTGATACTTGTTTTTTTACCTTGAGTAATTGCTTTTTTTAAATTTTTTTGCAATAGGTCGATATCTTTTTCATATGAAAGCTTATTAATAACTTTGGCTTGTGCTAAAACAGCGCCAGCCATTGTAACTACACGCAATATTCCATTTAAAGTATCCGGAATATTATAAAACAAAGAAGAATAGCCAATTAATGGTGCTACTATATCATCAATAATTCCTGGATAAATCCCAAATGCTAAAGCGGCTACTACAAATCCAATTACCATTTTTTCTACAATCAAATTACCATCATTAACTATTGCATTAAGTTTATAATACCATTTTTTATTTTCTTTAATGTTTTGATAGCAAATTTTTGCACTATCTTGGTTGGAAATATGCCCTTCACATAAAAAATCTTTTATTATTTTCCATTCTTCATCTGTTGCGTTATTACCGATTCTATTAGCTTCTAAATCGCTTTCATTAAATTTTTTCATTTAAAATTTTCCTCCCCCTCTTTAAATGTCGGTGCTTACTATAACTTTTTTTTGCAAGTTTGTCAATAGTGAATTTTGCTGTTTTTAAATTGAAGATAGATATTTATATAAACTGGCATGTTTACTCATTGTTATTCTTATTTAGATGCGATATAATTTTAGTGTTAAGAAAGTAGGTATTATGAAGATAAGTGTTGGAGTGTCTAATAGACATTGTCATTTAACAAAAGAAGTATATGAGAAGTTATTTGGTAAGAGTGAATTAACTTTTAAGAGAGCTTTAAATCAACCAGGACAATTTGCAGCGGAAGAAACGGTAATTATTAAAGGACCAAAAGGGTCAATTGAGAAAGTTAGAGTCTTAGGACCTTTCCGTTCTTATAATCAAGTAGAAGTATCAAAAACTGATGCTTATAAGTTAGGAATAAATCCGCCGGTTAGAAAAAGTGGACATTTAGACGGCGCTAGCGAACTAGAAATAATTGGTCCTAAAGATAAGATTACTCTTCCTTGTGGAATAATTGCTAATCGTCATATTCATATATCGGATGCCCTTGCTAAGGAGTGGGGTGTTGTTGATGATGAGCCTGTTGGGGTGATTATAGATGGTGAAAAGAAAGGTTTAATTGAGGCTTTCTTTAAAACTAGTAGTGATGGCTATTTAGAAATTCACTTAGATACTGATGATGCGAATGGATTTTTACTTAAACAAAATGATACAGTAGAAATTAAATTTAAGAAAAGAGATTAAAGAGAGTTTTTTACCATTAAGACTCTTTTTTTCTTGGTAGTTAGTTTTGGGTGTGCTATAATGAATGTACTTATTTAAGTCGTTAAAGAAATTGGGTGAAAAAATGAATATAGGAAATGTTTATATTAAAAATAAGGTTGTAGTGGCTCCAATGGCAGGAGTTACGAATACTTCTTATCGGAAAATTTTAAAAAAGATGGGAGCAGGTTTAATTTATGCCGAAATGGTAAGCGATAAAGCTTTATGTTATCAAAGTAAGAAAACCCTAGATTTACTTAAAATGGATGAGTTAGAAAGACCTATTAGTCAACAAATATTTGGAAGTGATGAAGAATCGTTTGTGGAAGCCGCTAAGTTAGTAGAAAAAATTCAGCATCCCGATATTATCGACATTAACATGGGTTGTCCGGTTCCTAAAGTAGCTATTAAAAATCAAGCTGGTAGTGCTCTTTTAAAAGACCCAGAAAAAATCAGAAAAATAGTATCTAGTGTTGTTGAAGCTGTAAATGTTCCAGTTACTGTAAAAATTAGGGCTGGTTGGGATAGTGAACATATTAATGCTGTGGAAGTAGCTAAAGTCTGTGAAGAAGCAGGGGCCAAGGCGATTGCTATTCATGCCAGAACTAGAGCTCAAGGTTACTCAGGAAAAGCCGATTGGAGCATTATAAAAAAAGTCAAAGAGGCTGTATCTATTCCGGTCATTGGTAATGGTGATGTAACTGATTGTTATCTTGCTAAGAAAATGTTAGAAGAAACAGGTTGTGATGCCGTAATGATTGGTAGGGGTCTACTAGGTAATCCTTGGTTAATAAGAGATTGTGTTAATTACTTAGAAAAAGGTTTAGAACCCGAAAAAGTATCAAATAAAGAAAAAATTGATATGATGCGTTATCATTATAAGTTATTATGTGAAGATACTAATGAAATAAGTGCTTCCCTAGAGATTAGAAGTCATATTCTATATTATTTAAAAGGAATGCCTAAGAGTAAAGAAATGAAAAATAAGATTTGTAGTTGTAAAAGTGCTAGTGAGATATTTACGGCTTTAGATGAATACGAATCTTATCTTAAAGATTTAGGAGAATTAGAATAAATGAAAAAGTTAAATATTATATATGAAGATAAAGAGATACTAGTTGTAAATAAACCAGCAAAATTACTTACAGTTGCCACTGATAAAGAAGAAATGCGTACTTTGTATCATGAAGTAAGAGAGTATTTACATAAGAAAAATCAAAAGGTATTTGTAGTGCATAGATTAGATAAAGATACATCGGGACTTGTTTTATTTGCTAAAAATCCAAAGTTAAAGGAAATGTTACAAAATAACTGGTTAAGGTATACAAGAGAATATATTGCCGTGGTTGAAGGTAAATTACCAAAACCAAAAGATACTCTAAGATTTTACTTACAAGAAGATAAAACCCACCATGTTTATGTTAGTGATAAGGGGTTATCTAGTGTTACTGAGTATGAAGTATTAGATACTAATAAGACTCAAAGTCTAATAAAGGTAAGAATTAAAACCGGAAGAAAAAATCAGATTAGAGCTAGTCTTGCCTATATTGGTAATCCGATTGTTGGGGATAAGAAATATGAAGCTAGAATTAACTCTTTAAGTCGTTTGGGGTTACATGCTAATAGATTAGTAATTAAGCATCCTTTGACAAATAAAGAAATGACTTTTACTTGTGATGCTCCTAAAGTGTTTTATCTAGGATTTAGAGATTATAAAGAAGAATAATTTTATCTATATGTCTAATGGGACATATGGATTTTTTTGAAATTTCCTGAAAAGTGTTAAATATATTTGCTGAAAAGTGTTAAATGAAATTGCTGAAAAGTGTTAAATAAAATGATTGAAAAGTGTTAAATGAAATGCTATAATAAGTTTAAGAAAGGAAAAATATTACTATGAAATTAACAAAAAGTGAATATATACCACGAATAATTGATGAAAAAATTGACAGATATTTGCACATATTTGGAGCTATTTCTATTGAAGGGCCAAAATGGTGTGGAAAAACTTGGACAGCATTAAATCATGCCGAAAGTGTTATTTACATGACAGAAAAATCTAATCGTGATAATGCTAATATTAATCCCAAATACATATTCTTGGATAATAAACCCGAGTTGATAGATGAATGGCAGCTTGTTCCCAAAATTTGGGATGCTGTTCGTCATGAATGTGATGAAGATACTAAAAAAGGTAAATTTATTTTAACTGGTTCTACTTCTTTAGAAAAAAGCGATGAAGAAAATGAGAATAATAAAGTATTTCATTCTGGGGCGGGAAGAATAGCTACAATTCATATGGAACCAATGAGTCTTTTTGAGTCAGGAGATTCTAAAGGAATTGTTAGTTTAATGGATATGTATAATGATACTGTTAAATGTGGTTATTTTGATTGCATTGAACTTGATGAATTAGCCGACTTAATTTTAAGAGGTGGTTGGCCTGCTAATATCAAAAACACTGGTGATGATGCAGTTATTATTCCAAGAAGTTATTTGGATTCTGTTATTAATAAGGATATTCATGAGCGAATGGATAGAAAAAGAGATCCTAATAAAATGAGAATGCTTTTAAGATCTCTTGCAAGAAATGAGGCCACAGTGGTTGCCGATACGACTTTAGTATCGGATATTGAAACTTATGAAAATACTGATGAACTTTTGGAAAGCAGACAGACAGTAAGTGATTATCTTGGGGTTTTAAATAGTTTATATTTGATTTATAATCAAGAGGCTTTTAGTACAAACTATAGATCTTCAAAAAGGATTGGCAAATCTTCAAAAAGACATTTTGTCGATCCTTCACTTGCTTGCGCTGCTTTAGAATTAACCAAAGATAAGTTATTAAAAGATCATAATACCCTAGGTTTTATGTTTGAGGGTCTAGTAGAAAGAGATTTAAAAATATATATCGAATCTTTGGAAGGACATTTGTATCATTTTCGTGATAATTCGTCGGGTGATGAGGTTGATGCTATTTTAGAATTTAAAAATGGTGATTATGCTGCAATAGAAATTAAGTTGAGTTATCAAGGTGTGGAAGAAGCAAAACAAAGTTTACAGAAATTTTATGATAATGTTTTGGAAAAACCAGTTTTTATGGCAGTTGTAGTTGGCTATCAAAAGGCTATTGCTAAAGATCCAGAAACAGGAATATATATAATTCCGATTACGGCTTTAAAAAATTAATTGAAAAAAACATAGATTTTTATTACTATATTTAGTAAGTAAATCTATGTTTTTAAATTCCAAAAAATCATTTAAATTTTTACTGCAAAATTACGGCAACATATTAAAATAAATGTTCTTTTTATAAAATAAGTCTTATTTTGTAATGAGATATAGAGAAAAAAAGCTAAAATCTTAGTCGATTACTAGCTTTCTGCATAAAAAAACAACTTCCGAAGAAGTTGTAATTAACATAAATGGCGCCTGATGTAGGACTCGAACCTACGACCTAACG
>CAKOKQ010000024.1 GCA_934095825.1 uncultured Bacilli bacterium | reverse complement strand
ATAATCATCTAAACTTAATATATTAAATAAATCTATATAATTACCTTTAACACTCTTATATAAAGAAACTAACTTAGGATAATCTAATTTTAAAGAATTATTAATATAATACCCTTTATCAGGAATTAAAGAATAATATACTTTATTAGTATCATCAAGATACGAATCTATTATATTATTAATTTTACTAACTAAGTTATTAACGGAATTTTCATTAAGAGGATATAAGGCTTCATAAATATAATCTTTATCTATTTGCATATTATTATAATTACCTAATACTAACATATCCGTTTTAATCTTTAATCTTCTAAACTTTTCTCTTTGATAAAACTGATCCATACTATAATTATCAAATTTCTTAAAGAAATCCCCATTAATAATCGTTTTTAAAGATACCTTTGGAAATTGTTCTAATTTTCTTCTTTCGGAAACTGATGATTTCTTATCGGGTGCTACTAAGTTTAGAAAAAAGAAACCATAAATAATAAGTCCAAATAAAATAACTACTACTTTGTTTTTTATATTATCTTGCATAATTAACCTCAAAAGCGAAAATAAAGAAAAGGATTATAAGAATTATCAATTAAACTAGATGTCACTAATAAGAAAATAATTAATATTAAGACTATTTCTCCTAAATTAATAATTTTTTTAATACTATCTTTCTTTTTTAATCTTTCTATAATATTTTTTATAATTGGCGTACTAAATAAAATACCTAATATAATAATTATTATATAGTTTCTTAAATAATATCCAGTTATTTTATTATAAAATGGTAAACCATTTAATCCCACTATATTCTTTAGAATATCAAATGCTCTAGTCATATTATCTGCCCCAAAGATAACAAAACTTAAACCGACGATTAATAAAACATAAAGATGTTTTAAAATATTAGGCATCTTATCTAAATATTTTTTTAAAACTAGTTTTTCAATTAATAAAATAATACCAAAATAAAGGCCCCAAATCATAAAATTCCAAGCAGCTCCATGCCATAGGCCGGTTAAAGTCCAAACAACTAGGATATTTCTTATTAATTTGTATTTGTTTACTCTACTACCTCCTAAGGGGATATAAACATAATCTCGAAACCAAGAACCAAGACTAATATGCCATCTTTGCCAAAATTCGGTAATGCTTTTGGAAATAAAGGGATAATTAAAGTTTTCTAAGAAGTTAAAACCTAATATTTTCCCTAAACCGATAGCCATATCACTATAACCAGCAAAATCAAAGAATACTTGCATGGTATAACAAAGCATATAAAAGAAACTAAAGACCACACTTTTATCAGGACTATTTAAATAACTAGTACAAAAACTTCCTAAGACATTAGCAATTAAAACTTTTTTTCCTAAACCAATGGTAAATCTTTTAATACCCACAGCAGCATTTTCTAAACTAATATCTTTTTTTTCTAAATTATCATTAATATCTTCATATCTTACGATTGGACCCGCAATTAACTGGGGAAATAAAGAAACATAAGTGGCTAAGTTAAAAAAGTTATCTTGGGCTTTTATTTTTCCCCGATAAACATCAATTAAATAACTAATTATTTGAAAAGTATAAAAAGATATCCCAATAGGTAACAATACATTTAATAACTTAAGATTACTATTAAATATATTATTAATACTCCTAATTAAAAAGTCAATATATTTAAAATAACCTAATAGTCCTAAATGAATAACTAAAAATAATGCTAATAAATACTTATTCTTATGTTTTTCTAATACTAAGCCCCCGATATAACAAATAAATATTTCACTAATCATTAATAATGAATATTTACTATCCCCATATAAATAAAATATTAATGAACTAATTAATAACCAATAATTCTTTATTTTATTGGGTACTATAAAATATCCTAATAATACTATTGGTAAAAAATAATATAAAAAACTAATACTTGTA
The DNA here is from genome assembly GCA_934095825.1 of uncultured Bacilli bacterium. The sequence continues at coordinate 11,247 of CAKOKQ010000024.1, read as the reverse complement.
AATAGCATAATATCACCTTCTTATTTAGAAAAAAGGCCTTCATCAAGAAAGCCTATTCTGCTACTGCTCCATTATATTCATCAGGCAATTCTTCCAAAGTCGCACCCTTTTCTAGAGTTTCTCCAACTTTATTATCCATATATTTTACAAATTCATCATAAATACTCTTAGCCCAATCACTATCAGCCATAACCATAAATATAACATCGCCACTACTTACAACATAAAGTTTTTCTGCCGAAACACAGATCCATCTACTCATATCAACATTATCTTTAATATTTTGCATCATACTAGTAATATCGTTTTTTTCTTTCGTTTTAATTACAGCAACTTCTAGGGCTTGGGAACCCATTACCGGTTCGGATACTACCAAGGTATTAATATCATCCGTACTTTTTAACCCAGTTAAAGATTCTACTAGTTCACTTTCTTTTAAATTTATTTCTTCCGTAGTAAGTTCTGGTAATTCATTAGCTAAATTTTTATAAATAGTTTTTAGCATTTTTTTAATATCCCCTGTGGTTTGGAGAGTTTCGTTAGTTTTACTTTCTTTATTACTAGTAATTGCAAATATAACTCCCGCTAAAACAACTAAGCCTCCAATCAGGCATCCTATAATAATATTTTTCTTATTTTCCGTCTTTTTCATAATTTTTCCTCTTTTTTTTATTTATTTTTATTACATCTTCTTACCAGTTTTAGTTTCTAAACTAGCCCTAAAGACTTCGTCATCAACTGGTACTTTTTCAAGAAGTTTATACTTTTCGGTTGCCTCTTTTCGGGCCTTAAAAATTTCATTGGCATCCAAAGATTTACCAATATCACTTTCTAATAATTCGGTAATTTTTTCATCTACTAAAAAAGTATCTTCGCCTTTATTTAGACAATCAATCTTCGAATAAATTAAGTAAGTCAGTTTTTTAGCCACTTCTTTTTGTTGCGCTGGCGAATAATTTTTATGATTTTTTCTTTCTTCTTCTTCCCTTTTTCTTCGTTCTTCGGCTTCGATTTTTTCAATAATAACGGCTAGCTTATTAAAATCAATATTAAGTTTTTTTTCAACTCTGTCCACTTTTTCTTGATAATGAGCAATGTTTTCCGTAATTAATTTACAAGTTTCTTTATTTTCCTTGGGCATGATGCCTAGTAATATTTTTAATTTGTCTAAACAAAACTTATTTTTAGCGTGCAAAGCAAGGATATCTTTTACTCTATCAACTGTTTTTACTGGTAAACTTTCTAACTCAGCCATTTTGCCTGCCAAAACATATTTTTTATAATCGTCAAGTAAAGATATTTCCTTAGCAATTAAACTCTCGGCAAATTTAGTATCCATATTTTGATGATTAGTATTAATTTTTAAATCAAATACGGATAAATCTCCTAATGATTCTTCAAATAACTCAGCCAATCTTTTATATTCATTATCGCCAATTTTAACAAATCCCGAATTAGGAGTAATACTAGCCACCAATTCTCTTTCGCTTTTTCGATCCTTTTCAATAGATTTTTTTTCTTCAGCAAATTTTTTACTTTCTTCATTAACGAAAGATGCACTAATCTTTTTTTCGGCCATTTCATCTAAAACCGGTAAGGCATTCAAAGCGGCAATAACAGCCTCATTTTCATAAGCTATCGTATCTACACTTCCATGGGCAGGACGGTCTAACTCCAAAATCTCAGCAGTTACTTTTAAGTTTTTTTCTCTTTCCTTAATTTTGGCTTTTAAATTTTTTTTATCTAAAAATCCCAAAGAAATAATTTTTTCCCAAAGGCTTTTATTATTAAGATTATCTAATTTCTTTTTAGCTTCCATATTTAATTTACTTAAATAATTGCTATAAGCCTTAAGGCTATCCTTAAACTCTGTATGTTTACTAATTCTATCATCATTCATATAGTAACTCCTTTTTATCTTTTAATCATTTTAATTTGGTAGCATATTCTACTAACTTTGGTACAACCTCATCTATAGTTTGTCTATAACTATAATGAATTATGTCTTTTTGTTTTCTATTAAAGAAATAATTTAACAAAGGATAAGTATCTACTTTTGATTTAAACTTATACTTTTTTTCTATTGGACTACATAAGAATATCTTACAACTAATACTTCTATGTTGACATACCCCTTTAACTAAAAAGGGACAAGGTTTCTTATGAAAATAGCAGCACCCATTAATAGTAGCAAAACATTTACCACTTCTATTACCATAACATTTATCACATTTAAAATCACATACTTTATGACTAATATTATCTAAAATAGTACACATCTCATCATAGATATAATTATATCTATCACTTAAATCCTTATAATTTAGAGCTTTAACCATTTTAAGCATCCAAAACTCTTTAGTATTATAAGGATAATCTTTATCTAAAATATCTACTGTATACTTATAATCTTTTCTATCATTTTTAATGATTTTCTTCATCTTTTTATAGTCATTTAAACTTAAATTAATCGTTTCCATACTAACTACCTCAAATCCATTATACCAAATAAAAATTAAAAGAAAAGTCCTTTTAATTTTTATTTCTATTCAACCCCTAAGTAAATTTACCTTATTACTATTCTTTTTTAAAAAACATAAAACATAAAGAACATCAAAGGTATAGCAAATAATACCAATGGCTAAAATAAAAGCATTAATATGTAAAAATACGCTCTTGGCTATTACCATAAAAAGAGTACCTAACATCTTACTTAGGGTCAAAAGAAGAGATTGACCTTTAGTTTTTCCTTCTAAAAATCGTTGGTTAAAAAATAAAATAGACATAACAGCGTTTTTAAAAAACGAGGCACAAGAAGAAGCTGTTATTTTACCATCATATATTTCTTTCTAAAAGAAGAAAGCTATTCTAATTGCTTTCTTCTAACTTTAAAAGATAAGGTGTTTTACTACTACCATTACCACCATTATATAAAACTTTTTGATTTAAATAAATTGTTGGATATATACTATATTTAAAAGTAGGACTTAATGAACTAATATTACTATTTTCTAAATGAAAAGGATAAGTATTATTATTTTCACTATAATAATTTAAAAACCAAATATTATCATTATCCAGGTAAGATTTTTCTTCACAAAATTTATAGTCAGAAACAGACATATCTCTACATTTATTCATCTTAGTTAACACATAATCACTTATTGAAGGAAGTCCTACTAAAGTATCAATACTACTACCATAAGCTTCATTTTTATACCAACTATCAGCAGTAATATAGACATTAAAATCATTTTCCATTCTAAAAGCTTTATCAAGTAACATCCTTCTTGTAGTTAGGTTTTTTAAACCAACTTTAGTAAAATCTAATAATTTAACATTACCATCTTCTACATATTCATAATTACTTCTACCATTATAATAGGCATCATTAAGTAACTTACCTATTTTAGTCGTATTAAATTCCGTTATCTCTCCCTTATCATTCCAACTAAATTTATCTATATTATTAACAGTTAACTTATCATTTCTTATTAACTTAGTTTGATAAATGTAATTCCCATCATCTAAAACTTTCTTAATCTCAATAATCCGCCATAATTCACAGGTATCAGTCTTAGTATAATCATCACAATTAAAATATACATAGTTATTAGAATTATTGGTAAAACCAACTACATCATTAATATCGGTATAAATACTATCATCTTTTTCATGAGCATATATATAATTATAAATATAACTACCTATTGTTTCTTGAAAATAAAGATTACATTTAGTTTTTTTCTTTAAGTTTGAGTGTTTTACAGCCCTATATTTAGTATCAAAAGTTATCTCTACATCATCGTTACATTCATAATTACTTAAGTTAGTACCTACCATATCACTGGGAATACCATTTATATAATAGTTATATTTTATACTTGGCGTCATTACTTTAGAGGCAATATAAATACAAGTCCCAAGAAGAATAATACTTAAAAATATTATTCCTCCTATTACAGTACTCTTTTTTAATTTTATCTTACTCTCCATTTATATTCTCCTTCTGTATGACTTCCTGTTACTTCATCGTTTCTTTGAGGTTTATCACACTTATTACTACCCTCTTTATCACATTTTTTATAAACGCATTTTTCTTCGGTACCCTTTTGACATTCATAAGTAATTTCTGCACAAGAATTTTCGTTTGTTTCGCAATTAGTTTTACCAAAATAATCCTCGGTATCTTCTACTTCTTCCGGTTCTTCATAACGATCAAATTCAGCACTTGTTGTTGTGCTGTTACCAGCATTATCATAACAAGTCCCACTATAAGTAAAGTAATGATTATTTTGAGCATATGAATCATTCATAAATGAATATGCTTGCCCATTTTTACCATTAATACTATAAGATGCAATACCACTAGTAGTATCATTACATACAAGACCGGCTTCTTTATCTGAATAATCATCCCATTCATGGCGTCTATTTGTAATTGTATACGATTCCGGATTTTTAAGATATTCTTTTAGTTTTTCTTCATCATCTAGACCATTTTGATCCCAGACATCACATGTTATAGCGGGAGTTTGGGTACTACCACCACAGGAACCAGAATAATGAACATTAAGCTCATATTGGCAGTGATGAGCAAGTATTTTCATTCCTAAATTAGCGGCAGGTGATGTTGAATCTTTTCTTACTTGTGTACTGCAATCTCTATAAAGACCTGCTTCATTATAATATCTTCCGGTAACTGTTATATAACCAGTATCAGAGGTTAATGTATAATTGCTACTATTACTTACTCCATTTGGTAACATAATTGTTCCGTAAGTTGCCCCAAGACCACTACCAGTTACACTTAAATAAACATTAGAAGTATACCAATTATTCCATCCTTTTGTCCCACTAGAAGAAATATTACAGCTTGGTGGCGTTACGACTCGTCTTGCCCATTTACTACAAGTATTACTAGTACCTGCTTCATTAGTTACAGTTCCATTAAATGTAATACCACCTGTATCCCAATTAACTGTATAAGAATCACTATTGTTGTTATTATTCGTTATTTTTTTACTAGCGACATGAGCGGAACTTGATGAGACTTTAGCAGTAATATTAGATATATACCAATTATTTTGACCCATTGTTCCACTTAAATCAATTGAACAACTTGGAGTTTCTGCTAACCTTTTTGTCCAATTAGAACAGGTCCCCTTAACGCCAGCGACATTTACCACTTCACCATAAAGGGTGGTTCCATCGTTATCTTGATTTATTACATATGATTCACTATTGTTAGCTGTTATTTTTTTACTAACAACATGTGGGGAATTAGAAGTGATAGTATTAGTAATATTACTTACATACCAATTATTTGCACCCTTCGTCCCACTAGCATTTATAGTACATGTTGGTGGCGTTGCTAATCTTTTAACCGTTGCCTCGCATGCTCCCTCATTACCAGCATTATCTTTTACAATGCCATAATAAGTTATACCATCTGTATCCCATGTTAAACTTGTTTTCTGGACATTATTATAAGTTCTATTATTAGCATTTATTCCGTAAGAAGCAACACCACTTAAAGAATCAGTTGGGGAAATACTCATCGCTACATCACTAATATACCAACCATTATTACTATTACCATTAGCATTTATTGTACATTTAGGAGCCTCAGTATCTTTCTTAATAGTAATCGTATTTTTACAACTACTAACTGATCCTGCCACATTAGTAACTGTTCCACTTACCTTAACGCCAGAGGTATCAGAACTAACTGTAAAACTATCTCGGTTAGTATTATTAAGACTCTTAGCTGTAATATACTTCGAACTAGAACTTAATTTAACAGTAGCATTTGACCTATACCACCCATTATCACCATCTGGATTTTTATCTACTGATAACTCGCAAGTTGGCTGTTCTTTTAAACGATAAACCGTAATTGAACAAGTTCCCACATTACCAGCTTTATCCTTAACATAACCATAGTATTTAATACCAGCATCCGTTGTATCAGTAGTTAGTAGTGCCTGATTTTTACCATTATATTCGGCATTAGGACTCGTTGTAATCCCATATTCACTAACCCCACTTATTTCATCAGCAACTGATAAATACAAACTAACATCATCAATAAACCACTTATTTGTATTAGAATTCTTTTTACCAAAAGCCTCAATACTACAAGTTGGATTAGTCCTATCAACATGAACTGCTAAGTTATATTGGCAAGCTCTAGTATTACCAATATTATCACTAACATCCCAATTTACTTTTTTATATTCCGCTTGATCAGTTTGCGTCTCGGTTTTATCAGGAGTTGCACAACCAGATCCTACATCACTTTTACAACCATAAGTATAAGTATAACTTGTTGCCCAACCTGAATTATTTACGGGGTTTTTACATACTGGTTTAGAATTATCAATATTTGTAATACTAATTGGTACCGCCTCACTTACATTACCTACTTGATCTTTAGCATAAGCATAATAAGTCTTATTTTCATAAACAGTGATGCGTTTTTCTTCTGCGGTTATATTAAAATTAGGAGCCTCATTTAAATCTTCTGTTAAAGCATAAGAATAACTAGCAAAACCGGAGCCTTCACCATCACTACCATTAAAAGTGATAACCTTACTGGCTTGTTCATATGAAGCTTTTGTATCTAGTGTTAATGTTGGTTTGGCTTTATCTATTTTTACATTAACACTCTTAGCAAGTAATCCTTTACTTGTTTGAACCTTTACCGTTACACTAGTATTTACTAAATAATTAGTATTTATTCTATAAACATTAATATAATCAGAATTAATACCTGGATTATTTTCTTTATTATAGATAGGGCCATTACTAGTTTTATTTTCGCCATTAAAACTCCAAGTAATAGTCATATCATGTTCTGATAACTCATTTAATGATTCCGGAGTTAAATATAAATAAACATCATCATTAGTCCACTTTATATCTTTATTAGATCCTAAATAATTTTGATTTATTAAAAGATTATCACTAGCTTTGTAGGCTAAAATATCTAATTTCGACGATAAGATATCCATTTGTGCTAAACTACAATCAGTACTTGCCGAAACATTTATTTCATAATCTTCCAAGACTCTATTAATATCTACTTGATAGCAATCAAAATAGCCTCCTAAGGGATTATTTAATTTTTCATTATTTTCAGTATCATTTTCTTGTTCAATATAACCTTCTTCAATTAATTTAGCAACGCTTATAGTAGTAGCTTCTACTCCATAATCAGTGGCATATTCAATAGCTTTTGATTTAATTAAATCAATTTTATTATTATATGTTCTTTCTTTTAAGTTCTTACTAATTCCATTATAACTTGCACTAGCAATAGTTATTAATATTCCCATAATTACAATAACTGCTAATAGTTCAGTAATAGTAAAACCTTTAGTTTTGCTTCTCATACACTTTTTCTACCCTACTTTCTACATTAATAATATCACAATATACTTATAAGAAACAGCTTATTTTTTAGTTTTTGGAAAGTTTTAAAAACAAGAGCATATATATTTTTTAGGAGGAATTAAAAATTATGGAAATTTTAAAAGTATCATCAAAATCTAACCCTAGTAAGGTAGCGGGAGCTATTGCTAATATTTTTAGGGAAAACGGTAATGTGGAACTACAAACAATTGGGGCGGGGTCTTTAAATCAAGCGGTAAAAGCTGTGGCTATCGCTCGTGGTTTCTTAGCACCAGCTGGTATTAATATCGGTATTATTCCCGCTTTTAATGATGTCTTAATTAACGGTGAAGAAAAGACTGCTATTAGACTCCTAATTAATATTGTTGATTAAACTTAAAAGAACTAGTTAGAATTAATCACTCTAATTAGTTCTTTTATTTAAGTGATAAAAAGTATTAAAACTTTAAAACACCATTATAGCCATGCTTTTAAAAGATTTTCCTAGTCCAGTAATCTAAAGACTATTGATTATCCGTTCGTAAATGCTCAATTTTTTTAATAGAAAGTCCAGTTATTTTAGAAATAGTCTCATTATCTAGGCCTAAGCCGATAGCATTTTTAGCATTTGCTAAAGCATTTTCTTTTAAATTATACCCTCTAGGGTGTGGCGGGTGGGAAGTAATACTAAATAATATTAAATAAATAAAAATACTATATTTCTATAGTAATCCTCACGATAAAAAACGATTTTAAAGTTAATATAAATATAACGAAAAAAAGACTTAAGTATCTTAAGTCCCTTCTTAAATCTATTAACTCTTAACAGTATAGATTTTTTAATTATCTTGACTTTTTCCAAAGAACTGGATTAATCTTATAAATAAGTTAATAAAATCTAAGTATAATTGAAAAGCGCCATAAATAGCTATATTTTCTTCTGGAATAGCTATAAACTTATCTGAGTTCATAATCATCTTAACATCATATGCTGTATATCCTAAGAAAACAATAACTGCAATTGTAGAAATAATAAAGTCTAAAGAACTACTACCAACAAAGATATTAATAATTCCACAAAGAATAATAGCAATTAAACCCATTAGTAAGTAAGAACCCATTTTGCTTAAATCTAGTTTAGTTGTAGCCCCAATAAGCGCAAAAATAGCAAATACAATCGCTGTTATTAAGAAAACATAAATTAATGAAGCTAATTCAAAATAAACAAAATATGTTGAAAAGAATAGTCCATTAACAAATGAATACAAAATAAAACAAGCCCTAGCAGTGCCCGAGGACATCTTACTTATGCGTAATGAAAAGAAGAAAGCCACGGCAAGCTCAACAACTAGTATCGTAAATAAGCCTAAACCTGATACCACATTAGCAACCATATTTTGATTAGTAGATACTAAAAAACCAGTTCCAAATGTTACTAAAAGTCCTACTACCATCCAGCCAAATACTTTCGTTAAAAATTTATTATTCATTTTCCCTCCTTATAACTATTATATAATAAAGATTATAAAAAGTCTAAAAGATTAAAATCTAAATACATTTAAAATTAGAATATTTCTTTATTAAAATAATAAAAGTAGAAAAAAATTAAAATAAACATAATAAAACTATTTAATGTTATATTAAGATTAAAAAAGATAAGATAAACGATTAAACTTTTTAAAAATTTATTACTTATATTTAAATAATGTAATCTTTTAAAAAGAATTATACTTAAGAAAACAATAAGATAAAATAAATTATGGGTTAAATATATAATAATAAATATACTTAAAATATTAAGATAATCTTTTTGATATAATAAATAAAAAAGATAAAAAGAAGTATTAAAAGGACTTAAACTATAAAAAAGAATATCTATGATTAAATAAATCATATGGTATACTCCGTTAGAATTAAACAGTAGTTAGTATCAATTTTATTAATATTTATATTACAAGTAGTTATATTATCACTTATACTACAACTATCTATCTTACCAATAAGTAAATTACTGGGTAAATTAGTAAGCCCACTTGTATAGACTTTGGAATCGCTTTTTATATTAACATTATTATTTATGATTATTTTATTATCTTTATATAAACCAGCATAATTATCTACTCTAACTGATATTGTTAAATTATAAATAGGTACTAGAGTATTATTAGTATTAGTAATACCAATTAGTCCTTTATCATTAATTACAGGGTGTTTAGGTTCAAGAGAAGTATTACTTTTTAAATAATAAATATTACTATTATAAAGATTCTTAATTAATATTTTACTTATTATATAATCATAATTATTATATTTAATATTACTTAGATTCTCTATTTCTTCTTTTAAAGAAGTATTTTCTATTTCTAATAAGTTATATTTTATTTTATCTATATCATTACTTTTTATTAAATCTAAGAAGGGATTAATAAAAAGTAATAAAAGAATGGGTATATATTTTAATATCTTTTTCATCTTAATCACATTTATAGTATGAAAAAAATCGTATGTTTTATACGATTATTTTAATTAGTTTTAGTAGCCCTAAATAAATAACTATCACTTTTAGAATTTAAACATTCACCATAATTTAATCAAACATATCTATTTTATCATAGTAACTTGTCTTTATTGGTTCACCTAATTCTTTAATAGGTGTTAATGTTCCTTCTAAATTATATTCATAATAATTATTTAAATACTTATCACACCATTCCTTATCTGGCTCATTACCTTCGCCAAACATTAATGTTAAATCTATTGTTTGGTATTTTAAAAAATTAACATCTACCCATTCAAAGTACCAAGCAGACCAAGCATTAATATCAGGAATAATTATATACGAATTATAATCGTTATAAAAATTATAATAATAATAATTATCTTCATTTTTACGAGTATATTTTGTTGCACGCAAAGGATATTCATCAGCGCCATGCGTTCTTGCAGATGTAAATTCACCGGTATTTTCTGAATAAAAACATATAAAATATAAATTGTTCTCCGTGTATGTAAGGACTGGTCCAAATCTTGCATTACTACCATTCGTAACTAAGGAAAATGAATTGCTTTTATTATCATTGATTTGATAATCATAACTATAAGTTAAAACATTGTTTACATTAAATTGTTGATTTAATTTAACATAATACTTTCGACACTCTCCACTATCTATTAAATCTCCGCCACTATTTTGACAAACTTTATTAATCTCATCTTCGGTTACTGGGCTTAAAACAACGACAATTTTACCTATCCATTTATCTGTTCCATCATTTTTTATATCATTAACCGTAGTATCATAATCTATCCATAGTCTTAAATCAAATGATATAGAACCACCTACTGGAAGATAACCAGATTTTAAATTATTCGCTACTTTCCCATCTCTTAAAGAAACACTAGTCTCACTATAATCACTAATGACTTTAGAACTATCATTATTTAAAGAGGCTTTTATAAACTTGGTATCAATATTACTACTATTTAATGTTTCTAAATTTATTTTATAATAAGCATTTATATCACATGTATTAGTTATTTTAAAAGTATACGGTGTTAACTTACTTCCAGCCTCATCACTTATGGGATACTGTTTTTCCAAATTAATTGCGTTAGATTCACTACTATAAGTTATATCAAAACACTTAGTCATTGCTGTATTTACTTCATCCTGACTAACAGTTATATTCCACATTGAATAAGATACTCCTATTCCTAGTAATATTATTAATACTAAAGATACACTTAAAAATATTATATTTTTCTTTTGCATAAGAAACTCCTTTATATTCATTAAAAAGTAACTGGGGCCATTTTTGATAAGAGAATTATAAATAAACCATACTAAAATAT
>CAKOKQ010000023.1 GCA_934095825.1 uncultured Bacilli bacterium | reverse complement strand
ATGTTCCTACCAGTATTAAAGCTATACTCAGAATAGTTAATACTGGTAATATTATTTTCTTTTTCATCAATTATCCCATATTCATCTATACTTACTAGAGTTATTCTAGCATAGCCATTACCTTTTTTAGCACAATAACTGGTTGGTGTTTCTTCATTACAGGTAGTTGATATTGTTTTTGTACTTTCTTCATTAGACTCTTCACAGTCATAACAATACATTACTTTATTTTTTAAAAGTGAATTTCCGATATAACCTGAACCGCCTCCAGCACCATTTATTGAACTAGATCCACCACCATAAAAGCCACCACCACCGCCTAAGCCGGCTGTTGATCCACTATATCCTGCTCCAAAACCACCACAACAATCACCGCCAATATTACAACCTGCATTTGATTGACTGGCTCCGAATCCATAACCATTTCCCACACCATGTGCTCCTAAATTATAAGCATCTTTCCCTTTATAGCCACCACCATCACCACCATTAGCGTGATTTAATTCATTGCAATAATTTCCTCCACCACCACCACTTGATACAACTAATAAATTTGATTTTTTATTTTCAAAAGTATTTAAAAGTCCAGAATCTGATGCCATATGTGTAGCACCACCGCCAGAACCGCTTTTATAAAAATCGCAATCTTTATTTGAAATCAAACCGTTGCCACCACCATTATAGCCGCCAATAGAGATAGCATTTAAAACATTTTCCGAAACTTCACCTTTACCACCAACATTGATATATATCTTATTATTTGTTTCAAGATTAATAATTCCGGAAGAATATCCGCCTAAACCACCAGGAGTCGCTTCAACACCTCCACCTTGTGCTCCCCATGTTTCTAATCTATAAGTCCCTGATACTGGTGCAATAAAAGTTTGCTCTCCTCCTGTATAATCAAAATCATATACAACTTGACCATCATAGTTAATTGGTGTTGAATCTACTATTATCTTAGATTGAAATGCCTTATTCATAGATTCAGTATCTTCAACATCTTTATCCATCCAAAATCTAATACTATAATCTTTAGAGCTATTTGATGCTAATAAACCTTTATCTAATATTCTTGATTCAGTACTGCCTGTTAGAACAGTATTTGTCTCATCATAACTAGTTAACAATTTTATTTCACCATTATTAACCATTACATCAACATATTTACTATTTAAAGTAGTACCTTCTAACATTTCCATACTTAAAGTATAACTTGCAGTCATATCACAAGTATTTTTTAAAGTAAAAGTATATGGAGTTAAACTTTTGCCTTCCTCATCACTTATGGGATACATATTATTTAAATTAATATTGTTTTCTTCACTTGCTAGTTCTAAGTTAAAACATTTACTTCCTACCACATTATTATTTTCTTGAACTTTACTTAATAAATAATAACCATAACTTAATCCTATTGCTAAAACTAATATTAATATTAAGCCTATTAGTAAAACACTATTCTTTTTCTTCGCCATTATAATCAAAACCTTTACTACTTTTATTATTTACAATTTTTTAGAAATAATTACCTAAATATTGTGCGTTTGGAACTCAAAATAACGCATTTTCGGTTTCATAGAGTATCTAACTCTATGAAAGCTAACTTTAGACACTTATTTTTAACTTATATATTAAATATACCATAGTTTTTAGGCTTTTTAAAGGAAAATTTCAAGTTGATTATAGTCAAATTTCTAGTCAAAAATTCACTTAATAAAGCCAGTATTTATAAGGCTTTGCTAAGTATTTAATAGTCAAATATTAAATATTTATTGTAGTCAAAATTTCTAGTCAAACTTTTATTAATCCTAGGTAAATATAGGCTTTGAGGCCTATTTTTCATAGAGTTAGATACTCTATGAAATTTTTAAAATTGATACAGTATTTCCTTAATAGCCGATTTTATACCAAAAGAAGTCTTGATCACCTTTTATTTAATAATTAAAAAAACTAATGCTTTAACATTAAAAAGCACTAGTTTAATCTTTGAAAACTAAAAAAACATAAGAATTTACACACTAGTCTTGATAAGGTCTATTCATCTATACTTATTAAGGTTATTCTAGCATAACCATTTCCTTTTTTAGCACAATAACTAGTTGGAGTTTCTTCACTACAAGTAGTTGATATAGTTTTAGTACTTTCTTCATTGGATTCTTCACAGTTATAACAGTACATAGCTTTATTTGTGAGTAAAGAATTTCCAATATAACCGGAACCTCCACCACCAACAAAACTACCACCATAATAGCCGCCTCCGCCACCACTTGAATTATAGTTTTCAGCATCACTCAGATAAGTACCACCTTGACCAAAAGAACCATTTATTGCATTTGTATATATTCCTCTACAATCATAGGCAACTCCGCCATTTATCTGGCTTCCACCATTGCCAATATATGAGCAAGAGGTATCATTATCAACAGATTTTCCTCCTATAATGCCACCGCCAGAACCACCAATTATTCCATCAGATGTTCTATTAGTGGCCCCTCCTCCGCCACCAGATACCATAATTATATTATTAATATTATTTTGCATATTTTTTAGAGTACCATTTATTAAAGCAATATGGGTAGCACCACCACCACCTGCATCCCAATTATATTCATTTAGCATATATGCACCACTGTTACCGCCACCGTTATAACCTCCTAAACAAATTAATTTTAAGCAAGCTGAATTTCCTTGTCCCCCAACATTTATAAAAATATCATTGCCATTTTTTAGATATACTGTACCATAAGAATAGCCACCATAACCGCCATGATATTTTTCAATAGAACTATTTCCGCCCTGTGCTCCCCATGTTTCTAACTTATATGTTCCTGAAAACGGTACAGTAAAAGTCTGCTCTCCACCAGTATAATCAAAATCAAATACAGTCTCTCCAGAATAAAAATATAAATTACACTTTATTTTTTGATTTAAATTACTTATTAATAAACCCCATTTATCTTTATTCCATGTTACTTTAGTACTAATATCATCGCAAACAGCCTTTTGAAATAAAGCTTCCCCTTTTAAAGGCATTTTATCACTTAATTCATTATTTATATAAACACCTAAAACATTTTCTGGTTTTAAATAATTCTTTTTGTATTCAAAACAAATATAAGTTAAACAAATTAAAATTAATAATATTATCAAATAAAACCTTTTTCTTTTCATAATTACCTCAAAAATCTCAGATTTCCGCTTTCATAGAGCATATAACTCTATGAAAGCAGAAATTCGTATGTTATTCTTTATTTATATGTTAAATATACCATAGTTTTCTGACTTTTTAAAGGGTCTTTTTTTGCTTATTGTGGTCAAATTTGTAGTCAGTTAATTTTGTGTTTAATCCTATAATTATCGGGGCTTGCTTTACTTTTTATGGTCAAAAAATAATATTTTTATATAGTCAAAATTTCTGGTCAAACTATTATTAAATATAGGTTAATACTGGGTTTGAAGGCTATTTTTCATAGAGTTATATGCTCTATGAATTTTTTTAAATCAATATAATTTTTAAGCTATCAATAGATATAAATAATTAAGAAAAAAGATTAAATTTTAGTTATTTACATAAAGTAACACTAGTGTTAAAATTAAAATGAAAAGAGGTATGTTTATATGGAAAACAATAATGAAACAGTTAATACTGAAAACATTAATAGCACCAATGATTTACAAAATAACAACATAGATAATAACCCAAAGAAGACTAACAAAAAGAAAAGTCTTATAATAATTACTATTATATTAGTTATTATAGTAGCAGGAATCATTGTATTCCTAAAAATAAAAAAGAATAATAGTAAGCCAGATGATAATAACCAAAATCAAGTTGAAGTAAAAAGAGAAAATAAATATAGTGAATATCAATTAAAAGATAATACTCTATCTAACTTTGATTTATATTTCTTACAACTAGAAAATAATAAAAAGAATATGATTTATAGTCCTTTATCTATTAAATATGTTTTAGAAATGCTAAATAGCGGTGCTGAGGGAGAAACTAAAAACCAAATAACTGATATTTTAGGTACTTATGTTAATAAGAAATATACTAATAACAGAAATATGTCTTTTGCTAATGCCTTATTTGTCAGAAATAGTTATAAAGATAGTATTAAAACATCTTATATTGATACTTTATTAAATAAATATAATGCTACAGTAGCATATGATGACTTTAAGAGTGCCAATACAATTAACAATTGGGTAAGTAATAAAACATTTAAGTTAATTAATAATGCTTTTAATGATAGTGATATTAAAAATTATGATTTTGTGTTAGCTAATGCCCTAGCTATTGATATGGATTGGGTTAACAAAATTCAAGATTTATACAATACTTACATTGTCGATTATAAACACGAAAGATTTTATGAATATGTTACTCCCCTTACCGAATCAGGATATCGTGAACTTGCATTTAAAGATTATAGTAAAAAAACTAATGCTGTAGAATTTGCAGCCGTTGTTAATAAATATGATATTATAAACGAATTAGGCGAAGACAATATTCGTAAAACTGTTAGTGATGACTATAACGCTTGGTTAAAAAATGGTGGTAATGATTCTTATGCTATGTGTGGGGAAAATGCTACTGAGGATAAATTAGATTTAGATAAATATGTTAAAGAATTAAGTGCTAATTATCAAACTATTAGTAGTTCAACAGATTTTGAAATTTATGTTGATGATAGCGTTAAAGTATTTGCTAAAGATTTAAAAAAATATAATGGTACGACTTTACAATATATTGGAATTATGCCAACAGATGGTAATTTAAGTAATTATATTAAAAATACTAATGCTAGTTCTTTAAGTGAACTTATTGGTAAAATTAAACCACTTGCTTTTGATAGCTTTAAAGATGGAGTTATTACTGATATTCATGGATATATTCCAATGTTTAAATTTGATTATCAATTAGATTTAGTAAATGATTTAAATACTTTAGGAATTAAAGATGTATTTGATAGTAATAAAGCTAATCTTTCTAATTTAACTACTGATAAGGCTTATATAAGTGATGCTAAGCATAAAGCTACTATTGATTTTTCTAACGATGGTATTAAGGCAGGAGCCTTTACCGCTGGTGGTGGCGCTGGTGCTGGTGGCTGTGGTTATGATTATCAATTTAAAGTTCCAGTTGAAGATATTGATTTAACTTTTGATAAACCTTATATGTTTATTATTAGGGATAAAGATACTAATGAAGTTTGGTTTGCAGGTACAGTTTATGAACCAACTGAATATAATCCTACTGCAGGTTTAGAATAATTAATCTTAATATTAAAATGTAATAGTAATTATAGAAATATAATTAAGTATTACATTTTTTTATTTTCTAACTTAAAAAAGCAACCAAAAAGGCTACTTTATTTAATTTATCACTTATATTTCTTAGAGTACTATTATTAATTTTTAATTTTGGCTAATTTCATGTTATCATTTTCAAACAAGTTTTCACAAGTTTTAATAACATCATCTTTTTTGATTTTTGATTCCCTTGCTAATAATAATGCTTCCTTATATAAGCCTTTATGAATTAAATCATAAAATATTTCTTCTATATCTTCTTGGGTATAATGTTTTCTTATATAAGACCATACTCCTAAATAAGCATCATTTAAAATTAATAAATCCTTTAAATTAATAAATATTTCTTTTAATTGATTTCGATTAAAAAAGATTTCAGTATCCGTATAGAACAAGTATAAATCTTTAGTTTCTTTAGTAAATCTTATTAATTCATTAAGAATAACAGGAATAACTTTTTTAGTGAGGTTTTCATTGGTTGATTTTAAAAACTTATCAAAACTTTTATCTTGAATAGCATTATAAGCAAGAAATTTCAATTCGTCTTCTATAGTGCTATAAATACTTTCGGCTAGTTTGTTTCGCTTCTTAACTAAATCCCAAAAAGCATGACTTTTAAATTCAGCAAACTCATTTTTGGTAATAGTATTTTTTATTAATTCATTTAAATAGTACCCTCTAAAGAAAGTACGAATATTTTCTATTGTATAACTAGATATATCTTTAGGTAAATCATTAATTAATTCTTGATAAAAATATTTATAAACTTCTTTTTGGTTTTTAAAATCAAGATACATCATAGCTGGATAATCTAATAATTCACTTAAATTCCCGTTTTGGCTACATCGGTAATAAAATTGGTTCCAATCTTCTAAAGTAAAATGGGATACGATAACAGATAAGGCTAGATAATATCCTGAATTTTTGGAAGGTGCCTCGGAATTTTTATTGTCATCCCTTGAATTAACAAATCTGGTCATGGCTAAATAGTTATCGGCAATGTAAGTTACAAAATCCATTGTCAAAGGAAGACTACTAAAAACAGTTTGGCTTAAGAATTCTTGTTTAAAGTTACATGATAAAGCATTAACGCTCTCTCTAAATTTACTAGTAAAGTAGTCTTCATCATTATTTCTTTTTTGATATTCCATAAAAAATGATTGATAATGAATACACAATGCTAAATCACTACGCATTTTTAATACTCTTCTTTTACATTCTTCAAGTGGTAAATCAAAGCCGTTATCTTTATACTTTGTATCCTCTTTTACCTTTTTAGAAAGGGCTATTACTTCATCCAAATTTAAATTTCTTTGTAAAACATCAGGCAATTTATTTAAAAAGGCGAAATCAATATTGTTGAATGTTACCAAAATCAAGATAAAGCCTGCTAGTTCTTCACTAACGAAATATTTAATTATTTCTTTTCGTAAGATAATATCTAAAGAAGCATTGGCTGATAAATAATAAAGTAAGTTCTCGGGATTTTTAATAATACTTTGTTTAATTAATTCCCATTTTTCATTATTATTTTTATCTTTTAAATCAGGTAAATCAAGACCTTTAATAATTTCTGTATAAGGTTCATTTTTTAAAATACTTGTTACATAATTTTTAAAATATGCTTTTACAGCATTAATATCATTCATTTGTAAGACACCTCTTTTAAAGTTTCTTTATTTCTTTTTTTAAAGTTCTACTAGATGTTTTTAATACTTTTTGAATATCACTTTTAAGTTTATTAAAAATGGTTAAATCTTCTTGGTTATTATTTAAATAAGTATAAAATTCTTCTGGCGGCATAACTATATATGGATTTGGCCAGCCCTCTTCCTGATGAGAAATAATCTCTTCTTTAAGTTCTGCTAAATATTTATCCATATTAATATTATCATCTTTTTCTAATTCTTGTTCTATGTCTTCTTTTGCCCCAAAATCTATATAACCTCTTTTAATCATTTGATCTAAAAGATTAGTTTCTTTAAAAGCATAATAAATTATATTTTCCCCTAATAATGGTGATAAATCTTTGGCCTCAAGACTTACATTATAAAGGCTTTCATACATATCATCTTCTAAGGAAGTATCGATTGCCTGCATTTCTAAGTATCTTCTTTCTAATTGCTTTAAATACCATTCTAAAAGAGCAGAATTATTTTTTAAGTAATTAGATAAATCATCATCAATATTTTTAATAAATTCTAATAATATATTAGTTAAATCTTCTTTATTAACATTATCTTTTGCCTCTAGGTATTTACAAACAAGGATATTTTGTAAATAAGTATAGTATTTTCTAAAATATTCATATAAAAATACTTTAGCATAATAATCTGTTATTATTTTATTATTAAAATATTTATCTTTATTAGTTTTGAACAAACTAGTTTTATTTAACTTATTTTTTTTCTTATTAGCATAAATTTGCTGTTTAACATTAATATTTTCTTGTAATTTTTTTTGGTAAAAATCATTATCTACTGTATAACCAATAATATCATCCATAATAACACTTAATTCAATTACTTCTTCTTGTTTTGGATTAGTATTTAAATACTCATTAGCAACCATAGTAATAAAATTTACATCATCTTTAAATGTTAAAATTAAATATTTAATAAATTCATAGTCTTTCTTTAATACTTCAGCACATAAATTATAAATTTTTTTATCTTTACTTGCTTTTATTACCTCCATCATAAATTTTTTGTCTTTTTCTAAATCTTTTAATACACTTTCTGGAATCTCTTCACCATTAATGTATTTTTGTACTAAATTTTTCATATTTTCTTTCATTTTCAATTTCTCCTTTTTTATTATTCAAAATGCGATACCCAGACATTTAGTTTACGAACTAATTGACTGGAACGCAAACAACGAATTGCAGTATCTTCTATTTGATAAATTCGGCTGCCACCAACGCCTAGAATTTTTCCTACTTCTTCTTGAGTTCTAGTGCCTTTTCCATCAAGGCCATAACGCATAATTATAACTTGCTTAAATCTCTGACCTCTTTTACCATAAATTCTTGCCAATTCATCAAGAATTTCCAAAAAAACTGCAGCGGCTTGTTTTTTTGTGGCCTCAAGTTCAACATCACAATCGGATAACAAGTTCATATCCAATGGTTCTTCTACTCCCATATTAATAATAAATGGTAAGATTTTTTTAATATATAATTTTTGTTCTTGTAAATCTTCTTTGTTTAATTCTTTAGTATTCTTATAAATATTAAGAAACAATTTTTCCATTAAATGCCAACTATACTGTTTAGCAAATTCATAATAAAGTGCTTCACCATAATATTCATAATATAAATCAACCTCTTCTTCGTCTAAAGTACATTTTTCTTTTATTTCTGTTGAAATTAAGTCATGAAAACAGACCTTTTCTGCTGTACTTTTTAAGGTTAAATATTTGGTAAGTAAATCAACCAAAGTATCCTCGTTTAAATCGATTGGATTATTAAAGATATTTCCATCTAAACATCTATATACTTCGTTAAAAAATTCTTTGCGATTAATAATATGACTGAAACTTTGGTATTTTGATAGATATCCATTATGTATTCTTCTAATCCAAGATTCATTAAAAGCATTTATAATATCCCAAGCATCGTAATTTTGGTTACAAAACATAACTATATCCGTTTTCTTGATATATTCTAAAACAATATATAATGTTCCTAAGACAAGTTCATCCATATATCTTTTTTTCATATTTTCATCATCAGTAGTCTCTATTTTTTTATAAAGTGCTACTGCATCTTTAAATTCCAAATGAGGATAACCTGCTATTTGTTTTTCGTAACTTAATAAAATTTTTTTATTTCTTAACATTTTCAATTCCCCCTTTATTTTTGTTAATGTTTTGTTTTTACTAGTCTTTTGACATAACTTCTACTATTTAAAGTACAAAAGTATCTATCATTATCGGTATCATAATCAATGGTATAATCATCATTCATTTTTTTAGCTAAATTTTGGAGTAACGCTATTTTTTCTTTGGCATTTTTATCATAAGTTAAGCCAAACATCCCAATACTTATCAAGCGACCGTTGTTATGCAATTTATACCATTCAGTAATTTCGGACGCTGTATAAGGATTATGCGTTAAAAATCTTTTTTGTATTAACTTAATAATTATGTCAGCAGTGTAAGCATAAGGTAAATTATTTTTAATAAAAAATTCGGCATCGCCAGTGGCAAAGGTATTGCCATATGGTGAGATAATTACCATATCTTCGGTTGCTAATGTATCATAACGCCCTTTGCCAACTTCGACTGTATCAAAATCATCATAATCAATTTTTAAATATTCCAAGTAATCACTGTATTCCTTTAATAACAACTTATTTTTAGCAAGCCAGTGGCAAAATTCATCAAAGTTAATTTTATTATTTTCTACATGTTTACAACCAACGGTTGCTAAGAATTGTTTATAAAGACAATTTATATATTTTTCCATTCCGCAACTTCCTTTCATAAAAATATTGCTCTTTTTTTTAAAAGCAATAGTATTTTATATCAAATCGTGCTATAATTAAAATATATATTTTTTATATGCAATATAACTTTTAGTTATATCAAAAAAAGAGGTTTGCCATGAATGTTAATTTAGAATTATATAAAGTATTTTATATAGTAGCCAAAAACAAAAGTATTTCTAGGGCTGCTAATGAGATGTTAATAAGTCAACCGGCTATCAGTAAAGCGGTTAAAACATTGGAAGAACAAATTAACACCCAATTATTTATTAGAAGAAGAGATGGGGTTCTTTTAACCGAAGCTGGACAAGTGCTTTATAAAAAAATTAAAGAAGCCATGGATTTAATATACTCGGCTGAAAATGATTTGGAAGTCTTAACAAGTATGGAATCAGGTATTATAAATATTGGGGCTAGCAAAACGATTATTGGTGAGTTTTTAATGCCATATATAAAAGAATTCCATAAAAAATACCCTAAAATAAGTATTAGAGTATTTACGGATAAAACTAGTGATTTAATAAAAAAAGCTAAAAACGGATTAATTGATGTTATATTTACTAATTTGCCAATTAATTTACCTGCTGATTTTACTAGTTTAAACATAAAAGAATTACATGACTGTTTTGTTGCTAATAATAATTATAATGACCTAAAGAATAAAGAAATAAAAATAAATGATTTAGAGGCTTTACCTTTAATTGTTTTAACAAAGGGTGCGACTTCCCGAATTAGTTTAGATGATTATTGTATTGAAAATAATATTAGTATTAAGCCAGAAATGGAGTTTGGTAGTAATACTTTAATTAAAGAATTTACAGAAGCTGGTTTTGGAATTGGGATGCTAACAGAAGAATTTATCAAAAAAGACTTACAAAATGGCAATCTATTTAAATTGGATATAGAAGTACCTTTAAAGAATAAGTATTTAGGGATGATTTGGAATCTGGATAATAGAAGTTTAGTAGCCGAAAACTTTATTAGGTATATAAAAAATAGCATAGATTAAAATGCTATTTTTTATTTTAAAATCATTATCTTTATCGGCCTTTCGGTCTTAAAGTATCATCACCCATATCATCTGTATACTTTTTAGAAAGACCATAAATGTTATTTAATTGATCTATAATTTGCTCTGATAATTCTATTACTTGCTTAACATCACTAAAAGAAAAAATTAAATTTTCTAACAAAGCTATATTTGCTTCAAGGGATTTATAAGATAAATTTCCATTTTCATTTTGGATAGCAAATGTAGCACCGCCACTTTCGGCATTTAAAATTTCTAATAAATTGCGGGCTTTATTTAAAGTTCTAATAGGCATACCATGTTGATCTTTTAATCTTTCGCCAATGAAAGATTCATTAGTAACAACTCCATTTATTCTAGATACTGTTGGGGCATACCTTTGTCCATTACCGCGGCCTTTTGGGCACGCTGAATAAGTTTGAGCCTCAGATTTTAACTCAGTAATTAATCCTTTTAAAATCAAATCGGCTTTACGATTGTCAAGGGCTAAATCATATAAATTTTCGGCACTCAACTCATAATCACTGTTCCAATTAGTTTGCAGGGGCATACTACTTGCAAAAGAGGTACTATTAATAGCAACAGCATTAATCTCTTCATTTGGCTTAGTCATATAAGATTTAGAATTAAGAACGGCTATAATAGAAGTAGATTTAAAGAAATCACCACGAATAAAAGCATTGGTTTTTAAAATTATTTTTTCCCAAGGAAGCATTTCATAAAGAGTTCCATCCTTACCACGAATACAACCGCAAACACATTTTTCAATAATATCATCTTTATGCAATAAAATACTTTCCAAAACTTTCTTTGCTGAGTAATACTCATCTGGATTTAATTCTAAAAACTTTAATGTTTCAATTGGCAAATTAAGAGCTCTAGTATTACGATTTCTACTACTAGGTATGCCCAATAAATGAGGAATATTAGTATCATTTAAAGGTTGATTTAAACGAATCAAGTTTTCTAAATCATTTGTTAATATCATATAAGATGACATCGGCTCATTTTTACTCATATAATAACTTTTAAACATATCATAGCATAATTCTAAATTATCTAAAATAGCAGCAACCATTTCTTTTTTAGTATCACGGGGCACCTTAGAAGAAGCAAAACTTTTGCCAATAAATTCTTCGATATTAGCCGTAGAAAAATTGGAAATTTGCATATCATTTATAGTTCTTACAAAGCCAGAATTATCATTAAATCTTCTTATAGGAGTATTATCAAAGGAGTAACTAAATGGATTTCCAGAAATAATATCATATTTATTTTTCTTATAATTAGTACTAATAGCAATATTTTTATCGAGCATTTCTTTTTCTATCTCTTTTTGTAAATTAGCTTCCGTATAATTAATATGATTAAACAAACCATCTCTTTCTGATAATCCTAATGTATTAAATTCTTGTAAGCCACCATCTTTTTGTTTGATTTTAATAAGGCTTATTACTTCCTTAGCCGAATGCGTTGTTAAAACAGTTGTTAGGCTTCCTATTTTAAAAATTTTATGACATAGTCTATTAGCAAGATGACGATATTTATCTTTAATAGAAGAAGATTTATCATTAATTCTTGTTTGAGCCATTATGTTACGACCAGTATTAGTTTCTAAAAGATTTACCAAAGCAGTATCCGATAAAACAAGATTGTTTTTTATTTTATTGTGATAAATTTCAATATATTTTTTCACATTTTGCTTGGCATTATCACTTAAATTAGGAGCAATTTTAGTTACTTCAAAATATATTTCATCACTAGAATGTGTAAGAAGTGCTACCATAAATGGCACTTTTATTTTGGGACTAGCCAAACACTTATCATTTAAAAAATTTTCAATATTAGAAGAATGATTCAAAACATCACTAAATATTTCTTCATAGCAGGTTTCTACTGATTTATTAACGCTTAAGGAAACGCTTAAAAGTAAATCTTCCTTTTCTTTATTAAGTTTTCTATATTTATCAAAGTTTTCTTGCTGCAATATTAACTTTTCTTTTAATGCTACTAATTCATCGAGCATTTCTTTTTTTTCTGATGTTACAAGACGAGTTTCTAAATTAGATAACCTTTCTGAAAGTTCTTTACTAATCTTATCAAGAGCTATCACACTATAATCTTTAGGAATATAATCATATTCTTCTCTTAATTTTTTTAATTCTTCTTCTAATTCTTTTAATCTGTTTATATTTTTTTTAGCAATCATAATTTCACTATTCATAAGTATCTCCTATGATTAAAGTATAGCAAAAAAAAGACTTAAATAAAATATTTAAATCTAAAAGATTAAGATTTTAAAGCCTATTATAATTAGGATAATCCCCCCTACTACTTGAGGTTTATTAGAAATTTTACTACCAAAATAATTACCTAGGTAAGGACCTATAAAACACATAAGAAAAGTAACAAGCCCAATTAAGCTTAAAGAAAGAAACATATTAACTTTTAAAAAAGCAAAGGATAAACCAACAGCAAAGGCATCTAGAGAAGTAGCTATTCCCAAGATAAGAAGATTTTTAAGACTAATATTATAATTTAAATCTTCTTCTTTATTAATTACCATATTAAGACCAATTAAACTTAAGATAAGAAAGGCAATAAACTTTGTTAAGAAAGTAACACTAGAATTAAAATTGTAAGCAACCAAAAACCCTAACATAGGCATTATAACTTGTAAAGTACTAAAGGTAAAAGCAATCTTTAATTTGTTTAATAGATTAAGATGTTGATATTTAAGACCTAAAGTGATAGATACTACAAAAGCATCACAAGCAAGACCAACAGCAATAAGAAATAGTTCTAAAATAGTCATATTAAATTTTATTTATTTTCTTACCCCTAATAATAGTTAAGAAATTTTCTAAAAAAGTTTCCCAAAGATTAGATTTTTCAATATTATATAAAGTTGTTACATCTTCTTCTCTAACAATTAAACCTTCATTATCTAATATTTCTACAGTACCTACTTTGGTACCTGCTTTAATGGGAGCGGTTAATTTGCCAACTTTTAAGTTATAAGTGTAGCTTGGAGCATCTTTTTCTTTACTAATTAGTTCAGTAACAGGGTTTTTAACAACGATTTTGGCAGTCTTTTGCTTACTTTTATCAATATAGATATTACCTAATTCTTGATTTTTATCTAAAATCGTATTAAGTTTAAAGGAATTAAAAGCATAATTTAACATATTAGTTGTTTCACTACTCCTAATATCACTGGATGGTTCCCCCATAACAACGGTAATATAACGCACATTATTTTTCTTAGCGGTAGCGGTCAAACAGTAACCTGCTTCTTTAGTGTAACCAGTTTTTAAACCATCAACTCCTTTAAAAAAGCGAACTAGTTTATTGGTATTAACCAGCCAAGTTCTAGAACCATCTGGTTTATTAAAATAATCTTCATAAATTGAAGTATAATTCAATATCTTTTCATGATTAATTAAGTTAGCAGCCATAATTGCCATATCATAAGCCGAACTATAATGATTATCCGCATGAAGACCATGAGGATTAATAAAATGGGTGTTTGAAAGTCCTAAATCTTCAGCTTTTTTATTCATCATATCCACAAAATTTTCAACGCTACCGCCAATATATTCAGCAAGGGCAATAGCACCGTCATTGGCAGAAGCAATACTAACGCCTTTAATTATTTCTTCTAAACGAATGTTACTACCAGCTTCTAAAAACATCTGGGACCCACCCATATCGGCCGCTCTTTTAGAAATGGTTACCATATCATCTAAAGAAATTTTACCATTATCAATGGCCTCAAATGTCAGTAAAAGAGTCATAATTTTAGTCATAGAAGCTGGTTCTAAACGCTCATTACTATTCTTTTCAAATATAACTTTACCAGTAGTCGGTTCCATGATAATAGCACTCTTAGCATTACTAGCTAAATCAAGAGCAAAGACTGAAAAGGGACAAACAAGTAAGACTAATAAAAAATATATCTTTTTCATAAATAATTACCTCTATTAAAATTT
>CAKOKQ010000022.1 GCA_934095825.1 uncultured Bacilli bacterium | reverse complement strand
TTAATTTAGTATCATTCTGTGTTAAATTATTAGTTTGATTGTCAATTTTTATTGAGGAAGAAGCTATTTTTAAAGAATTCAAAGAAACATTTTCCCCGGTTTTTTCAACCCACTTAATGGCTGGTGCAGTATTTGATAAATCAACTTCTTGTTTACTAGCAATCTTAGTCTTAGCTATTTCTGGAGTAGTTTGATACTCATTAGCAAGTATCGCATCGTGTAATGTATCATAACCAGCCGATACCGGATCATACTTACCAGGTTCTGATACAATAACTATTTTCGATTTAAAGACTTTATTCATAACATCATCATCGATGGTGACATCTTCGTCCATCCAAAATGATACCGTATAATCTACTTCTTCATCGGCTCCTAGGTAACCTTCGGCAATCGTTCTTGATTCTGTTGAAGTATTAATAGTAGTATTTGCTACTTTATAAGCATCTAAAGTATTAATTGCCTCATTATTAACTCTTACAGCTACAAATCTACTATTTAGAGTCGTTCCTTCTAGCATCTCCATATTAACATAGTAATGAGCAAAGATGGTACAAGTATTCTTTAAAGTAAAACTAAATGGTTTTAGTTTTAAACCTTCAGCATCAGTTATGGGAAAAGTACTGCCTAAAGTTATCTCATCTTTTTGATTAATCATCTCAACATTAAAACAACCAGAGGTAACATTATTGCCTTTAGCCCCCATTATAGTAGTTTTCCAATAAGCATAAGATAAACCTATACTTGTTAAAACTATAACTAATCCAATAATAAATATACTAATCTTACTTTTCTTTTGCATATTAAATATCCTAACTACTTTTATTATTTACAATTTTTTAGAAATAATTACCTAAATATGTGCGTTGAGAACTCAAAATAACGCACTTTCGGTTTCATAGAGTATGCAACTCTATGAAAAAAAGGTCGCAAGACCCGTATTTACCTAAGATTAATAATAATTTGACTAGAAATTTTGACTATAATAAAATTAATTTATTTGACTATTAATAAGCTTGCAAAGCCCTATAAATACAGGGATTGAACTAATATATTCTGACTAGAAATTTGACTATAAAGATTAAAAATATCCTCTTTAAAAAGCCTAAAAACTATGGTATATTTAATATATAAGTTAAAAATAAGACCTGAAATTACAGTTTCATAGAGTTGCATACTCTATGAAAATCAATAATAAAATGACTATTATAACCAGTAAAATTAAATTTATACATTTAAAAATAAGACTCTAATTAAAGGGTCTTAATTTTATTATATTTGTAAACAAAAATAGTTATAATCCTAGTTGGTATGGGGTGTTGGAAGAGCCGTCGCCGGAAGTGATTAGGATGTTGGATTTTAAAAATAATGTCGGACGGATAGTGTCATTGTAACTTGCCCCACTAACATCACGAACATAGCCGGTATTGCGTATTCCGATAACATGAATAGCATTACCTGCGTAATGAATCATAGTCCACTGGTAAGACCCATTAAAAATATAATCATTATTATAGCAATCTTCCAATGTATCCCATTTATATAATTCTTTTTGTAAACAAGTATTTCTATCAGCACCGGTGCCGCCGGAAGTAGCATAGCCATAATCACTTGGATACATTAAGCCGATTTTACCAATCCAAGATGTTGGCCTTCCACTATAAGTATTAGTACCTCTTTCATAACTATACCAATGACTGACCAAGCCATTATCCGAGGTATCAAAATTGCTAACACCCCCAATTTTCCATAGCACAGTTTCGATTGCTTTTCTTGTCCTATTATTTTTTAAGCCTGTAGTAGTAAAATCACAAGCCTCAGTTGTATTAATAAAATCAATATAACAGTTGCCTTTAGAACCATTATAATATAAGGAACCATTAACTTTAAAATTAGAATATTCTGAGTTTAATAATTTCATAATATCAGATGTTGTCCAATCATTAACACCATAGCCACCATTTATAGATTGTTCTGAACTGTCCCAAGAATAATTTCCAATACTCTCATTTCTTATTATTTTAATAAGATTTTCATTAGTTCCATCTTCTTTTTCAATATTATTAAATACTCCTATAATACGCCATTTTTCACAAGTATCACTAGTTTGATTAGCATAATCACTACAATTAAAATAAACATAATTATTAGGATTAGCCCCTATATATCTGATATTATTATCAGGATCATCACTAGCCATATTAGTAGTATCACTACTGGCTAAATTAGTTACCTTAGTTACAGCATTTTCTCCAGTTTTAAAATAAATATTACATTTAACTTTATTAGATAAATTAGTTACATATAATCCCCAAGTATCATTGCCCCACTCGATATTAGTATTATTATCACAATCAGCTTTAGAAAAAGCTACTGTCCCCTTAGCCGGAAAACTATCAGTTTTTTCTCCATCTATATAAGTAGCAAGAGATTCTTCATTAACTAAATATTTATTATTACTATTTACTGATAATATTATAATACTTATAAATAATATAATAACTAATAATATACATCTGTTTTTCATATTAGTTATTCTCTCTTTCTGCTTGCCATTTTAATATAGGATAACCATTATTTATATTATTAGTATCTTCTACAAAGGCATTATCACCATTTATTACCGATATTACACTAGGCATTTCTTCTTGAGATAAAGGTTCAGCGCCATAATCAAAAGTTGTATTATTAGTTTGTACTCCATAATTAGCACTGCTTTTCAAGTAAAAATTACTAGATAATTTATAATTTTCTGTGGAGTTTAAATAAATATTTCCAACTATTCCACCACCATTGATTGTACCAAAATTATATGAGTTATAAATACTTGGAAATG
Organism: uncultured Bacilli bacterium; assembly: GCA_934095825.1. The sequence goes on along the minus strand of CAKOKQ010000022.1, from coordinate 12,329 downwards.
TTGTGTCATACATCTGACCAACTATACCGCCACTCCTACCATAGCCATTAACATTGCCATAATTATATGTGTTTTCAACTTTGCCTTGCAATCCGCCAACTATTCCACCGGATTCATAACCGCCATTAATTATATCGCCATAATTATAACTATTTTTAATTTCAGAACTGTGGTTAGAAGCATAACCTACTAATCCAGCTGTAAATTGACCATGATTCGATATTAAATTGGTCTTATTATAACTATTTTTTAATGTAGAAGTCACCAATGATCTTACTATACCAGATGGGGAGCTAGATGATTTTACTACAGCACCGTTAAATACACCAGAAATAGTTCCGCTTGATATAGTACCAGCAATAGCAGCACTTCCTTCGTTTGAAGTATAAACATACGAACTTTCGATACCAAAACTTTTTAATTTGCCATATAAAACATAATTAAACAATCCAGTGATTTTATCTAAGTTAACATACATATTACTAATAATATGTCCGTTTCCGTCAAATGTACCAGAGAAAGGATTAGAATATGTCCCTATTGGTGTCCAAGAAATATTACCATCTAAGGCATTACCATCACTATCAAACTTACCACCTAAATCTAAATCACTTGTTAAATAGATTATTTTACCAGACTTATTATCACCGTTATTTACTTCATTTGCTAAAGTAGCAAGACCTTCTCTAGAATTAATACAACTAACATTATCATTAATGCCACAACTATTAGGTGTCACAAAATAAACACTACATTTAGTTCTTTTACTTAAGTTAGTAACATATAATCCCCATTTATCCTCATCCCATGAGGCACTAACATCGCCATCGCAGATTACTTTTTCCACATTAATACCTGTTTTCTTTTCGGGAAAAGTGCTAGAATATTGTCCATCTATATATGGAGTCATAATAATATCGCCATAGATAAACTCCCCAACAGTTGTTCTTACTACCTCTTCTTCACTGGCTACAAAAAACTTAGAATAAGCAAAATAAATACCTAGTACTAAACATAATAAACAAGATATACCTATATAAAAGTATCTAGAATTAGTCTGCCAATATCTTTTTAACTTTAATTTTCTTAAATATTTATCTTTATTAAACCTTTTCATAAATAATTGTCCTTACTACTATCATACTTTTAAGAACAAGAATATTTTGTCGAAATTTGGATTTTAAATTTCTTAAATTTTCATAGAGGTTAAAACTCTATGAAAGGCCTAGGTAGACACTGGTCTCAAGGGCCATTTGACCATAAATTTGACCATAATAAATTTAATTTAATTGACTACAAAAAGTGCTTCAAAGCCAGTGTTTACCTAGGCTTGGCAAATATCTTTCTGACCATATTTTTGACCATGATTTTGATTTTTAACTAACAAATTTTTATGGAAATAAGCGGATTTATGTGGTATATTTATACTATAAATTAAGAATAAAACGCGTATTTTGGTTTTCATAGAGTTTTAACTTCTATGAATTTTTTAACGAGCTAATAAGTATGTCCTGAAATGATCAGTTATATACTTATTTTATTAAAAAAAGCAATTTACAGCACTATTATGTACTATAAATTGCTTTTAATTGTTTTCTCTTTCTGCTTGCCATTTAAGAATTGGATAACCATTATTTATATTATTAGTATCTTCTACAAAAGCATTATCTCCGTTAATTACAGATATGACACTGGGCATTTCATCTTCTGATAAAGGTTCAGCACCAATATTAGATTGCAAAAACGAGACTCCATAACTAGCTGAACCTTGCAAATAAAAATTATTTTGAATTAAATAATCTTTTTTATCTCCAAAATAGCTATCTACTATTCCACCTCCATCATTGATTATACCAGCACTATAATTATTCATAACAGTAGGAGAAGTTAAAGTATAAATTTGCCCCACAATACCTCCTCTGCCAGAATTGCCAGTAATATTTCCAATATTATAAGTATTTTTAACTACGCCTTGAAGTCCACCAACAATACCACCGCTTTGAGTACCACCACTTAAATTTCCTAAATTATAACAATTCTCAACAACGGAAGAATCTAACCCTAAATATCCAATAATTCCTGCTCCAAATTGTTTATCATTTGATGTAATATTTCCAGTATTATAAGAATTCTTAATATTCAAACCTGTGGCATATGAAACTAAACCAGAAGTCATTTTTTGACCGTTTAACATAACTGAAGCATAAACGGCATGGACTTTTGTATAAACGGCGGTGGATATAAGTGCGCTAGCTGCACCATTTTTACTTTGCACATAAGAATTCTCTATCCCAAGATTTTTTATTGAAGAATTAACGACTCTATAAAAAAAGGCCGCACTATCATCTGCATTAATATACATATTACTTATAATATGACCATTACCATCAAATGTACCAGAAAAAGGATTATTTTCTGTACCTATTGGTGTCCAAGAAATGTTACCATCTAAAGCATTACCATCACCATCAAACTTACCACCTAAATCTAAATCACTTGTTAAATAGATTATTTTACCAGATTTATTATCGCCATTATTAACTTCATTTGCTAAATTAGCAAGACCTTCTCTTGAATTAATACAACTTACATTATCATTGATACCACAACTATTAGGCGTTACAAAATAAACACTACATTTAGTTCTTTTACTTAAATTAGTTACATATAATCCCCATTTATCCTCATCCCATGAGGCTGTAACGCCATTATCACATACTACTTTTTCGACATTAATACCTGTTTTCTTCTCGGGAAAAGTATTAGAATACTGTCCATCTATATAAGGTGTCATAATAATATCACCATAGATAAACTCGCCAACAGTTGTTCTTATTACCTCTTCTTCACCTGTCACAAAAAATTTAGAATAAGCAAAATAAATACCTAGTACTAAACATAATAAACAAGGTATACCTATATAAAAGTATCTAGAATTAGTATGCCAATATCTTTTAATCTTTAATTTTCTTAAATACTTATCTTTATTAAATTTTTTCATAATATAATCAAAATCCTTCTATTACAGTTACATTTAAAATAAAGAATCAGTAATTTCAATTGATGTATTTACATAAACTTTACACTTTTCATAGAGTGTTAAACTCTATGAAAGGCCTAGGTAAATACTGGCCCCAAAAGCTATTTGACCACAAATTTGACTACAATAAAATCTAAAATATATGACAACAAAGTACCTTGCAAAGCCAGTAATTATCTAGGTTTTATTTGTAAATTTTTGACCAGAAATTTGACTATAAAAAAATCTTTTTCTAAGAAAATTATATGGAATTTAACCCCTACATGTGGTATATTTATACTATAAGTTAAGAACAAAGATTCGTAATTTCTTTTTCATAGAGTTTAACACTCTATGAATTTTTCTATTTAAAATATCTAAGAATACCTGATTTTATACCATAAAAAAATAACTAGTCTAATTATTTATTTAAGATAGTTACTTTTTTTATAATTACATATTTTCTAATTTTAAAGCTTCTAGATAAGTTGGATATAAAGAAGTTTCATAACGATACTTTAAACATTTAATATAAAATTCTTTTCTTATTTTACTTATGATAGTTATTCCTTCAAATTCTTCTGGTATTTCATTAATCATAGTAATTATTTTATCTAGATTAATCTTAGGTACTATTCTTATTAAGTCTTCATTACATTCCTTATTTTGTAAAGACTCAATATATTTAAAAGGATTTATTTGCTTTGCATTTTCTTCAAAAATACAAGTTCTAGATTTATAGGCACTTTCTACAAATCTATTATTATCATTTAAAGATAGCCTCTATCTTCAAATCACTAGATTTAGTATTAAAGGCCTCCCCATTATCAAAAACTGGCGCTATTGTAGTTTCGTTAGTATTACCATTTACAAGCACGCCCCAGTTGCCGTTATTTTATCGTTATTACCAATTAAAGCATCAATAACAAACATATCCCAAAAGCGTTCTTTTAAAACAGGCATTTTTAGAAATAAAGGATTATAATCCATTTATCATAGTCTCTTCTAAACTAATACCAAGACTACTGCTGGAAGAAGTAGATTCTAATTTTCATCTAATCCTTCTACATAATCATTTTTAATAGAATTAAAATCATCAAAAAAGTAGGTACTAGGATTTTTTCTGAAATCTTTACAAGCTACTACTACTTTTTTATCTTTTATGCCTAGCATTGTTTTATGAACGGGAATGCCAATAATTTCATAAACATGAGAGCCGATATACTCAGATATTGGCGATGTCGTATAAGAAATATCTACTTTTCTTTCATTGAACTTTTTTGCCGTTTTTGGCACTTTTGTTCAATGAAAATTATTAAAATAGACTATTTTTAACTAAAATATAACTTTTTTAATAAAATTTATTCCTTTCTGTACTCTAGAAAATAAATTTATATCTTCAAAATATAAGATAAGAAAAAGACATAGATAACAATAATCTACATCTTTAATATACTTTTTTAGTTTTTACTAGCCATATCTTTATAGAAGTTATATCTTTCTTTAGCATTATTTACTTGAATATCTAATAGCTCTTTAGCGAGGTTATTATCTTTTTTCATTAAACTACTATATCTTACTTCATTTTTTAAGAAGTCTTCGTATTTAGTGAAATCTGGTTCTTTAGAATCAATATATAACTTTTTATCTTCTGGGACATAACGCATTAAGTTAACATAACCACATTCAACAGCTAATTTTTCTTCACTTATAGAGTTAGACATGCCACCATGAAGACCTTGTTCAATACATGGACAATAACAAATAATTAAACTTGGTCCATTATGAGATTCAGCTTCTTTCATGGTTTTAATTGTTTGCATGAAGTTAGCGCCAAAGGAAATACTACCGATATAACAGTTTGGATATGACATCGCTATTCTAAATAAGTCTTTCTTCGCTGTCTTTTTACCCATGTTAGCAAATTCTGCAACAGCGCCAACCCGACTAGATTTTGAAGCTTGACCACCAGTATTAGAGTAAACCTCGGTATCAAGGACTAAAACATTAACATTTTCGCCACTAGATAAGACATGATCGATACCACCAAAACCGATATCATAAGCCCAACCATCACCACCGACGATGAAGACGCTACGAGCAACCATATATTCTAGGATATCTTTTAAGTCTTTTGGAATTTCCATCGTTTGTAATTTATTAACTATTTTCTTAGTTACATCATAGTTAGTCTCGTTTTCTAACCATTTATTTAGTAACTCTTTAACTTCATCATTTACACAATCAATTGACTTTGTAATAATATCATGAATACGCTTTGTTGTATTCTTATAAGTTAAATACATACCGTAACCAAATTCGGCATTATCTTCAAATAAAGAGTTAGCCCAAGGAATTAAGTATGGCGTTGATGGCGCCGAACCGCCATAAATTGATGAACAACCGGTAGCATTAGCAATAACTAATTTTTCTCCAAATAATTGACTTAACATTTTTAAGTATGGAGTTTCCCCACAACCAGCACAAGCTCCACTAAACTCGAAGCATGGCTTTCTTAAAGAAGCACCTTTTAAAGTAAACCTATCATATAGCTCAGGGTTTTGATGGTCTTTAAACATCTTATCAGCATATTCTTGAGACTCATATGTGGCTTCCCCAAATTCTAGAGCCTTCTTACCAGCCTTACCAAGACAAGCATTGATACATAAACCACAAGAAGTACAGTCAGCTTCACTAACAACTATTTCATAATTATAATCCGTATGTCCTAGAACTTTAATACCTTTTTCTTCATCCTTAGCCTCCGTTATAATTGGACGAATAACAGCGTGAGGACAAACAGTAGCACACATTCCACATTGAATACAATTTTCTTTAATCCATTTTGGAACCATATTAGCAATTTTGCGTTTTTCATTAGCAGCCAAGCCATTAGGGAAAATACCATTTTTATAAGCCATTAAATCAGATACTCTTAAATTATCCCCTTCTCTTTTATTAATTAGAGTAAAGATATCGTCATGAGTTTCTACTTCTTCTTTAGTCTTAAATTCTCCTTTAACTAAGATAACACTCTTAACCGCACTACTTAAGGAATTAATATTAGCATTAACAATATCATCACCTTTAGTCCCAAATTTTTTCCTAATAGAATCTTTAATATAATCCTCGGCATCATTAAATCCCATTAGTTTTAAGATGACAATTTCCATAATTTTACTAATTTTACCCTTAATACCATTTTCTAAAGCAATCTTATCAGCATCAATTAATAATACTTTAATATTTTTATTTTTAATTAATTCTTTAGCCTTATTAGGTAAAACTTCATCTAATTCATGAGATTTTTTATTAGTATTAATTAAACAAATACCATTTTCTTTTAAATTACTAAACATATCAAAATCTTTTAGATAAGCATCTTTAGTAATAACTAGTAATGATGGATGAAGAACATAATAAGGAGCATTAATTGGTTTACTAGACATTCTTAGATTAGATACCGTTACCCCACCAGATTTTTTACTATCATATTGGAAGTAGCCTTGAACATGTAGGTCTTTTTCTTCGCCTAGATAATGCATGATGTCTTTAGAAGTTGATACCATACCATCCGAACCATAACCATAAATAATTAGTTCTTTATCACAAACTTCAATATCCATTGGTACTTTTTCTAGACTTAAATTAGTTACATCATCATTAATACCAATAGTAAAGTTGTTTTTAAGTGTGGTTGCTAACATTTTATAAACGCCAGCGATATCACTTGGAGTCGTATTTTTGCTAGATAAGCCGTAACGGCCACCAACAATTTGAATATTTTTATCGTGAAGTGCCGCAACAACATCTAAGTATAATGGTTCGCCAATACTACCTGATTCTTTAGTTCTATCTAAAACGGCTATTTTTTCTACTGTACTTGGTAAAACTTTGGTTAAGTAATCTGGACTAAATGGACGATATAAATGGACTTCAATTAACCCATAAACATTATTTTCTTTATTTAGTTCATCAATAGTTAGTTTTACGGTATCACAAACACTTCCCATAGCGACAATTACATACTTAGCAGTATCAGAACCATAATAATTAAATGGTTTATAATCAGTATGCATAATACCATTAATTTTTTCCATATAGTTATTTACGATATCAGGAATCTTTAAGTAATCAGTGTTACGAGCCTCAACACTTTGAAAATAAATATCTTCATTTTCAGCCATACCTCTTTGGTAGCCGCAGCCAACATTTAAGGCATGTTTTTTAAAAGCATTTACTTTATCAAAATCAATTAATTTTAAAAGTTCTGCATCGGGTAGTTCTTCAATACTATTTAATTCATGACTAGTTCTAAAGCCGTCAAAGAAATGTAAGAAGGGAACACTTCCTTCAATGGTTGATAAGTGGGCAACGGCTGCTAAGTTTTGGGCATCAAAAACATTAGTAGATGCTAAAATAGCAAATCCTGTTCCTCTAGTGGCATAAATATCACTGTGATCACCAAAGATTGATAAGGCGTGAGTTGCAACAGTACGAGCAGCTACATGAATAACACCCGGTAAACCTTCGCCAGCAATTTTATACATATTAGGAATCATTAAGAGAAGGCCTTGAGATGCTGTAAAAGTAGTAGCAAGAGAACCACTAATAAGGGCTCCGTGCATAGCACCAGCAGCACCTGCCTCACTTTGCATTTCTACAACCTCAACTGATTCGTTGAATAAATTTTTCTTTTTTAATTTTAAATTATCGATATTACTGGCCATCGGACTAGATGGGGTAATAGGATAAATTGATGCAATTTCTGTAAATAGATTAGCAATATTACTACAGGCAGTATTGCCATCAACTATTTTTCTCATATTTTACCTCTTTTCTTTACCTTTTAATTATATATCAACTTAAGATGATTTTCTATAGAAAAAGATGTGCAAATTTAATAAAATTTACACACCGTAATACATTTATTCTAAGATATAGGGATTATCTATGGAACCAGTTCCTCCTATAAAGGAGTATTCTTGAACATTGATAACTGGTTTAACACCGAACAATTCGCTGGAACTTCCGCTTTTATCCTTAGCGATTCCAGCATTTCCTGATGAATTCACATAATTTATATTAACTTGAGCAGCTAATAAATCCCTTGGAGACATTGTCCAATAATCAATTCCAGAATTCAAATAAAAGTTTTGATTATTGCCAATATATCCACCAGCCAGCATAGTTTCATCAGTAGATAAAAGACCAATCGAATATGTTAAGGCACCATTATTTGAAGAAGAAGCCCTTACGCTAAAACTATCATTATGATTACTACATTTCATTGTGACTTCACGATATTTTTCAGATTCGTCAACCTTAGCATAAAATTTTTTGTAAGCGGTTGAAGCCGTTCCAATGCCAGTATTTTCATAATTTGCTTGACTAGCGTCAATTGAGCGGTCATTACAGAAATTATTATCTACAACATATTTTTCATATTTTGTATCTTTTAAATTGTTTTCATACCATGTATCAATATATTTTTTTACTGTTGAGTCATTAATATTGGCATGCGTTTCATTATAGGTTGAGGAAACAGGAGTTCCATACATATAACCAACATAGGAATTATCGTCAATTTTCTCATTATAAGCACTCTTGCCAATAACTCGATCCTCACTTGCTTCACCATTTGCATGTGCTGAAGTACCATCATATACTAATCTAATTGAACCATCACCATTTATTCTTACGATACGCCAATAAAAGTTAGCAAATTTAACATAATTATTCATTACATTTCCCCGATAATAATAAGAAGTTCCATAATTATCTTGAGTACTGCATAGTAGAGTACTAGTCGATTCAATACTAGTTAGCGTCACATTGCCATCAGCATTAGCAACAGGACATTTCCCAGTGGTATCAAGTTGACTCATGATTGTACTTTTAATACCATTTTCTTCATTTTCATCAACACTTATTAAAGTTATCCTAGCGTAACCATTTCCTTTTTTAGCACAATTTTTGGTTGGAGTTTCTTCACTACAAGTAGTTGATATGGTTTTTGTACTTTCTTCAGTTGATTCTTGACAATTATAACAATACATAGCTTTGTTTGTTAAAAGTGAATTTCCTATATAACTAGAGCCACCACCAGCTCCAGAACCACAATTCCAGCCATGACTGCCGCCATAAAAACCACCGCCGCCACCAGAACCATAAGTTCCACCTTGACCAAAATACCCTTTAACTTCATTATAGTGACCTATTCCACCAGATGTCTGTGTACCACCAGTTGGGGCATTATCTGCACAACTTCCATTTACAGTATTTCCAATAAAGCCGCCTGAGGAAGCACCATTTTGATATTCATTCACTAAGCTTTGGTTTGTACAAATTCCGCCTCCGCCACCACCGCCGGATACTATTAAAATATTATTTCTTGAGCTTTCTAAATCTGATAAAAGTCCGGATATTTTAGCAATGTGGGTAGCACCGCCACCACCGCCCCAATTACAAGTAACATTTACGCTTCCAGAACCGCCACCATTATAGCTTTCTCTTAAGGCTTTCACTTCAGAAATATTTGTATATTCTTCATTACCATTAACCCCTCCTTGACCAACATTGATGTAAAGTTTTTCACCAGCTTTTAAATATACTTTTCCTTCAGAATAACCACCGTAGCCTCCTTGAGAATGCAGCCCTTGTGTTATTCCATATCCACCTTCCGCTCCCCAAGTTTCAAGTTTATAATATCCTGTTGTTTTAGCAGTGAATACTTGTTCTGCACCTGTATAATCAAAATTATTGGTTATTAAATTTTCGTCTTTAATCGGTTCACCAACCACAACTATTTTGGATTTAAAAATTTTAGTCTCATTATTTAAATCTTCTAAAGTAGTATTATAATCTATCCATAGCCTTAAAGAATAATCTACAGATTCTCCTGATTTTAAATAACCAGCACTTATCTTTCTGCTTTCAATACTAGTAGTATTTACTTTTGACACTTCTGAAAATTGTTTTAACAATCTTATTGATGAATTATTTATCATTACATTTATAAAATTACTAGATAGAGTAGAATCTTTTAAGACTTCTAAATTTATAGAATACTTAGCAGTTATATCGCATGTGTTGGTAACTGTAAAGGTATATGGCACTAAATTTCTTCCTTTATCATCACTTATCGGATAAGCATTATCTAAATTAATATTATTTTCTTTATTAGTTATAGATAAATCAAAACACTCCGTATAAGCAGTATTATTTGTATCTTGTGATACACTAACATTCCACATCGAATAAGATACTCCTATTCCTAGTAATATTATTAATACTAAAGATATATTTAAAAATATTATATTTTTCTTTTGCATAATAAACTCCTTTATATTCATTAAAAAGTAACTGGGGCCATTTTCGATAAGAGAATTATAAATAAACCATACTAAAATATTTATATTTTTTAAGGCCCCAGTTACTTAATTATTTGTATCTACCACATACGGGTCGTTGGCAGACCCTGTTCCGCCAGTAATTTTGACATCAGATTTTAAATTAATGACTGGGCGAGCGCCAATTTCTCCTGTAACATTCCACTCTGACTCTATATAACCGCCAGAATACGAATTCCATTCATAAGCATAATTATTTGAAGCACTAAATTCTGAAGGAGACATTGTCCAATAACTTTGAGATGAATAAACATAAGATAACTTATTTACATGTTTTTTATCCATGCCTGCAAACACTAACTCATCGTAAGTTATTAAACCAACAGGATATTGGAGAGCGCCGTTACCTATATTTGAATTACCAACAGTATACAAATCTCGTGATGAATTAGAACATATGAATTTTGCTGTGTTTCTCGTATATCTTTCGAATGCCCCGAAAGAACTATATGCATCATTTCTTATACCATCACCTATGTATAAAGTTCTATCACCGCAAAAGCCAGCCGCCATCGATATATAGTCTTGATATCCACCTTCAAGTATATTTATTTTATACCAATCATCAACTATTATTTTAATAGTTGAATTATTAGTATTAGCATGAACTTCATCAAAGACTGTTCCCTCCGGATTACCGTACATATACCCTACATAAGCTGGGGAATTATATTTATTATTAAATTGACTAGTAGAATTTATCATCTGTTGAGTACCCCTAGCATTTTTAATTGAGCCATTATATATAAGTCTTATTGAACCGTCGCCATTAATTCTTATTATTTGCCAATAAAATCCAGCAAAATACACATTATTATTTTTGACATTACCACGATAATAAAAAGTCGCACCGTAATCATCATTAGATTGGTATAGTCCCTTATCAGATTTATCACTTTCTAATTCTGTTGAAGTTAATTTAATTCCATTTATTTTATATGTTATACTATCATATGTTGTATTATGCCACATCGTCTTTCCTGTTAATTTTGTGGCACTTGTTATTTGATAAATTCCAGTACTATTATTAACGCTCCAAGTATATAATTTACCAGTTGAATTATTATAACTAATATATTCATCAATAAAGTAATATTTAGAATCGCCAGAATAATCTATTGTTGTTGGATCAGCGTATAATATTTCAGAAATTTTATATTTTGATGTATTACTATTAAAATTTCTAACTTTGTATAAAAGCATCTTAGTATCATTTAGTGTCAAATCACTTGCTTGAGTTGTCCTATCTCCTGTTCCGTTATCTTTATTGTAAATTTTAATAACACTTTCGGCTGGCTTCATTATTTCTTTAGTTGTACTTTCTCCTGTTTTTTCTACCCACTTAATTATTGGAGCAGTGTTTGATAAATCGACTTCTTGTTTATTTGCAATTTTAGTTTTGGCTATCTCTGGTGTAGTTTGATACTCATTAGCAAGTATTGCATCATGTAAAGTATCATAACCAGCGGATACAGGATCATACTTACCAGGTTCGGAATTAATGACTATTTTAGACTTAAAGACTTTATTCATAACATCATCATTGATTGTAGCATCTTCATCCATCCAGAATGATACCGTATAATCTACTTCTTCATCAGCTCCCAAATAACCTTCGGCAATCGTTCTTGATTCTGTTGAAGTATTAATAGTAGTATTTGCTACTTTATAAGTATCTAAAGTATTAATAGCTTCATTATTAACTCTTACAGCTACAAACTTACTATTTAAAGTAGTACCCTCTAACATTTCCATATTAACATAGTAATGAGCAAAGATGGTACAAGTATTCTTTAAAGTAAAACTAAATGGTTTTAGTTTCAGATTGTTGACAAAATGGCATGTTCTAAAAAGAATGTGCCTATTTTTTTAAATTTATTTGTGAATTTTGCTAAAAG
>CAKOKQ010000021.1 GCA_934095825.1 uncultured Bacilli bacterium | reverse complement strand
TAGTCAAATTTATAGTCAAATATCCATTTCAACCACGTATTTACCTAGCTTTTTCATAGAGTATTAAACTCTATGAATTTTTATTTAGAAAATAGTACACTCCATTAAAAAAAATTTATGCAAAATAAAAAAGCAGATTTCCCTACTTTTCTACTTTACAAGCCTCATCTAAATCTTTTATTAAATTATCAATGTCTTCTTCATTCGGTGTTCTAACACCACTTGCAAAAGCATGCCCACCACCATTATATTTAGCAGCTATTTCATTAATAACCGGACCACGACTACGAATATTTACTTTAAAAACTTTATTTTTGGTATCATATGATATGAAAGCCCAAACTTTAATTTCTTTAATAAAGTTAAAATTATTAACCATATTACTAGCAGTACCACTATCAACGCCAAATTTTTCAATTAATTCATTATCAATTTTAATATAAGCAAAACCATTTTCCGTAAGAATTAAATTCTCGGCTAAATAACCTTGAAATCTAATTTCATTAATTGGCCTTTCATACAATTTAACATATAATTTAGAAAAATCTAAATTAGTTTCGGCAATTAAACGACTAACTAATTGAAAGGTTTTGGAAGTTGTATAAGGAAGTAAAAATCTATCACTATCCGAAACAATTCCACAAAACAAATTTTCCGCAACGTGCAACGGCATTTTTAACTTTGTATTAAATATCAATTCCGTAACTAATTGAGCAGCTGAACAACTAGTTGTATCAACAAGTTCAACTTCGCCCATTTTATCTTCAAATGGATGATGGTCTATTTTTATTACTTCGGTATATTTACTGAAAGTTACCCCATCAATTCGATAAATATTAGGAACATCAACTACTATCAATAAAGGGTTAACTAATTCATCTTCATTAATTTTATCTAAAGTACCATAAGTCTTAAAACGAGCAACACTATTACCAACAGCATAGACTTTCTTACTTGGAAAAGTTTCTCTAATACTATCTCTTAGGGCAATCTCCGTAGTTACCGCATCAGGATCAGGGCCAATATGACGAGCAACAACTATGGTGTCATACTTCTTAATCTTTTGATATATCTTTTTATAAATTGGATTTACCACAAAAATGCTCCTGACTAATTGTTAATAAGAAAACTATAAGTATCTCTGGCAATCATAACTTCTTCATCAGTTGGAATTACATAAATAGGAACTGATGATGTTGAAGATGAAATAATTCCTTCTTTACCAAATCTAGTTGCTTCATTCTTATCACGGTCAATTTTCATCCCTAAAGCCCCTAATCTGTCAACAATCATACGACGAACATGGGCAGAGTTTTCACCAACACCAGCGGTAAATACCAACATATCGCACCCTCCTAGTTCAACATAATATTGAGCTATGTATTTTACAATAGAATTTACTAATAAATGATGAGCTAAAATAGCTTTATGGTTACCATTACTAATTTGAGCTTCAATATCTCTAAAGTCACTAGAAATACCACTGATACCTAACATCCCACTCTTCTTATTTAAAATCTTATCAACTTCTTCTAAAGACATTCCTGTTTCTTGCATAATATAAGGAATAATAGAATAGTCAATATCACCACAACGTGATCCCATAACAATACCAGCATTAGGCGTAAATCCCATAGTCGTATCAATACACTTACCATCACGAACAGCCGAAATAGACCCCCCTGATCCAATATGACAAACAATTACATTACAATACTTACGATCAAGTATCTCAGATGCTTTCTCGGAAATATATTTATGACTTAAGCCATGAAAACCATATTTCCTAATCCCATATTTTTCATACCATTCATAAGGTACAGGATAAATATATTGATCTTCATCCATAGTTTGATGAAAAGCTGTATCAAAGCATCCTACTTGTAAGGCATTAGGAATAGCCTTTTGGAAAGCTTCTACTCCCATAATATTAGCAGGATTATGTAAAGGAGCAAGAGGAATAAGTTTTCTTAATTGTTCCATAACATCTTCATCTATAATAACAGATTTATTATATTTATCGCCGCCATGTACTAAACGATGACCAACGCCTTTAATCTCATCTAAATCTTTAATAACTCCCTTTTCTAAAAGAGTCTTAAGTAAAATATCTACAGCGACACTATGATCTTTTAATTCAGCTTGATATTCTTCCTTTTTACCATTTTGTTTAATTGTATAAATACCATCATTAATTCCAATTCTTTCAAATATTCCTGAAATTAAAACTTTAGCCTCAGGCATTTCATATAATTGAAATTTTAAAGAACTACTACCGGCATTTACTGATAATATTTTCATTTCTTCCACCTCTAGTACATTATACTAAAGTTTAGAAATAATATCTATCTTTTAATAATAAAAAAATCTTTATTTACGGTATTTTTAGGTCTATAAGCTTGTAATTCTAAGATCTCTTCATTGATATGAGGATTATCAAAATTATACCCATATTCATTCATAATATCATTATATCTTTTTTCTTTATCATCTAAATAAATAAACTCTCTAGTTTTATTTTTACTATATTTTACTTGCATACTTTCTTCACCATTTTTAGTATGTTTATAAATTATATTTCTATACAGAAAAAAGCACAATTTAAGTGCTTAAAATTTATAAAATATCTTCAAATTCACTATTTTCTTCATTTGGCTTTACCGTTACAACTTCTTGGGTTTTTATACAAGTATGAATCATATCTTTATAATTAATTAACTCCTCATACTCATAGCATTTACTCAAAACAGGATCAATTACCGGATGTTTAGGAACAAAGATAGTACAACAGTCTTCAAAAGGTAAAATAGAAGTTTCATAAGTTCCAATTTTTCTCGCTAATTCTATAATTTCTAATTTATCAAAGCAAGCTACTGGTCTTATTACCGGCATTTTAATAGTTTCATTAATACAACTCATACTATTTAGTGTTTGACTAGCTACTTGACCAATACTTTCTCCATTAACTAAAACTTTACAATTACTTCTACTAGCAATAATGGCACTTATTCGGTACATCATTCTTCGCATAATAGTGATTAAATAATCGTTAGGAATATTTTTATAAATGGATTCTTCAATCTCAGTAAAGTTAATAATATGTACTTTAACATAGTTATCATTATAAATAGATAATTGTCTTGCTAATTCCAAAACTTTATTACGAGCTTCTTTAGAAGTATGAGGAGGTGCCTCAAAATAAATACATTCTAGTTTAATACCTCTTTTGATTGCCATATAACCACTAACAGGAGAATCAATGCCGCCACTTAACATTAATAAGCCTTTTCCTTGAACACCAACTGGATAGCCGCCAATACCTAGTACGTCTTCAAAGTAAATATAACTAAAGTCTTTTCTTATCTCGACATTAACTTCTAAATCAGGATTATGAACATCAACTTTTTTATTCTTTATATTTTTTAAGATATGACTACCAAAAGTAGCTGCTAGTTCCATACTGTTACCAGGATATTTCTTATAAGATCTTTTAACTACTACTTTAAAGGTCTTAAAGTCTTTATCCTTTAAAAGAGTAAGCAAACTATCTTTAATAGTATCTAAATCATTACTAAGTTCATAAGCAACTGTAATTTTATGAATACCAAAAACATATTTTAATTTTTCAATTGTTTTATCAAAATCATTAGTTTTAATAAACATTCTAGAAGCATCATAAGTAGTAGTATGTTGTATATTATTTAAGCAATCTTCAACATTCTTCTTTAAAGCTTTTAAAAAGAAATTAATATTATCTTTTTTCGTTGTTAATTCGCCATATTTTATAATTATAAGTTTTTGCATATTTTTTTCACCTCACTTAGTTTAACAAATGTCTTTATAAATAACAAGAAAAAATAAGTCTTACCTTACTAAAACTTACTTTTGTATTATTAATCATTATTTACTTAGCTTCTTTATAATATGTTATAGAATATTTATCTAAATCACTTATGGTAATATCTTTATTATTTAAAGCATCTCTTACATATTCTTGAGTACCATCATTAAAATAAACAATAATTTTACTACTCATCATACAAGGAAAAGAATATTTATAATTATCATCTTGATAAAATTCTTCTTTAGAATCAATACAAGCTTCATCACTTTTAGAAGTGTTTTTAATATCCATTACTTTTCTATCATAAGTAGTTATTTCTTTACTATTATTTTTATTACTTTTATCATAAAAGAAACTAAACATGATAATGAAAACAACTACTACACTAAAAACTACCATAAATTTATAATTATTTTTCATAACCAATTATCTCCTATACTATTTAAAGCGTAATATATTTGAGTTAAGAAGTCAATAATTATTTTAGTTGCCAATTTACCCCATCATCTTTACTTATAAAAATAAGTTCTTTATCTTCATAACCAGTCCCATCTTTTTTTATTTGATATACAGAACATTTAATTTTTAAAATATTATTTTCATAGTAAGGTAAATCTTCAATTGTAATAAATTCAACATTGGTATTCTTATAAATAAAATTAGTATCTTGAAAAGTTTTACCACCATCATTAGTAACTTTTAAACCACTTGTATGTTGATCAAGATAAATCTTATCATTAGCCATAAAGCCAAGTTCTTTAGTTAAGAATTCATATCTTGCATTAATATTTACTTGGACACTACTATCGGTTATAAAGTAGAAATTTTTACCATTATCCTTACTTCTTACAACACTTACTAATATTCTTTGTCCTAAGACATTACCAACTTTAGTAAATCTTAAGATAGTATCATCAAACTTTTTTTCATATAATACTTCAGCTTCTTCCGGTAATAAATAGTAATCACTTTCATTAGGTAAATGATCAAAAGAATAAATATTATCTTTATCAGTACTAATTAAATTACCTTTATTATCTTTCTTTAAAATATCTCTAGCTCGTGCCTCTATATTACCATTATCATCATAATAAGTATAATAAACTTCTAAAGAGTCTTTATTACTAAGATATGGATCATAGTCAATTTTACCAAAATCACCATGAATTTTAACCTTAGTTCCCATTAAGAACGGACCATAATAGTTATAATAATTAACATCAACATATTTAATAAAAGAATCAACAACAGCCACATACTTTTTATTATCTACCATAGTTATATGCTCGATAGGTATTTTATATAAAGCAATAACAGCTATAAACGGCATAAATACGACTAATAAAATTAGAAATAAGAAGAAACATATTAATGAACAAATAATGTTAATTTTTTCTAACCATGTTTTCTTATAAATATTTTTTATAATGCCAAGACTTAGACCAATTAAGGATAAAAAAATGATACCATTAATTACCCACATTTGAAAACGGATATTAAATAAGTAAAGAATAAAGCTTATAATAATATTAATAATTATAAATATACCCGTTGTAAGAAAAATATTTTGTTTTAAAATAGATGCTAACTTACTCATAATCCCACCGGCTTAAGAAGAATTTCTCGTTCATAATTGCTTAAATAATTATCTTTTAAAATTAACTTCTTATTTTTGATAATAAAATTAGAAACATTTGGTATTTCTATATCCTTACTCTCCTCATTAATCTTAGTACGATAATAGATTAAGACGTCATTTTGAATCTCAAACTTACCTGATGAGTCTTCTAAAGTTACAAATTTATGTTTACCCTTATCAACTTCATAATATATTTGTAAACTAGCTATCCATTCATTTTTAGTTTTACTTTTCTTAACATCAGGTAAAAAATAGACTTCTAAAGAACTATCTTCAGCATCTAAGACTTTGAAAGTAGAAATACCCCCAATCTTATTGTAATATTCTTCTAATTCTTTAGCGTTACAATAGTTTCCATCCCAAACAGTATAAGAAATGGTATTATAAATAATATTACCTCTTACACTATAATCTATTATAGTAGTATCAGCATCAGAATCATAATAGTAGTTAGTATTATTGCAAGTCAAATGAGTTAAAGTATTAAGAAAACTTTTTTGTTCATTAATTAAAACATTCTTTCCTCGAAAGTTTTTAAAAGAATAATTAGTATCATTATTTTTAATTAGAAATGAAAACTTAGGAACACCTAATCTTATTAATTTATCTTCAAAATGATTATATCTTAAAGGCATTACATCATAACCAAAAGATATTAATTTAAAAAGAATTATGATAAAGATAACAAATATTGGTATCATTACCAATAAAAATTTTCTTTTTGCTTGGACCTTTATTTTTCTTTTTTCTTCATTAAGAATAGTTTCAACGTCAAGATTTTTCTCTTGTTTAATTTGTAAAATACTATAAATATCGGTATCTAGAGTAGTAGCTAGTTTTTCAAGTAAGGTAATATCGGGTAGACTTAAGCCTCGTTCCCACTTGCTGATGGCTTTATCCGTCACAAATAACATTTTTCCTAATTGCTGTTGAGTTAAATTTTTTTCTTTTCTTTTTTGGGCAATAAATTTGCCAATACGATTATTATCCATAAAGGTGACCTCCTAAAAACATTATACTATAAAATAGCTTTTTTGAACTCGACTGTTGGTTTAGTTTATTATTTTTAAGAAGCTAAAAAAATAAATTACTTTTTTGACTAATTTACTTAGCATTATAAATAGCTTTATCTTTTATTGGATGTCTTGTTAGCTGTCTTTCAAAATCTTGAACCATAAGATTTTTATTAAAATGAACTACCTCGGTGCTTGCGCCGAGGTAGTTCATCTAATACTAGTTAGAGTTATATCATTACTCCAATTTACAACATCAAGGAAATAATCTTGATATTCTTCACTATAATAAATATCTACACAATGTTTTATTTTAAACCCGCCCTTCAATTTGATTTCATGACAATTAAATGACGTCTTCTAATTTATAAGTAGAATAGCCTTCATAAGCATAACTAGCATCTATACCTTTCATATAGACATTTCTATCATTAGCTTTATCGGTTAAAGCGTTTTTTAATAAAATATTAATTTCGGTATCTTTAATTGGACTTCTTTCCATAGCCAGTAAATAATCTTGCTTTTCTACTTTACTCCAATCGACAACCAGTCCTAAATTTTTCTTCAAAATTAAATCTAACCAAATACGTATGCTACGACCATTACATTCATAAAAAGGGTGAGCTATATTCATTTCCACATATTTTTTAATAATATTATTATAGTTATCTTCCGGCATTTCATCTATTGTCTTCAAAATATCTTTTAAATATAAAACAGAAGCAAAACGAAAATTGCCTTTGGCTATATTCACTGTTCGCATTTTTCCAGCAAAATCATAAATTTCACTAAATAAATAATTATGAATTTGGGCTAAGCCATTAAAAGGGCCAACTTCAATAGTATTTCTTTTACCACTATCATAAAGTTCCAATGCTTTTAATTTAGTTATCTTTTCTTCTATTTTTGAAAGCTCAATTTCATCTGTTATATTTAATTTATTTTTAAGCATATTTTTACATCTTACTTATAATGTTCATTATAAATTTAGCATTACCTTAATAACTAATATTTTTTGCTTTAATTGGCACTTCTATTTCAAAATTATCAGCCACATTCCAATAATAAAACTCAACATTTCCTACTAAAGTATCAATTTCTTCAATAAATTCTTTAGGAAGGTTATCAATATTTTTCCGATAATTATAATTTTTATCACAAAAATGCTCTTCTAAGCAACTAGTAAGCCATCTTTTTTTACTATTTGTAATAACAACACATTTTCTATTTTCCAAAATACCTTTAATATCATCAAATAAATAATTAAGACTATCGGCAAAATTACCATAATGACGATGCCACTTATAATAAGATAAAATATATTCTTCTTCATCATTATATAAATCAAGATACATCTTTTCATCTCTTTTATAGGGATTTTCTATTGTAATACAAAATGAATTATCATCTAAATAATCATATTCTTTGGTATCACCTTTTTTATAAATATGATATTTTACTCCTAAAGTATCAATATACTTTATTATATTTTCTGGGGTTTTATCAAAATCTATTCTTCCTTTAAACATAGTTACACTACTCCTAACAATTTTAATTAAATAACTAGTCTATTTTACCAATTCTTTTCTATCTTCTATTTCTTTTATTACTGATGATGCCATTGGTCTTTTTTCTTTAGTAGGAATAAACTTATCAATAAAGTTATTCTTTTTATTTTGTTTTAAAGCCAAGTAAGCAAAAGAACAAAATACTACCGCCCCAATAAAGTTAACAAGTAAATCTTTCATGGTATCATTTAAACCTATATCTAAATAACCACCATCAATAGTTTCTAAAATATAACCATTTTCATCATAAATTACGGTTTTTCCTATTGAAGATACTACTATGGCTTTATTTTTACCTGAAGGATTTAAGGTCACAGAGGATATCTTCTTAACAACCGTATCTTTTTGCATATCCATATCCAAAAATTTATCACTGCTATATTCAAAAAATTCCCACAAAACGCCAATTGTCATCGAAAAGCAAAAAGCTACTAAACATAAGTAAAAGGGTGATAAATTAACATTTTTACTATTTTTATTTAATAAGTCAATTAATGAAAACCCTACGGCGGCCGCTAAGAAACCATTTATAGTATGTAAAATAGTATCCCAATACGGAATTATCCCGTAAAAGTTATTAATTTCTCCTAATATCTCAGCAGCGAAGATAAAAAAATAAATAGTAATTTCTAACCCACTTGGTAAAGTTATGGCAAACTTATTTTGAATAAATAAGGGAGCAAATAAAAGAATTAATGATAATAAACATAGTAAAGCATTATTAATATTTCCCTTTAATAACTGTAAAACCATACATACTATAACTAAAAAACGCAAAATTAAATAAATAGCCAAGGAACTTCTTTTAGTTTCTTTATAAGCCATTTTAACTAATTTAGAAACGGATAATTTTTTCTTTTTCATTTAATACCTCAAATCTCTTATTTAAAATTTAAATAAATTAACCCCAATTTCTTCATCATAGAAGCGGTCTACACACCCATCAATAATATTTATTATCATCTCACAAGTTGTACTAACAAATGCCTTATTAAGATGTCCTCCAAAGGTCTGTCCTTTAACATTAGAGCAAGTTATATGAAGATGGGTATAAACTTCACTATTCTTAGTATTTATATTTCCCATTAAGGAAACTATTTCAAAATCACCAACAAATTCATTTTTATAATATTTTTTCTCACTTAATTTATAAACTCCTGCCTCAAAACTACTAACGGCGCCGATTGCTAAAACAGAGGCTAATTTGATATTTTCTTTTATCGCTATATTATGTAGTTCTGTAACTATTTCCTCATCTTTATCAATTCTTGCTACTATAGTATTATTAAATCTTTTATATTCCATTTTAAATTTCCTTTTCTAATTAACCAATTTAATATTTTCACTATCATTTAAAGCGTAAGATATTAATTTATCTTCCTCTAAATCTTCTTTATGCATATCAATTCTATTAATTTGATGATTATTATAGGTTGTATAATAATAAATTCCCTCTGAGGCATTACAACAACTACTATAAATAGTTATTTCATAAGTATTTTCTTTTAATTTACAACATCCTCTTACTTGTTCAACAGAGTTGATAATGTGAAAGAATTGGTTTACACTTGATGTTTCATCAGCACTACTTACTGAATTTAATTTAACAAAAGAGGCTCGAACGAATCTAGACATACTAGATACATCCCCCGGAATGCCAAGTCCTCCTAAACCTCTACTATAACTTGTTAGGTTTAAATTATCACTAAAAGTACTCGGTAATTCTTCATTAGACAAATGCCTATAATTATTTAAATTAAATAATTGTTTATCAAAAGTTGGATTATTAGTCATAACTCCTACGGGATTATCATATATTTTTAAGCCTTCCTTAACTGATTCGATAACTAGACATTCCTTACTATCGGCAATTAGCCAATGTAATGGGGATACTGGATAATTACTACTAAAAGTTTCTTTCGTAATATTAATATTTTCTAGTAAAATTTTTGCCTCATTAACACTTGCACATTTTCCTAAAATCCAAGGGATAAGTTCAAATTGACAAATATTATCTTTATCCTTTTTTTCTTCGTTATATACAGCGTTACCGAAAAAGTTAAGACCTGCCATACCTAATCCCTGCTCATTTACGGCCTCATAATACAAGGGATAATCATTAACAATATGGGCCATTCCTATAAGAGCATAATGCCTACTTAAAATATTACCATTTCTAAATTTAAAGGGATAATTCTTAGGAGTTATGGTTACTTCTTCGCCATAAGAAAATTCATAATCCAAGGTTCTTCCAAAATAAAAATCTTTAGTTTTATAAGTTATTGCTGTACACATATTTTTACCTACTTTCTTGTTATTTACACTTAAAAGTTAGCATAATATCTTCATAAATACAAGAAAAAAATATAGTAATTATAATATTTTACTATACTTAAGTTTTAATAATCAGTTTCAACCCAATACCAATTATCTTTTAATTTTTCTACATATGTAATTTTATGACCAGTTTCATTTTTATATATTAAAGCCTCAGCCCCACTAGAATACATTAACTGAACCTGATAAAACTCCTCGCATAATCCAAAAGCAAATTAAAACACCATCATTATCATTTTCATAAACTGTAACTTCACCACTAGTAGATACTTTCTTAAATATTTTAGGCAAGGCTATATTACCATATTCATCAGATGTATATTCTTTATCTTTGATTTTGGATATTATTTCTTCTCTTTCATTTTTATAAAGTACCATTTCTAAATTAACTCTACACTTTCTAAAAGGAAAGAAAAGACTAAATAAGGGAATTATTATATAAATTATAAGGCTACAAACACTACTTTTCTTTTTAGTCTTTACTACATCAATTATTGTTAAAATTAAGAATATATTATAAATTAGAAAAAGTATTATTATCGGTATAACAATTAAAGAAAATAACATTTGTAAAATAATATCTCTATACCAATTATATAAAAAACAGAAAATAAATAATAATATTGCTATTACTAAGTATTTGTTATTTTTATTAATTATTTTCATATATCTCCTAATATTTTTAATATTAATCTATATTAAACTCACCATAAACATTAAACTCTTCATTTGAACCATCAACATTTTCAATAGAAACATTCTTAACTAATCGATACTTTCCTTTATCTAAAGAACCATACCCATTCTTCCAATCTAATTTTAATTCTACACTATCCATATATTTAAGATTATAGGCTGGTAAATTAAAGGCTAGTTTTCCTTCTAATTCTTGCCAATTATCATCAGTTTTCTTTTCGATTTTATATTCATTACCATAAGTAATATTAACGTTACTATTATTTTTCAAGATAAAGGTTGCTTTCGTTTTCTTTAAAGTACCAGATTTTAATTCTAATACTACCTTGTCTTTAACATTATCTAAACTACTAGCATCTTTATCTAATTTATGTTCATTTTTTGAGCAATAATCTGTTGTTTCTTGTTCGAAATCATTAATATTCATTTTTAAGTTACCAAACTTAACCTCTTTATAACCACACAAGGTATTAAAAACAATTACTTTATAACCTAATCCCATATACTCTTTGGAACCACCATCTTTATATATAGCAGTTCTTACTGCAAATATTGGTCTTTTATTTTCTAAAGCTCTTTTCTTATCAATACTGCCAAAAATAATAGCACATCCCATAATAACTACAAGAACAATAATTCCGATTTTTAAACCTTTTTTCATATTAATTACTCCATTTTAAAAGATAAAACAATTTATTAGCAAGTATATAATCATTAATATCTTTCGATTTTAAAATATCAAAAATATCACTAAAAAGCAAGAAAAAAATATTTATAAAATAAGTTTAATATACCCAGAAATCATAATTATTCTAATATAGAAAATATTATATAACCAGCAATAAATTAAAAAGAAACTAATAAAAGTTTTAATAACCTATTAGCCTCTTTTTTTAGATTCTATCGCCACAATATTTACAATACTTAGAATCTTTATCTATCTTTTTACCACAATGCGCACATATAACATCATCACTCGTTAAACCTTTTTTAACTGCTCTAGCACTGGCCTCAATACTATCAGCATTAATATCCGTCATATCATCAGCTAAACTCTTTAAAGTATCTTTCGATTCATCCATCATATTTCTTAAAGATTTAACTTGTTTACTTAACATTTTCCCTTGTATATTAGGATTTAACATTGTTATAAAACCACCAATAATTATTATAAATGCTAAACCAAAAAGTATCCAAAAAAGTATCTCTATCATAATTCCTCCGTCTTAAGTTTAACATACTTAAAATATATTTTCTACATTCTTAAATTACCTAGTTCTTATAACCTCTTCTTCTTGATATTCACATATATTTTCTTTCTTATAAACATTATAGAGATTAATATCAGGGAAAACCATCTTATTAATTCTTAAATAATTTAAAGCCCCTTCTAAAGACACATCTGATATTTTATTATTATTAACATCATAATCGCCGCCATCTTTTTTAGTAGGATCAAAACTAGTTATTAAAGCCTTTGTTTCTACTCCTAACAAAGAAAAGATTTTACTTAATTTAACTAACTCATTACACTCCTTCTCATCTATCTTCGCTGGTATTTCAACCATTGCTTGTTTACCCGCTAAAGAATTAGTTAAAACTATGTAAATATAATTTAACTGGTTACCTGTAATTGCAGTCTTTAATATTTTATTTCTCTTAAAATCATTACCTTCTAATTTTAAATCAAACATCTGAGCTAAGACTAAATCTACCGTTTTACCATGACCTCCTAAACCGGGAACCATTACGCCATTTATATCTAGAGCCTCTTCATTATAAACACCAATTGTTTGCTTGGGAGTAATTAAAATGACACCACCAAGACCAAAAGGAGCATTAGTACCCATTTGCTGATAATAAGCATTTTCCTCTTGATAAAATTCTTCTAAATCTAACTTTTTCAAACTCATATTAATTTTCTTCCTTAAATTTATTCATAATTCTTAAAGTATTTAAAATTGTAAGTAAAGTAACTCCCGTATCGGCAAACACCGCCAACCACATATTAGCAAATCCAAAAATACTTAAAAGCAAGATTATTATTTTAACACTCATCGCAAAGACTAAATTTTCTTTAATAATTTTTTTGGTATATTTAGATATATTAATGGCTAAAGGAATTCTTTTTAACTCATCACTCATAAGCACTATATCACTAGCCTCAATGGCAATATCACTTCCAACCCCACCCATTGAAATGCCAATATCGGCTCTTTTTAAAACGGGAGCATCATTTATTCCATCGCCAACAAAAATTGTTACGCCATTATTATTTGCTATAACCTCAAAAGACTTAAACTTATCTTGAGGTAACATTTCATATTTAATTTCATCAATACCTAACTTTTTACCAATATTTAAAGCAACAGTCTTTTTATCACCAGTAAACATATAAGTTTTAATATTATTTTTCTTTAGCTCTTCAATAGTTTCTTTAGCATTTTCTTTAATACCATCATTAATTATAATGGAGGCAATATGCTTACCATCGACATTTAAGTGTAAATCCGTATCAACATTGCAATTACATAATTTACTATTACCGATTAAGATCCTTTTTTTATCTAACGTAAAACTAATACCATTACCTTCTATTTCTTTAAAACTCTTAATATCACTATTATCAATTTTACCTTTTTTTAATTTTAAAATAGACTTAGCAATAGGATGATTGGATAAAGACTCACCCTTAGTTAAAATATCTATTATTCCTTCTTTACTATATTCCTCATCTAAAACTTCAATCTTTAAAACTTCAAAATTACCATTAGTTAAAGTTCCGGTTTTATCAAATATTATACTAGTCGTATTACTTAAATTATCTAAATAATTACTCCCCTTTACTAAGATACCTTTCTTACTAGCTGTCCCGATTCCGGTAAAATAAGATAATGGAACAGATATAGCAATCGCACAAGGACAAGATATAACTAAGAAAGTTAAGGCTCTATATAAACTAGCTTTAAAAGACACTTTAAAGACTAATGGTAAAATAATAATTATTAATATAGCTAAACCAATAATAATAGGTGTATAAACCTTACTAAACTTAGTAACCATATTTTCCGTTTTCGTCTTTTTATCCGTAGCACTTTCTAATAAATCCAAAATCTTAGCAACAGTCGAATTAGAAAAAGTATTAGTAGCTTTTATTTCTAAAACATCCCCTAAATTAATACTTCCTGATAAGACTTCATCTGATACATTAACCCTAATAAGCTCACTTTCTCCCGTTAAAGCCGAAGTATCTAAGCTACTACTACCTTTAATAATAACCCCATCTACGGGAACTTTCTCACCCTTTTTAACAACTAAAACATCATCTTTCTTTACTTCTTCAACGGGAATTTCAACTATTTTTTTACCATCTATTAAATAAGCAAAAGGTTCTTTAATATCCAGTAAATCCTTAATAGATTTACGAGAATTATTAATAGCTTTCTCTTCTAATATTTTACCTATAGTATATAAAGTAATAACCATCATACCTTCTAATACTTCTCCTATAAGTAAAGCCCCAATACAAGATATAGTAATTAAAGCATTTTCATTAATACCACTACCTTTTTTTAATAACTTTATTGCATTAATACTAGTTTTATATAAAAGTAAACTATAAGAAATAACATATAATATAATCTTTACTATCTTAGGTAATGGTAAAAAATATCCTAAGAAACCTATTACTAAAGCTATAATTAAAATACTTAAATGATATTCTTTAGAAGTACTCTCTTCTACTTCTTCATTTAAAGTTATATAAGCATCTGGTTCAACAGTCTTAATTAATGTATTTAATTCTTCTAAAGTATAATCTTTATCTGATTCATAAGAAATCTTACAAGTACTAAAATTAACTACGGCATTATTAAAATTAGCATTATCATTTAACATTTCTTCTATTTCTCTCGCACAGTTAGCACAATCCAAATTATTAATATTATATTTATACTTTTTCATTAGTCTTCTCCTTTTAATTTATGATCAATATGTTCGATTCCTATTTCGTATAATTTAGTTATATGAAAATCATCTAACCTATAGTACACTTCTTTTCCTTCTCTTCTAAAATTTACTATACCGGCATTTCTTAAAATAGCTAGTTGATGCGAAATAGATGATTTTGTCATATTTAAAACATTGGCTATATCACAAACACACATTTCATTTTTATCTAAAACCCATAATATCTGGGTTCTAGTTATATCACCTAAAAGTTTAAATACTTCTGAAAGTCTTTCTAATTCTTCTCTTTCTGGTTTATTTTTTAAAGCTTTATTAACAGCCTCTTTATGTATTATATTACAATCACATATATTTATATTTTCCATTATCTTACCCCGTTAACAGTTGAATACTTTTTCAATTAATTACTTTTTTATTATAGTTGAATATGCATTCAACTGTCAAGATTAAAAAAATTAGTAAAATCTATCGTAATATAAGTTTCAATAATATTCTTTCATTTCATCCAGCAAATCATTTGGATCCCTTAAGCATTCATTATATATTTTCTCACAATTTTTCATGCCATCATGTATATTTCCATCAAAATCTTTATAATTGTCCTTACTTTTTCTTATCATCTTCCAATAGTCTAAATGTTATATATAACATACCACAATAATTAAAATATTGTTTATAAGATAATATAAGTATATCAAAAATAGCCATAAACACTTCAAAGTTATGAATTTTTAACTTTGAAATATTTATGACTTTTTATTTTACAATTTATAGTATTTACTCATTTATATTCATTAAAAAGTAACTGGGGCCATTTTTGATAAGAGAATTAAAATATAACCATACTAAAATATTTATATTTTTTTAAGGCCCCAGTTACTTAATTAGTTTCTACTACAAACGGATCAGAACTTGTACCAATGCCTCCAGTTATCAGAGTATCAGATTTCAGATTGATAACTGGACGGACACCAAACCAGCCGGTAACCCAATTGACGTTAGAAACAAAGCCAGCACTATCCTGAAACCACCCACGAGCAAAGCCAAACGTCGCATTGAAAGACGAAGGGGACATGATCCAGTAATGTTGTGTTGAATAAACCCATGATGATTTATTTATGTGTCTATTATCCATACCTGCAAATACTAATTCATCATAAGTAATTAACCCTACCGGATAAGTTAAAGACTTATTTCCTATACTAGAATCTGTGGTTGTATATAAATCTCTAGATGGTTCAGGACAAGTAAATTGAGCAACATTCTTTACATACCTTACATATGCGCCAAAATATGATGTTCGCGGAGTACTATTTACTCCATCACCATTATCATTTGTACCCCAAACACCTGCATGAAGACTTCTATCCCCACAGAAACCAACAGCGTTCGACACATAACCACTATATCCTTTATCAACTATATTTGTTTTATACCAATTATCAACTGCTGTTTTAATAGTTGACGATGTTGTATTGGTATGTACTTCTGAAAATATTGTTCCATCAGGATTTCCGTACATATATCCTACATATGCAGGATCATTATACAAAGTATTAAACCTCGAATTTCCGATGGTTTGATTTTCTCCTGCTGCGTTCTTTACTTTTCCATCATAAATAAGTCTTATGGAACCATCACCATTGATTCTTACAATTTGCCAATAAAAGCCAGCAAATTTAACAATATTATTCTTTACATTACCACGATAATAATACGTTGTTCCGTAATCATCTGTTCCTTGATATATACCTTTATCTGATTTATCAGTTTCTAATTCAGTTTCTGTCAAAGTTGCCATAGCAAGTTTATACGTAACACTGTCATAAGAAACATTATTCCATGTCGTTGTACTTGTTGTCTTCGTTGCTCCTGTTACTTGATAAACAGTTATATCACCATCACCAGTAGAAGTATACAATTTACCATTTGACTGATTATATTGAATGCTTTCTGTTTGAAAATAATACTTTTGATCACCACTAAAATCTAAAGTTGTTGGATCAACATACACTGGATCTACTAACGAATATTTTGCTGTATCACTATTAAATTTCTTTGTTCTAAATAAACGTAGCTTCGTATCACTCAAAGTTAAGTTACTGGCTTGCGTAGTTTTATCTCCAGTACCTGTATCCTTATTATAAGTATTTATAACGCTTTCTGCTGGCTTAACAACAGATGTTGTAGTTGTATTTCCTGTTTTCTCTATCCACTTAATAACCGGCGCCGTATTAGTAACATCAACCGTTTGCTTAGCAGCAATCTTTGTCTTAGCTATTTCTGGTGTTGTTTGATATTCATTAGCAAGAATGGCATCACCTAACTTATTATGACCAGCCGTTACTGGACTATAATTACCCGGTTCTGAAACCACTACTACCTTTGATTTAAAAACTTTATTCATAACATCATCATTGATAGTAGCATCTTCATCCATCCAGAAAGATACGGTATAATCAACGGTATCATCAGCCCCCAAATACCCTTCAGCAATAGTTCTAGACTCAGTGGACCCAGTCATTGTTGTTGCTGTTGTTTTATATTTATCAAGTGTAGTAATTGCATCACTATTTACTTTAGTAGCAACCCACTTACTATTTAAAGTAGTACCTTCTAACATCTCTAAATTAACATAGTAATGGGCAAAGAAACTACAAGTATTTTTTAAAGTAAAACTAAATGGTTTTAATTTTAGACCTTCAGCATCAGTTATTGGATAAGCATTAGTTAAATTAATTTCATCTTTTTGATCAGTAAGTTCGATATTAAAACATCCTGATGTAGCGGTATTTGATTTATCTGCAATATAAATAAAACGCCAGTAAGCATAAGATAAGCCAATACTAACTAAGATTATAATTAAACAAATAATTATTAGACTAAATATATTTTTCTTTTTCATTTCAAACATCCTTACTACTTTATTATTACCATTTCTTTAAAAACAATTCCTAAATTAGTGTAACCCGCAATAACCACCAACCCGTATTTTCGGCTTCGTAGAGTATATAACTCTATGAAA
>CAKOKQ010000020.1 GCA_934095825.1 uncultured Bacilli bacterium | reverse complement strand
TTCGGACCATTTACTCGTTCAGTACCATTATACTACTATACTTTTCGATTTTGGTCAATTTAAATTTTCACTTGAGCAACTTAAACTTACTTTTCTTCTTTATAATACTTTATTTCGTATTTATCTAAATCACTAATCTCTATATCTTTTTTATTTAGAGCATCTCTTACATATTCTTGAGTTCCATCATTAAAATAAACAATGATTTTACTACTCATCATACAAGGAAATGAGTATTTATATTTATCATCTTGATAAAATTCTTCTAAGGCATCGGCACATACTTCATCACTCTTAGAAGTGTTTTTAATATCCATTACTTTTCTATCATAAGTAGTTACTTTTTCATTATTATTCTTATTACTTTTATCATAAAAGAAACCAAACATAATAAAGAAAATAATAACTACTATCGCAATTACTGCTATTTTATAATTTTTCTTCATCACTAATCTCCTATACTACTTAAAGCGTAATATATTTACCTTGAGAAGTCAATATTAATTTCTTTAGTTATCTAATCAAAATCTCTTTTTTAATATTTTTAATTTCTAAATTAATTGCCACCCTGATATATTGTAAACTTGATTAAAACTATTTTCATAAATCTCAAAGAAATCAGAAACAAAATGAGCCTGCTCTTTTTCTTCCTCTGTTCCCCAAGTTAGTTGCCATCCGTAATTACTATAAGCTCTAAAATTAAAGTTAGTAAGTGGGAGCAATCTAAATTCTCTAGCAATAGCCATTATCCCTTTAGCGTAATCTTTCTTTAATCTTTTATAAGCTCGCTCAGGATTTTTAAAAACAGCATACCCATTTTTATTGGCCCCTATTTCAAAATCCATATTAATATTTTCATAATAATAAGTATTTACTTCACCTTTAATGTTGCCTTTACCAGATTCATATCTTTGACAATGTCTTAGATTGTCATTTATAGCATAGCCATATTTTACTAAAAAACATTTTACAGGATTAATTATTACTATTAATAATATTGCCAAAATAATAGCTATTTTCCATTTTTTCTTTTTCAAATCTGCATTAAATTTAAGAATACTTAATATATTTTTTTCTGATTGTTCTAAAACATCTTGTTTTTTTAAATACTCACCAGCAAATAATTCGTTTAGGGATATCTTAAGTATCTGGCATAAATCTTCCATAAGTGATACATCTGGTAAGTTTAACCCTCGTTCCCACTTACTAACGGCATTTTTACTAACATGCAATTTTTCGGCTAACTGTTCTTGTGTTAATTTTTGTTTTTTTCTATTATCAGCAATAAACTTTCCAATTTTTTCTTGATCCATAATTTAAAGCTCCTTTACAAACAAAATATTAGCATCAAAGACTATTAAATTAAACACACTTAAAGTTTACTTTTATTAATTTTAATAATCAGTCTCAACCCAGTATCAATTATCTTTTAATTTTTCTACATATGTAATTTTATGACCAGTTTCATTTTTATATATTAAAGCCTCATCCCCACTAGAATACATTAACTGAAGCGAACCTGATAAAACTCCCCGCATAATCCAAAAGCAAATTAAAACACCATCGTTATCATTTTCATAAACTGTAACTTCACCACTAGTAGATACTTTCTTAAATATTTTAGGTAAGTCTATATTACCATATTCATCCGATATATATTCTTTATCTTTAATTTTGGATATTATTTCTTCTCTTTCATTTTTATAAAGGACCATTTCTAAATTAACCCTACATTCTCTAAAAGGAAAGAAAAGACTAAATAAGGGAATCATTGTATAGATTATTAAGGCTATAATACTACTTTTCTTTTTAGTTTTTACTACATCAATTATTGTTAAAATTAAGAATATATTATAAATTAGAAAAAGTATTATTATAGGTATAATGATTAAAGAAAATAACATTTGTAAAATAATATCTCCATACCAATTATATAAAAAGCATAAAATAAATAATAATATTGCTATTACTAAGTATCTATTATCTTTATTAATTATCTTCATATATCTCCTAATATTTTTAATGTTAATCTATATTAAACTCGCCATAAATATCAAACTCTTCCTTTGAGCCATCACCATTCTCAACGGAAACATTTTTAACTAATCGGTACTTTCCCTTATCTAAAGAACCATACCCATTCTTCCAATCTAATTTTAATTCTACACTATCCATATATTTAAGATTATAAGCTGGTAAATTAAAGGCTAGTTTTCCCTCTAACTCTTGCCAATTATCAGCAGTTTTCTTTTCGATTTTATATTCATTACCATAAGTAATATTAACATCGCTATTATTTTTTAAAATAAAAGTGGCTTTTGTTTTCTTTAAAGTACCAGATTTTAATTCTAATACTACATTGCTTTTAACAGTATCTAAACTATTAGCTTCTCCATCTAATTTATGTTCATTTTTTAGGCAATAATTCGTTGTTTCTTGTTCGAAATCATTAATATTCATTTGCCAAGAACCAAACTTAACCTCTTTATAACCACACAAGGTATTAAAAACAATTACTTTATAACCTAATCCCATATACTCTTTGGAACCACCATCTTTATATATAGCCGTTCTTACTACAAATATTGGTCTTTTATTATCCAAAGCTCTTTTTTTATCAATGCTTCCAAAAATAATACCACACCATATAATAATTACAAGAACTATAATTCCAATTTTTAAACCTTTTTTCATCTTCATCCCAACCTTTCTTAATACTATTTCAGTTAAATTTATGCATTTGTAAATAACTAAAACCAAGCAATATTTTACCCACCATAAAAGTATCATAAAGCTTTTTTAAATGCAAGAAAAAAACAGTTATAAAGTAAGCTTTATTAATTTATGAATTAATATTTTTTAATATGCTTTTTCTTTATAACTATTTTTTATCATAAATATGCCATCTAATAGCATCACCTGTTTTAATATTATTTATAAGCTAAATAAATACCATCACTATTATTTAAAATAATATTCTAATTTAATAAACTATTAGGACACCTAAAGTACATACAATCAGAGTTTAACAACCAGTACTTTCTATAAATCTAATATAATTTATTTTTTCAAGCTTCTTTTTAAAGGTGTTTGTAATTTTTTAACAAGGTCTTTTAACATTTCTTTATAAGCTTCTACTTCTTTCAAACTTATTTCTAAAATAACACTTATCTCTATATCAGAATAAAATTTTCCATCTAAAAGTCCTAATTTCATTAATAAAACTTTAATTAACTTGTCATTACTATTACCCCAAATGACTTTCATTTCATGAATTAATGTATCTCTTTTATCAACTCTTTTAATATGCATATCAAAAATAGCTAGGCATTTTTTTAACATTACTTCATTTTTAACAATAGGTAAATCATTTATAAAATCTAAAGATTGATATAAGTTATCTTGAAAATCTACTCCTAAAAAGTTTAATACTTCTACTATTTTGTCTACAGTATAAGCATTATAATAATGTAAATATAAGAAATCAATTAATCTATTAAATCTTAAGCTTTTTAAATTTCTAGGAATTTTACTGTTTAAAATAACTCTCAACTTATTTTGGACATTTTTCGAAATTGAACCACTTTTATAATTACCATCAAGGTCATAGCGAACTCTAATTATACTTTGCTCATCAAAAGATAAATCTTTAATAACTGCAGATATTTCTTCTTTTGTATAGTTTCCAAAACGATAATATAAATTATTTCTAGATTTTTTAAAAGTATAAGCTATTGGTAAAATATCATTAGTTAAAGTATTATTTTCTATATTTAACTCAATACTTTCTTTGGGATAATTATTTAAAACTTTACTAGTATTTTCATTTTTCTTTTTAGAAATTTCTTTACTAGATTTATTATCATAAGTACTCTTAGGATCTTCTTTTTTTTCATTAAAATTTTTATTTACTACCATCTTATCTTTTCGAGCTAAACCACCATTTAATATTTCATACCAAAAAAGCAAAATATTAATATTATAATCTTTAAATAAAGAGGTTAAACGCAAACGACGATTATAAGTACGACAAATTCTAATAAAATAATTAACATTAGCATTATTTAGAATCAATTTAACAGCAGTTTCTTCACTTATTTTCACACTATAAGTATTTAAATATTTTATAACTGATGCTAAGACTTTTAAAAATTCATCACTATTTTTAAACTTGCTTAGTTCTTTAAAATTATCATTAAAATAATTATTTAAGTAGTAATATTGATTTTCTTCTATTTTCTTTATTGTTAATTGTTTTAAAAGAAAGTTCAAATTATTTCTTAATGTAATTTTAAATAAGTTCTCATCATCATTATATTTTAAAGTTTCTATGGTAGCTTCTCTAACTATTTTTCTAAATTCACTTTCTTTAATTTTGGCAAAATCATAGCGGCGTCTGCAACTTTCATAAACAGTAAAATACTTCTCATACATTGTATTGTAGTCAAACAAAACCATAAAAGACCTCCTAATCAGGATATATTCTATAATTATTGGCTAAATAAAGCAAGTATTAATTAAACTTAAAGATCTATTAAATATTAGAAATTAACAGTAGCTAAAATTTCTTAAAACTAAATCTAAAAAAAGGACTACTTTCATTAAAGTAAATCCTTTATCAATTATAATAAGCTAGTCTTCTTTAGCAAGTTTGCCATCAAGACTAAAGCTTTTAGCATCGGTTATATGAACATCAACAATTTTACCAATCAAACTTTTGGGGCCGGTTACATTAACAAGCTTCATCGTATCGGTATAACCATAGACTTTATCAGCACCTTTTTCACTTATGCCTTGAATTAAAACCGGTACAACTTTATCCAATAATTTTTGATTATTTTCTAAAGAATATTTATTTACTAAAGTATTTAATCTTTGTAATCTTTCTTCTTTTTCTTTTAATGGAGTGTTATCTTCCATTTTAGCAGCGGGAGTCCCAACTCTTGGGGAGAAAATAAAGGTATATGCCCCATCATATTTACAATGATTAACAACTTCTAAGGTTTCTTTAAAATCTTCTTCAGTTTCATTAGGAAAACCAACAATAATATCAGTAGAAATAGCCACATTAGGTATTTCTTTTTTCATTTTGTCAAAAAGAGTTAAATATTCTTCTTTAGTATATCTTCTTCCCATTAGTTTTAAAATTCTTGAAGAACCAGATTGTAATGGTAAATGAATATAAGGCATAATATTGGAATATTTAGCAATCGTTGTAATCATTTCTTCGGTAAAGTCCCAAGGATGAGATGTAACAAAACGAAGTCTTGGAATACCTGTCTTAGCCACCATTTCTAAAAGACCAGCAAAAGATACTTCACCTTCTAAGTCTTTACCATAAGCATTAACATTTTGACCTAAAAGGGTTACTTCTTGATATCCTTCTTTAACTAGTTTTTCTACTTCTCTTACAATCTCACAAGATTTTCTACTTCTTTGTTTCCCTCTTGTATAAGGAACAATACAATAAGTACAGAATTTATCACAACCATACATAATATTAACCCAAGCCGTAATCTTAGAATCACGCTTATAATCAATATTTTCAAAGACTTTTCCTTCAATAGAATATACCTTTATATCTTGCTTTACTTTTTTAACATCTTTAATCATCGTTGCTAGTTCATGAATATTATGGGTACCAAAAATAATATCAACATAAGGGTGTTTGGTCTTAAGTTCGCTTACAACAACTTCTTCTTGAGCCATGCAGCCCCCAATACAAACAATTAAATCTTTTTTCGTAGTAGCCTTTAAATGTTTACATCTACCAAGATAGCCAAAGACTTTATCGTGAGCATTTTCTCTAATAGCACATGTATTTAAAACAACTATATCACTATCTTCTAACTCCTCAGTTTCGGTATAACCTAAGTTTTCTAAAATAGCCTTAATTTCTTCACTATCATGAACATTCATTTGGCAACCATAAGTTCTTAAAAAATACTTTTTACCATTATATAAATTACTCTTCTCTTCATCTTCTAGATAAACAACTTCTACTTCACTTTTAGTTCTTTTTTTAGCTTGAATCATATTTGGTAACATAAAATCACTTCTTTCTTTGCTTAAGTGATTATATCAAAAAATATGTTAATATGCACTATTTTTAAATAACTTTTGCCAATATTTTTATATCAAACTTTTTTAGTTTTTGTAAATAATTTATTATATAATCTTCTTTTATATTTAAAAATTCTAAGTATTTCTTTTTTATATCGTCAGGATAATATATTGTATGAATAATTAATTCATTAATTATACTTTTAATTAAGAAAATACTACTATTAAGAATATCTTCTTTAATTATCTCTTTAGGATTTTCTTCTAAAATAAGGGAATTATTAAAATTATAATAAGTATCTTTATCCAGAAGGTTTAGAAGAATATTTCTTACTTTTAAATAATCCATATTAGAATCTTTACTTTCGTTAAGTAAATAAGTATTAGTAAATGTGTTATATATCTTATTTTTTAAAAGATATAGCATCTCTTTATATGTCATATAAAATCACCTTGTTTTATAGTTTAACACTTTTATAAGGATTAAAACTGTAAAAAAACTGTAATTTTTTGAAAGATAAACTAGATAATTTTAACTAAAAAATCTTATACAAACATTTGTTGCATAAGTCCTTTTTTTAGTTCTTGTAATTTATTTAGTTCTTTAATTTCTAATTCGATTTTTATAATAAGTATCTTAAACAAATTATTTATTAATACTCTTTCTTCTTCTTCATGCAAACATAATTTTTCATTAGAATAATCTTTAAAATAAATATGGGGAATACCCGACCCTACTATATATTTAGAAAAATTTATTTTGCTTATTAATTCATTAAAATAATAAACCGGTATATCATTTGGTATAAGAGCACTCAATGTTGCAATAATTGAACTTTTTTTATTGCAAATAATTGTTCTGCCAACTCCAGCACCATCTTTAACAATTGCTAAGTAATCTTTTTCATTTTGATAACTACTTATTTTTTTAATTTCACCATTGGCTCCATAGATAGGATATATACCATTACCATTATCATCATCTATATCAGAAAGATTAATTGGCGAAGATTTACATTCACATATATCTTTTAATTTAATTGTTTTGTACCCATTAAACAAGTCATTATTAATACACAATTTAAATAACTTAAGGTCTTCAATTTTCTTGGATTGAAGTTCTATTTTTTTATCTAATAGTAACATTATTGTTGATACTTTTTTTTGCTCATTAATAGTAGGATATTGAATATTAAATTTATTAATGCCTGATACAGTTAATTGTGGTTGAGCTGACCCATAATTCATTTTATTTACCTGATTTTCAAAAATTGGAGATTTCATATAAGAGTATAAATATTCAGGCAATAAGTAACCATCTTCTTTAATTCTATTTATAACCATTCCAGAATTAATTCTTATATTTTTATAAGGTATTTTTTCATTAAACCACGCTACATTACCAACTGTTCCTCTTGTGGTTAAAACGATATCGTTTATTAATAATTTACCTTTCCTTAATTTTTTGTCCTTTTCTTTTGTAATAAATTGATTATTTTTAAAATTAAAGCCATTTTTTGTGACATTGCCTGCATTCAAAAACAAACAAAATTCACTATCATAGAAATCATTAGCTTTTGGATAGTTATTTCCTCTATCTCCATCAATTACATCAATAATTTTACTAACTTTTGTAATATTATATTTGTTATTAAATTCTTTAAATCTTAGTTTAGGAACATTCATTTAATCACCGCTTTTCAAGTCCTTAAGTTTAATACTTGAAAAGCGCTGATTGTTTATTCTATATTAAGTATTCGAAAGGAGAAAAAAATATTTAATGATTATGAAAATAAGAAAGATACTTTATAAAGACTGGATTTATGAGTGGCTTATTGAAAAAAAAGATTATATTAAGGAGTCAACATACGCAAATTATTCTAATAATATTTTTAATCATATAATTCCTAAATTAGGAAATTATCATTTAAATCAAATCAATCATAAAATAATTCAAGACTTTTTATTAGAGTTATCAAAAAATGGTAGAAAAGATAATACTGGAGGATTATCCGAAAAAACTATAAAAGATATTACAATTATTGTTAAAGGAAGCATAAAAAAGGCAATAAATGAAAACAAGATAAAATATATTGAATTATCTTTTAATTATCCAAAGGATAACAAGGATAAAAATATATATATACTTACCAAGCATGAGCAAAATAAAATAACTAATTATGTTTTAAATAATTGTAACTCCAAAAATATAGGTTTATTAATATCTTTATATTCTGGTATTAGAATAGGTGAATTATGTGCTTTACAATGGAAAGATGTGGATTTTAAAAATAATAAATTAACTATTTCAAAAACAATACAAAGAATTTATATTAAAGATAAAGATAATAATATTTCTAAAATAATTGTTTCTACACCTAAGACAAAAAATGCTAATAGAGAGATTCCTATCAATAAGGATTTTTTAGAAATATTAAAGAAACTGAAGTCAGAAAAAGATAATTATATTTTATCAAATACTAGTAAATATGTAGAACCTAGAACTTATAGGAAATATTTTAATAAAGTTTTAAGAGAGTTAAAAATTAAACAATTTAACTTTCATTCTTTAAGGCATACTTTCGCAACAAATTGTATTTCTTTAGGGTGTGATTATAAAACGGTTAGTGAGCTATTAGGACATGCTAATGTTAACATTACATTGAATTTATATGTTCATCCAAGATATTCTCAAAAAAAGAAGTGCATAGATTTAATTAGTAAAATATTTCAAGAGAAGGCTGCTAAATAGCTTTTTCTTTTTATGAATTTTTTTTAAAACTATGTTATAATTAACTCAAGAGTTTTAGTATCTATTTATTAAACTTAAGGACTTGAAAAGTGGTGATTAAATGAATGTTCCTAAATTAAGATTTAAAGAATTTAATGATGAATGGGAAGATATAAATTTAGCTAAAGTATTTCAATACTTTGGTACAAATTCATTATCAAGAGAACAATTATCAGAATCAGGAATATTAAAAAACCTACATTATGGAGATATTCATAAAAAATATAATTCTATAGTTAATGAAAGTAATGAAATTACAAGTTATGTTAAAGATATAAATTATATTAATAAATATGAAATACTAAAAAATAATGATCTTATTTTCGCAGATGCTTCGGAAGATTATGAAGGAATAGGAAAAGCTGTTGAAGTAGTTAATGTGAATAATAATACAATATCAGGTTTACATACAATACTAGCAAGAGATAATCAGAATGTTTTTGCACCCATGTTTAAAGGATATTACTTCAATTCGTCAATAGTTCATAATCAACTAAGGATTTTAGCAAATGGATTTAAAGTATATGGAATTTCTAAAGATTCAATTAACAAATTAAAAATTAAAATTCCATCTATTAGCGAACAGACTAAGATTGCTGATTTTTTATCACTATTAGATAAAAAGATTGAGTTACAATTTAAGAAAATTGAAGACCTTAAGTTATTTAAAAAGGGACTATCTGCTACTATTTTTAACAATTTAGAAGATTTAAAAGAATATAAATTAGGAGAAATATGCAGTATTACTACAGGAAAATTAGACGCAAATGCAATGGTTGAAAATGGAAAATATAGATTTTATACATGCGCTAAAGAATATAGTTTTATCGACAAATACGCCTTTGATACGGAAGCACTATTAATTTCAGGTAACGGAGCCTATGTCGGATATATACATTACTACAAAGGAAAATTTAATGCTTATCAAAGAACTTATGTACTAAATAATTTTACTCAAAATATTCAATTTATAAAATGTTATTTAGAACAGAACTTATCCAAAAAAATTAATTCAGAAAAAAAAGAAGGAAATACGCCATATATTGTATTATCAACACTTGCGGATATGACAATTAAAACGCCAAGCAAAGATGAGCAAATTAAAATTTCTAATATTATAAATTATTGTAATAGCAAAATAAATTTAGAAAAAGATAAATTATTAAAATTACAAGAACTAAAAAAAGGACTTATGCAAAGTATGTTTGTATAAATCCTTTTTTAATTTTATAGCTCTTCTAACCTTAATTCTTTTAAATAAACATTAAGTTCTTTATCTACTTCTGCTATTTCTTTATCAATATCTTTAAGTTCCTGCTGAACAGCTTTTATGTCTATCTCTTCTTCCTCTTCAAAAGTATCAACATATCTAGGAATATTTAAATTATAATCATTTTCTTTTATTTCAGACAGTGGAGCAACATGACAGTATTTTGCTATTTCAACTCTATTTTTATAAGTTTCAATAATTTTATCAACATCTTCATCTCTTAATCTGTTTTGATTTTTTCCAGCTTCAAAGTCTTTTGAGGCATCAATAAATAAAATATTATCTTCATTTTCTCTACATTTTTTAAATACTAGTATACATGTTGGAATACTTGTTCCATAAAATATATTAGCTGGCAAACCAATTACGGCATCTAAATAATTTTTTTCTTCAATTAAATATTTTCTAATTACCCCTTCTGCCGCTCCTCTAAATAAAACTCCGTGAGGAAGAACCACCGCCATAGTTCCATTATCAGATAATTGGTATATCATGTGTTGAATAAAGGCAAAGTCTGCCTTTGATTTTGGTGCTAATTTACCGTAAGCACTAAACCTTTCATCTTCCATAAACTTAGGGTCAGCACTCCAATTTGCTGAATATGGAGGATTAGCAACTATTGCATCAAATTTCATATCTAAATGTTTAGGTCTTTCCAAAGTATCATCATTTTTAATATCAAAATGTTTAAATGAAACTCCATGTAATAGCATATTCATTCGAGCCAAGTTGTAAGTTGTAGAATTAAATTCTTGCCCATAATATGAGCTTACTTTACATTCTTTACCAACCCTTAAAAGTAATGAACCTGATCCGCAGGTAGGATCATAAACATTTTGAAGCTTTGATTTATTTAGTGTAACTAATTTAGCAAGAATTCTTGATACTTGTTGGGGCGTATAAAATTCTCCTGCTTTCTTTCCAGCTGATGCAGCAAAGTTAGAAATTAAATATTCATACGCATCACCTAAAACATCAATTTCAGCGTCTTCGTGATGAAAATCTATATCATCTATTTTTAACATAATTGTTGAAATCAGCTTAGTTTTTTCAGCTTCGCCTCTACCTAATTTAGAGTTGCTTAAATCCATATCTTCAAATAGATTTTCAAAATCGTCTTCAGATTCATTTCCTAGAGTGGATTCAGAAATAACGCTAATCGCTTTTGCAAGCATTGAAATATCAAATTTACCTATTTTGATTTTATCAATCAATGTACTCCATAAATAATCTGGTTCAATGTAATAGCCTATATTTTCTTCCTCGATTAAATCCGATTTAAATTCCTGTGCTTGTTCTTTATCCTTAAACATATCAGCATATTTCATTTTATTTCTTAGCATTACATTTTCAACATAATTAACTAAATTTTCTGATAAATACCTGTAAAATATCAATCCTAAAATATAGTTTTTAAAGTCGTTAGCATCCATATTTCCCCTTAGGGAATTTGCAATACTCCAAAGTTGTTTTTGAAGTTCAGTTTGTTGTGATTGTTGTTTTTCTTCTCTTGACATAATATCCTCCTATAAAAATTTCTTAAATATATTTTTAATAAATTCTTTTACTTTATTTTTTACTGTTCTTCTTTCCCAATAATCGTCTATATCAATAGCCTCATTTATTTCTTTATCTGGAAAAATACTACTATATTCATATTCGTTAATTATTTCATTTAATTTATCTAGGTTAATTTTATTATTTAAAGCAAAGTTTGCAATTTCTTTTGCTCTTTCTCTATTCATATGTTTATTGAAAGCGTCATCTATTGAATCTTCTTCTTTTAGGGCTGGTAAGATAGATTTTAGAAAACTTTTGATTAAATCTGATTTTAAGAATAATTCATCATCTGTAATATTTGTTAATTTATTTTCAATATTTGCAATATCTCTTTGCTTTTGTTCTTCATCTGTTAAATCAATATTTCTAATTAAATTAAGTATATATGAAACATTAATTCTATCAGTTTGAATCAATTCTAACGAGAATGAAACATCGTTTAAAATTGAACTTTTTTCTTTATCATTAGAAATTTTTCTATATAACTCGTAATATTTACTTTTATAATCTTCAAATGTTTGCGTATCAATAAGAGTATCATCGCTATCTAAATCAAATTGATTAAATGTTTTTAAACTAACTAGTATTTTAGCAACTTCCCTAAAGGCTAAAATAAATTCTTTTATATCTTCTTCTCTTTCTAGCTTATCAATACTATCCACTGCAGGTGTAATTTCTAATAATTTATCAACCGCTTTATTAAATTTATCTAAATAAGTGGCATATGGCGCCATTATTACAGTGTCAATACTATCGGTTTGTGAGAACAATTTAACAGCCTCATCTACCCTCGCTTTAGTAGTCCTATAACAAACAACATTTCCAAATGGCTTAGTATCAGTTTCAACTCTATTTGTTCTTGAAAAAGCTTGAATCAAATCATGATATTTAAGAGGTTTATCCACATATAAAGTATTTAATCTTTTAGCATCAAACCCAGTTAAAAGCATATTAACAACTATAACTATATCAATTTCAGTATTCTTGATTTTTTTACAAATATCTCTAAAATAAGAATCAAAGGTATTAGAGCTAAAATTAGTATTAAACATTTTATTATAATCAGTGATTATTCTATCTAAAGATTCCCTTGAATGGACAGGATTTTTATCTAAATCTTCATTTGCCCCATAAGTGAAAATAGCTCCTATTTTCAAATCATGATTCATTCTTTTAAAAGTATCATAATACTTAATTAATAATGGTATTGATGATACGGTAAACAATGCATTATATTTTTTATCTCTCGTTTTTATATTATGATGATCGATTATATCTTGGGCAATTACAGCCACTCTTTCTGGAGCCATAAACACTTCTTCAGTATCTATTCCCTCAACCATCACATTCTCTTCTAATTTTTCTCTAACTTTTACAGAATTTACATAATCAACCGAAAAACCTAAAACATTGCCATCTTTAATAGCATCTTTTATTAAATATGTATGTAAGCATTTTTCAAAAATATCAGCGGTACTCCTACCATCTTGGGATGGGTTTTCTTTAAATCTAGGAGTTCCGGTGAAACCAAAGTACTGCGCTTTACTAAAAGTATTTGAAATCTGTTTATGCATATCGCCAAATTGAGATCTATGGCATTCATCTATTATAAATACGGTTTTTAAATCTTTATATTTTTCCATAATATGGGCATATTTAGAGTTAGTACAAGCATTAGCCATTTTTTGAATTGTGGTTATAATTAGTGGCTTCGAACTATCCTTGATTTGTTCTATAAGTTTATCAGTTTGATTGGTCATATCAACACAACCCGGTTCAAATTTATTAAATTCATCTAAAGTTTGTTTATCTAAATCTTTTCTATCAACCAAGAAAAAAACTTGATTAATTGATGGTTCTTTAGCAAGAATTTGACTAGTCTTAAAAGATGTTATTGTTTTTCCTGAACCAGTTGTATGCCAGACATATCCATTATTATTCGTATCAAGTGCCCGTGAAACGATGCTTTCAACAGCATAAACTTGATATGGTCTCATTACCATTAGCATTTTTTCAGTCTCATTAATTATCATATATCGGGCTATCATTTTGCTAATTTGGCATCGCTCTAGAAAAAATAAGCAAAATTGTTCTAAATTGGTTATCCTATCATTGTCTATATCTGTCCAGTAGAAGGTAAAACCATAGTTTAATTCTTGATCACCGTTAGCAAAATACTTAGTTTCAACACCATTACTAATAACAAATAGTTGAATAAATTTATATAATCCAAAATAAGAATGCCTTTTATATCTTTTAATTTGATTAAAGGCCTCCTTCATATCAACGCCTCTTCGTTTAAGTTCAATTTGTACTAAAGGAAGACCATTAATTAGAATTGTTACATCATAACGATTAGTATATTTTCCTTCAACAGTAGTTTGATGAGTTACTTGAAATATATTTTTACACCAATCCTTAGTATTAAATAATTCAATATATACAATAGAGCCGTCATCTCTTTGAATATCTTGCTTTTGTCTTAATTCCTTAGCAGATTGAAAAATACCTTTACCAGATATTTTTAATAGTAGCCTTTCAAATTCTTTATCACTTAAAGACTTTCCTTTTAATTCTATTTTGTTATGATTATTAACCTGATTCCTAAAATTTAATTCTAATGACTTTACATCATCTATTTGAATTTGCTCATATCCCTG
This sequence comes from uncultured Bacilli bacterium, assembly GCA_934095825.1. Next base: position 6,447 of record CAKOKQ010000020.1, on the reverse strand, counting down.
TTTTATAAGCTGTTCTATCAAACGATTTTCTAATCTTGCTTCACTCTCGTAATTATTCATGAAATACCTACTCCCCAAAATTTATATTACAATTATATCATGAAATTAAGTGTTAAAGAAAATTTCTAACACATTTAATATATATTAAATACTCTTGACCTCTTTATTTTAGCAAAAGAAAAAAAAGCCTAAGAAAGGCCCAATTAAACATTAAAAAGCGATATGAAGTAAATTTAGAATAATACCTATTACTATACTAATAAGATAAGTTAAACCAATAATAATAAAGTTTTCTTTCTTATCTTTATTAGTTTTAAATAAGATTACTAAAGCTATACCTGAATTAGCTAAAAGACCACTTATCATAGAACCAAATGATATAGATGATGCTAAATATAACTTAGTTATAACAATACTAGAAGCACAATTAGGTATTAATCCAATAAGACTAGTAACAAGAGGACTTAAGAAACTATTTTGTAAAAAGATATTATTTAAAATACTATTTAAACTAAATTCAAAGATGAAATTTAAAACTATATTAATAATTAATATAAATAAAGTAATATTTAAAGTATGTTTAAAGGCGGATATTAAAGGATGTTCTTCACAATGACAATGTTCTTCTTCACAGACTTCATAATGAGTTTTTATCTTTTTGGGTCTAAGCCAATCTATTATAAAACCACTTATTAAACCAACGATAAATTTTATTCCTATAATAATTAAAATTAATTTTATACTAACATTCTCACTTAACAAAATGGGTATCATTTCATCACTAGTACTTAGAAAAACGCTAATTAAAGTTCCCATGGTAATTATACCCGTTACATAAAGATTAGTAGCAATACTAGCAATACCACATTGGGGAATAATACCCAGTAAGCTACCAAATAAAGGACCTAGATGACCGGCTTTTTCTAATTTTTGATTAGAGTTAATTTTATGTTCTAAAATTTCTATTATAATAAAAGAAATAAGTAAAAAAGGAAATACTTTTATAGTATCGATTAACCCATCTAATAATACATCTAACATAAAAATCACTTCTTTCGTAAGAAAATTATATATTAAATACGCAAAAAACGCAAGATAGGTACTTGCATTAATTTATGGTTTGTGTTAGAATTTTTCTTGTACGAGCGGATATGTCTCCTTAGCTCAGTTGGTAGAGCAACTGACTCTTAATCAGTGGGTCTAGGGTTCGAATCCCTAAGGGGACACCATTTAGATTATTAAGGAGAAGTTAATTACTTCTCCTTTTTTCTTGCCGAAGTAGCACAATTGGTAGTGCAGCTGAATCGTAATCAGAAGGTTGGGGGTTCGAGTCCCTTCTTTGGCACCATTGGTGAATTTGTTCGAACTATTCGAACTTTGAATATATTTTCAGTCAGTAATATGACTGATTTTTATTTTATATAAAATTCCACTAGTAATTTTGATACTTGTGTCAAAATACCTAGGGGGTTAAATATTTTGTCATGACAGAATATACTCTCAAAAACCAAGTTTTAACTACTAACTAAAGTATAAAAAATAAAAGAGTGTGATTTTTATAGAATTAGCATATTAATTTCATTTAGGTAGTGATAAAAGTAAGAAAAACAGTAGGAGTAAAGCGAGTAATAAAATCAAATGTAAGTGGAACTGCATTTAAAAGTAATAATGCAATACAAAATGTAGGTGGACTAACAAAAGTAGATTATCATAATTATAGAATGTATGATAATAAACAAGGAGATACTCTAATTATTAGAGGTACTTCTTCTCAAGTCGATGATGTTAAAAAATTATATATTGAAGAATTTGAAAAAGAAAAAGACGGTTTTGAAAGGGGGATTTAATTAGAATTGCAAATTTTATTAATGAAATAAGTAAATTTATGCTATAATAGATTTAACGTGGAGGAAATAAAGATGGACAATAGATTAGAAGTTATAAGTGAATACAAAAAAAAGCAGTTTAATTCTATTAAAACCACTTTACTAAAATCATCAGAATTAATTGCATTTATAAATGTTTATGGTGCTGCACATACTCAAAATTATATGGGATATATTTTAAATATTGATAATATGGTTGAACAATATTTAGTTAGTCAAAATTCAAAAAGAATTGATGGTTTGTATGAAATTTATTTAAATTTAAAAAATACAGCAAAAACAGAACGCGAAGTATTTGAAAAATTAAGATTAGTTTTAGAAAAACTTCATACATATGAAATTAGTGAAGTAGAAAGCAGAACCGATAGATATAAACGTTAAATTTTAGAATTAAATACAATAATGATTGATTCTTATATTAATTGTCTTTAAGAGAAAGTTGTAGATTACTACAACATTCGCACCATTTATTTAAGACAGTCACTAGATTGTTTTTTATTTTGCCTCAATTTGTTATTATGCTATTCTAAAATAGAAATTTATTTAGGAGGAAATGATTATTATCAGCATTAAATATTATTTATAACTGCTAGCAATCAAAAAATAACTATGAAAGAACATAAATTTATAGAATTTCAAAAACGATATGAGAAATTTAAAAAGAATAACTTACCTACTCCTTTCTTTGATGATGAAAGACAAACTTTTGAGTATGCATATTATTCTAATGATTTCTTTAATAATGATAGTGATAAATATCCCGAGGTTAATTGTATGCTTACTGATGCCTTAGCCGATATAGCATTTACAGGGCTATATTATTCTTTTGATTGTAAAGAAATTGCTTATACAAAAGAAGGTGTAAAAATTACATTTGGGCATAGTCACGCTCATTCATTTGATGAAGTTGTCAGCAGTTTATATGATTTTCCTGAATCTTTTAGTATTCCCAAAGAAGATGAAAAGTTTTATAGCGAGCAAGAATTACATTATTTAAGAAGAGTACAAAAATACTTATTGTTTATCGGTTTAAAAGATATTGGAGAAACTAAAAAAATTCCCGTAAGTAGATATAGAAATAAAAATCAGGAAAAATATGCTAACCTTAGAATATTTAGTATTAATAATCCTTACTTAGAACAAATATTTGCTAAAAAAATAGATTTTATGGTGTTTAAATGGTTTTCTGGTCATAGCAAAGACTTTTTCATTGATAATAAAGTCTTAATTGCAGATGAAGAAGATAATATTAAACTATTGATAAAATTTACTAAAGAAGAAACAAAATTATATAAAGAAATAAAGAATATCTATCAAAAAAAAGATTTTAAAGATGATGATAAAGTATCTATTGAATACTTTAAAATTTTAGAAAAATTTTAAATAAGAAGTTTTTAAAAGTATTAACGAAATTGGTTAATACTTTTTTCTTGGGTATATCTACATCTGGGATAATTACTGCAGCCTAAAAACTCGCCATATTTACCAGTTCTTAAGACTAAAGTACCACCACATTTTGGACATTTACCGATACTATTTTCTTTTTTTAATTCTGCAACTTCTTTAGCATACTTAATATGCTCTTTTTTCTTTTTTCTATCAGAAATGTTAGAGAGTTTTAATATTTCTAAAATCTTTTCAGGTTCTTCAATAATTATATCTCGATAACTTTTTATGATTTCTACTAAATTATAATTTCTAGCAACCGGTATTTTGGATTTTACATTTACTTTTGCAGTACTAGGAATACAAATGATAGGAACAAACTTATCTTGAGGTAAATTCAATTTTTGACTAAGAGCAATAATATGTCCGTAATTTTGATGCATAGGATTGTTAATATAGATTTTCTTAGTCCCAGCTTTTAAACACCAATTTTTATCGTATTCATTACCGGTTATATAACCATTATATTGCTTAGTTTCTATTACAAAAACACCGTATTTACTAACAATTAGATGATCTATTTGATGGGTAATGCCATCAACCTCAATCATAATATCATTTAGAATCTTATATTCTTCATTATTTAGTTTAAAAAGGGCTTCCTTAGTCCATAATTCACCCATAAAACCAACAATTTTTTTATAAAAAAGAGCTGCAATAATAACAATAACAATAAATAACCAAAATAAAGGATTTTTTAGAAATAAACCTTCAGTTAATTGCCAAACAAACTTATCCATCCCTAACCTGCTTAGTTACAAGTATTTACTTCATCACGGATAGCGTCCATCCCAATTTTATCTGTCGATTTTATACCAACAATATCAGTGTTTTCTAAAATCCATTTTAACTCATCGGTTATACAGGCTCCATTAAACTCGAATTCAAAAACATAAGATTTTTTTTCTTTTAAATTAGGGTTAATTTCTTTTTTTACTTTTACAGTTACAACTTCATCTACTTGATATTCTTTTAAAGTTAAAAACCAATATTCTTCATTATCACTATCAGTAATATTTAAAACTTGATAAGTTCTTTTAAAAGCCGTTTTTTCATTTTCTTTAACACATAAATCCTCGGCAGCCATTTCATTCGTGCCAACATATAAATTCTTATTATTATCTAAGTTACATTTTACTATTTTATAATCACTATTATAGTATAAAGTTCCATTGTTATTATTTAATACTTTCTTATTCCAACTATCTACTACTTTTAAGATATTATTATTACTTAAATAATTAACTATATCTTTAGAAGAACCATCGTTAATTTTAATATTATCTAAACAATAACTGATTATTTGATAATCCGTCATTTCCGCATAAACTTTAGTATTATTACAACCATTTATTTTACTTGCTTGAAAGATAACAGCGTTACTTTCTTGATTATTTTTACCATTCTTAGAATAAAATATACTTCCTATAATTATTAAAACAATTATCCCAATACAAATAAATCCTAAAACATTTCTTTTTTTCATATCTATCCCACTTTCTAGTTACATGATATCACATTATCTTTAAAAAGTTACAAAGAATTAAAAAAATAGGTGGGAAAACCTATTTTTTTGAGATTTATTAGAAATTACTATTTAACCATTTAGCAACGCCATTATTTTCATTAGTATCTGTTATACAGTCACATATTTCTTTGATATCAGGATAAGCATTTCCCATAGCAACACTTTGTCCAACCATTTTGAACATGGCAATATCGTTATAGTCATCGCCGATACCAACAGTTTCTTTTAAAGGTATATCTAATGCTTTGCAGAAGTTATTAATACCATCGCCTTTATTAGAAGTAGGGTTTGCTATAAAAATAAAATAATTATCCTGAAACTGATAAACGCCGTCAAAACCTAGTTTAATATTTTTTACTTTTTTAATATCTACAAGTGCTTGCTTTATATCAGTACCATTTTTACTAGTTAAGTGAATATGAATAATTTTTTCTTGTAAAACATATTCCAAAAAGTTTTCTTTATAAGTTACACTAGGACTTTTTTCTAATCTATTATCGGTATATTGGCCTGTTGTGGTATCAGCCGTTATATTAACATTATATCTTTTAGCGATAGTGTATATTTCTTCTAAAGTTGTTTTATTAATTTCATTGGTATATAAATCTAATTTATCATGATAATCATAGACATAAGCACCATCAGAGGCAATTACATAAGGACTTGCCAGAGCCTCTTTGCTTACTTCTATAGCGTAATCGCGAGATCTGCCTGTACAAATAACTACTTTTATTCCTTTCGCTACAACATTTTTAATTGCTTCTTTTGTTTCTTGGGTAATTTCTTTATTATTATTTCTAATTGTTCCATCAATATCTACAAATACTACCTTTTTCATAAATTTCTCCTTTAATTTTAGGTATCAAAAAACCCCAATTAAGGGGTATTATTTATCTCCATGGTGGCTCCAGCGGGAATTGAACCAGCGACACAAGGATTTTCAGTCCTCTGCTCTACCGACTGAGCTATGAAGCCATAAATGGCGGTTCGTACGGGATTCGAACCCGTGGTCTCCTGCGTGACAGGCAGGCGTCATAGGCCTCTAGACTAACGAACCATTTGGTTGCGGAGAATGGATTTGAACCAATGACCTCAAGGTTATGAGCCTCGCGAGCTACCAGACTGCTCTACTCCGCGATATATAAATAAGAAATGGCGGAGGAATAGGGATTCGAACCCTAGCGCCGCTTACACGACCTGCTGGTTTTCAAGACCAGTCCCTTCAACCAACTTGGGTATTCCTCCATGTGCTTTTCAGCAACAAATAAATTATAGCATAATAAATTAAGCAAAGTCAATTAAATATTATGACATTTCATGGAATATTATGCAAATTTAGTGATTTTCGAGATTTTTTTTACTAATTGTAATCGTCAAGATAAATTTTAATAACTATTTTCTAAAGAGGAACTGCTTTTCTAAAGTCCTTTATAGAATAATTATCACCGAAGATACTTTCTAAATAATAAACTAATATAAATCAAATTTTAGAATTTAAAAAACTCCATCTCTGGAGCTTCTACTTCTTAAATGGTGTCTCGTGGGAGACTCGAACCCCCGACCCTTTGATTAAAAGTCAAATGCTCT
>CAKOKQ010000019.1 GCA_934095825.1 uncultured Bacilli bacterium | reverse complement strand
AAAGAAGCAAAAAACACAAATGAAACTTGGTATAATCGATTAATTAGTGAAAAAGAAAAAATCATAAATTACATAACTCCAAAAACTGCAAAACAGGTAATACTACCTAAAAAAAGTAATTGTTCTTCTAATAAAAGCCAAGAACAAACCGATAAAACTAAAAAACCAGAAACAGATACAGCAGCGCAATCTGAATGTACATCAAAAAATATGGTAAAAAAGAAAAATACTGACACTAAAGTAGAAATTGTTAATATAGCCTCAAAATTAGAAGAGTATTTAAAGAATCGGTCATTAGAAGAAATAACTGTTGATAGCATTAAAAAATGGTTTAACCCTTCCAATACTGCCAATAATACTCGAGAGAAAGCAGGTTTTGATGATGGCCTTGAACCTTTATTATTTGAAATTATTAAATTTGGTTTCAAAGCTAAAGCAAAAGAAAAAGTAGTTTTAAAATTCATAGAAGCCTTACTAACTGATAACAATCTGAATATTAATGTCCAAGAAAAAGATACCGGCTACTCTGTAGTCCATAAAGCCTTAGAAGGCGGTATTATTGATAATGCTCTTTATTCCTATTCAACAGATTTTATAGTCAAATTGATTAATCTTGTTAAAGAACATAACTTTAATGTAAACATAATAGATAATGATGGGAATAGTATCATGCATACGGCTATAATGAGTAAATGCTACGCTGGGGAAATAATTCCGATTTTAGATGCTCTTGGTGGAAATTTTAAATATAATTGTGTTAATAAAAATGGTGATTCAGTAGTTAAGATGCTTCTTGATGGTCTAAAAGAAACAAAATACACTAATGTTACCATATATAACAAATTAATAGTAGCTGAAGCCGAAATTAAAAAGAGATTCAATTACAAGAATATAGATAAAATAGAACTTGATTTTATAAGTAATCCTAAAACAAGATTAAAAGTAATAGATATGACCAATATTAATATTTTTGATACTACCAGTAAGGAATTTTTTGAAAAAAACAGCCATTTTTTCATCGATATTATAATGAACAATATCCTTATTAATTTATCAAATAATGTTGCAAAAGATAACGATATAAACCTAAGACAGGATATGTTTGCTATTTTAGAGGCAATTGACTTTTTATTTCTTAATTTCAGTCATGAGAAAATAAAAGAGAATGAACAAAAATTATCTACGATAGCATCCAAATTAAAAATTTATTCAGAAAAATTAACTGCTAAAACTCCAAGTATATTCAACATTAAAACATATTATGCAAAAAAAATACTATTATTAGAAAAAACTAATGAAACAAGTTATCTTCAAAATCTAAAATTATTTTTAGAAAAACTGAAATTAACAAAAGAAGGATATATCTTATGCAACTATATTAATAAACGTAATACAATATTTAACGAAGTTTATGGTTATGAATTTGAAAAAATTACAGAGATTAGTACATTTAAAGCCTTAATAAACCAAACCTTAAATTTTAATACTGAAGAAAGAAAATTGGTGGCCACTAGACTTCACGAAACTATGGGAGATTCAACATATTTAGAATTAAAGCATATAAATGAGTATCAAGACTTTTTCAATCCGCAAAAAAGCGATAACTTTAATATAGAAATTTTAAAGTCAATTATCAAACTAATTAAAGATGAGTTAGAAGTATTAATGTGTAATTGCTTTAAACAAGAAGACTTATTTTTAGATAATATGATTACTAACATAAACTTGTTTTTGATTTTAAAAAGTGAATTTTTAATGTGTCAGCAAAAAATAAAAATCTTAAATTTAGATATAGAAATTGGCGAATTTCTATCATCTGAGTTAGTTGATAAAATTAAGAACAAACTAAATCAAGCCCCAAGTCTATATCCAGATTTTTTTGATAATATTGAATTTAATGAAGAAAAGCTACAAAGTCTAAGAATAATATTTGAACAACTAGAAATGAAAGATGAAGAGCAAATAATAAAGGACTATATTGCTGAGTTAATCCAAATGAAGAATAATATTTTATATTATGCTAGTTACACTGGAAAATATTATCAAGTCTTAAGATTCATAAGGTATATGATGTTTAATAAATCTTTAAGTAGTAAAGAACGAATCCATTATAATCAGATATATTTAGATATAATAAAAAATAATCCGACATTAAAAGAAAATAATTATTTTAAAGCAATGGATAATATTACCCTTAAAATGGTTAAACAATAGACCAATTAACTTTTTATATATAGATTTAAACTCTTTCGCGTTACTTGTAAAAATCTATTAAGACTGCACAAAATTATAGAAAGGTACGATATCATATGTCTTTAGAGGAAACAATCAAATTTACTGATAATTATTTTTCACAAAATAATGACAACTGGATTAACTGTAGTTTTCACGAGGCTTTTTTCGATTTTTTTCCATCAAGGGCTTATATCTTTTTTGATAAGTATTATTATAAACTTCTTTCTGAAAATATAAGCTTAAATAGCCAACATGTTAAGTTGATTATCGACAATATAAGACTTGATTATGAACTAACTAATAATTCAAATCCAACATTAAAATCAGAGAGAATAAATAAGTTAGAAAAAACAATACTAAGTTTTATCAAAATTTATAATCATTACATAAATGATGAAACACTAATTTATTTGTTGTTAACCTTAAATAATAAAACCACTACTTATTATCTTTTAAACAACTATTATAAAAGAATAAAACATGCCTTAAAAGAATATGTCATAGTTGTACCATATATAACAAAATATGGAATGTCACAAAAAAATTTTTATGATAAATACTGCAGTGGTAAGGATTATAAAATTTTACATATCAGATTGGATTTTAAATTAAAAGTCTCTTTTTGTCGCTCAATTACTGACATGCTTAAAATTTCTGATTATAAAGACATTTTCAATTATAATGAATATTTATCTAGATTATTTAGAGAAACATCGTTTCAAACAATTAATGTGCAAACAATGATGAGCATTATTCAAAAAGAAATTGCCGAAGAAAATTATAAAAACGCTATTACATTAGTAGACTTATTAAATCTTAATTGGGATATTAAAATAGATTTCGTTAATACTTTACCTCTGTCCAAATGGTATAAATTCTTAAAAGCAGATAATAACTGGCAAATATTTATCGATAAATTTAATTCTAATTCTTATAGTGAAATGTTCATTTCCAAATTTTATACCGATGTTATTACTCCTCTAGCCACCAAAATACATCCTAATATTAACAATATAAATTCAATCTACGATTTTGAAAATATATTAATGTTAAAAAGATTATCTTTTCAGAAAAAAACATTTAATAGAAAGAATAGTATTTACAATAAGTGTTTCTTAATATTTTTAAAACAATATCAAGAAAAATTTCAAATAATACTTGATGAAGAAGATATTAGATACATTGATTTAGTTTTTAGAAGGTTGGTTGTTGCTAATAATGTCTATAAGCTATTTCAATTTAAAAATATTTTGTCTTTAATACATTTTTATAAAAGCAATGATTATTATCAAAATATTGACTTACCAAAAGATTATATAAAGAATTATAATGTTAAAAAATATCGAAAGGTCAAGAAATTAATTTTGACCAAATTGAATTTTTATACTGATTCATTAGATGAATTAGCGCTAACTGCCACTATATTTTTAGACTATGAAAATATTGTAAAGATTTTAGATAGTAATTTACAATTCCAAAATAATAAGCAATATAGTAATAATAACAACACTGAATTGAATAAAAAGAGGCAAATTTTTTTAGATATATACCCTCAGTTTAAACCATTAGTTGAGATAATTACTAATCTCGATGGAAAAGATGAATTATACCTAAAAAAGATAAACATGATAATAAAAGAAATTAAAAATAAAAATGATATTAATTTAAGATATTCTATTAATGATTACTTTTATGTTTTTAATAATCTGTACACACGTGGACTTAAAATTACTCTGACAAAATTAAATAAAGCAGTAGAAGGTATCCAAGAATTCTTGCTACCTTATAATGAACACATCAAAACAAATTTAGAGCAATTTAACTATTCAACTAAAGGTAGTCCTTTTTTAGATAAAATAAATGGGATAAAACTATATGATAAATATCGGAAAAGACTTTATTCTTCTATTCCAGATTATCAAAATAAATATAAAACAATAGAATTTGGTTTTGTTGATATGCATGATACAGCAATTATTTCCAATGGCGTTTGCGACGGAAAATACCTTTATCAAAATGGTAAGACTTATTCTAGTTGTTTGACACCTAACGGTGCTGCCAAAAATAGTTTATTTCATGGAGCAATAAATTCTAATGGGCGTTTTTTTGAAATAAAGTTTGGAAATAAAATCATGGCTTATAGTTGGGTTTGGCGAGCCGGAGATGTTATCTGTTTCGATAATATTGAAGTAACCGATGAAATTCTTAAAATAGAGGCATGGGAAGAAATATTGTTCAATTCTTATCTAGTGACTGCAAACGACATAATAAGAATAACAAAAACAGAAATTAACGGTGGAATTAAAATGGTAGTTATTGGTAGACCGAAAAAAGATATTAGAAATAAATACATTGATAACTTGAAAGATTCTCCAGAAATATTTAAGCCAACTGGTAGTGAAGATTTATACTTAGATTCCCAAAAAAAGCAATTATGGTTAGCAGGAAAATACGATAATATCTCAACAAAAGATGTTACTGCTATCTATTTATATAAAAGAAAAGAAGTTGTACAATTCAAGACTATAGATTTTGATACTTTAAGATTAAAAGCAAATGGAATTTATTATGAATATTGTATGCAGAATAATATTGTTTATCATAAACTTAACTGTAACTATATTGATGGCTATTTAGGTGAAGACTGGTTTTTTGGTAAATATGAAAATGGTAATTATGATTTTTACTATGTATTGAATGATGATAGATTATTTGATGAAGCAAAAACATATATTATTTCAGAAAAAGTTTTAAATCAAAGCAAGTTACATTTAACATTTAAAAAACTAACTAATTAAAAAGAGATATATTCTTTATAACTTGATTTGACAATTATAGTTATGTCAATAAATGCCGCTAAATTTAAAAATAACACTTTTATTTTAAAGCAAAAGTGTTATTTTTCTGACAATTTATTATAAAATCATCAACATCTGCAAATAACTTATCCTTTTCGTTAAAAACCGTACGATGATTACCATCATATAATTTAAAAACAGCCTTCAATCCTAAACTTTTATATATAGTTTCTTGTTTCTTAAATCTATCCTGAATTTTGGTTCCTAATGCCTTGTTAATAGCATTCACTTCATCATCGCTAAACAAATTAAATTTAGCCGTATAATTACCATTTTTATCTAAAAGAAACTTCTGATTACCATCTTCATCAATATAAGGTGTACTATTACCACATTCATCTTGTAAAATCTTTGAATTGCCATCACTATCTAAATAATGATAATCTTTAAAATTTGGTATAGCAGAATCAGATTTATCACATTTACCCATATAATAAAAGAAAGAAATTTCCTTAAAATTTAGAAAATCAAAATTTTGTAAACCACTTATTCCAGTTGGATAAACAAACTCATAACCTTTATAAGAACTTATTGGCATTGACATAACACCGCCAGTTCCTCCCGCAACCACTGCCTTTATGATTTCTGGGTGTAATAAAGCAAAATGAGAAGCAAACTTGGCTCCCTCTGAATAACCACAAAGAATAACTTTTTTGCTAACATTTATTCCTTCTTGCTGTAAACAATTAATAGCCGTCTTGATAATAGCTTTATGCTGAGAGGCTAAGTTATTATATAAATAAACTTCATCTTGAAAACATCTATCTTCACCTTTTAAATCAAAACTATTTAATAAACAATCTCTCCCCAAAAAATTAGGGCGAAATTCTTTTAATCGTGGAATAAAAGGAATAACTAAAGGATTGCCTCTTTCCAAACATAAATGCATCATCATTGGATCTATTGAGCCGTATTTTTCTTTGCCAACTTTTTTAAAAAGTGCAATTAACTCCTCAACGGAATTACATTTATCTGTATAATCTTTTGTTAAATTACAAGCATATATCAATTCGGGATTTTCATTTAAATTTTTAGGAATAAATATCTGTGCATCAAAATTAAACCCTAATTTAAAATTATGATTAATATCTATATAATAAACTTCAAAACCCCTAAAAGACATTTTTTGCATTTTAACACCATCTTTCAATCTCAATTATACCATATTAACATTCGATAATCATAAAACTAAAAGTAGGTCGCCCTACTTTTTTAAATTCTTATAAACTTATCTTTAACTTTATGCCATACCCCAATACTAGCAAGGATTAAAATTAAAATTGGTAACAATGGTAAAAAATCACCTGTTTCTGGATTCTTATAATCCTTCTTTGGTTCCTCTTTTTTATCATTAGTAGTTGTTTTATCATCAGTTTTGCCATCAGTCTTATCATCTACCTCATTATCTTTAGAAGCTGTATTATCCTTTATAGCCTCTCCACTAATAGGATCTGTTATTGAATCATTGCTTAAGTCAACCTTAATAATATCACTAAATTTATCACTGCCAACTACTTGAGCTTTATAATAATAAGCTTTGTCTTTTTCTACATTACTATCAATTAACATAACACCATCGCTAGGCATCATACAACTATATTGCGATTGAACTTGACTATAAGTGCCATTTAAAGAATCAGAGCGATACATAATACACATGGGATTATCATTTTCATCAGTTGGCGTATAATTTAAGCCAAAACGATAATTAACTTTCTTTTTAGTTTCATCAATTATATCCCGACTAATTTTCATATTAACAGAAGGAACTAAATCTTTATACTTAGTTTTATCTACAATAATACCATAAGTATTAGCAAGATTTACTAATTTATCACTATCTAAAGTTAATTTTAAATAATTTACATACTCTCCACCAATATTAACAGAAGAACCATTTTCTGAATCAGAAAAATTATATTTTAAACTTTTAATAGTCAATCCATATTTATCATAATCAGTACATGCAAAAATTTCTTCTTTTAACGAATCAACAGTAACCCCACTCATAGCCATCATAGACTTTATAATTTCAGGAAAATACATTGCGGATATCATAGCCATTCCCACTTTATCCTGCGTTACACTTGTAACAGGATCATCATATAACAAATAATCATCTGTATATTGTATGGAAAAAATCGCATCTCCATCAGAATAAAAGTCCAATGTTTTATTAGTACTATTAACTTTAGTATCAAAACTACCCTTATTAAGATATTCGGATACTTCGTTAATAGCAAAACTTTTAGCCTCTACTTTCATAAAACTAATTGGTATTAACATTACCAAAAATAATAATAAATTTTTCCTTTTCATACTACCTTTTTTTCTTTCTACTTTTCTTTATTTTCTAAAGTACTTCTTAATGTCTTATAATAATCTGGTTCAATTAAATCAATCGCATTTATACTACATTCTAAAGATTTTTTATATTCTCCTTTAAAGAATAATCTTTCTGATTTAATTAAAGATATATCTAAATTATTATTTAAAGAACGATATCTATTACCATAAACGATACTCATCTCAGCCATATAAGCTGTCTTTACGACCTCCTTAGCTGAATTATATAGTTTAACTGCTAGGTCTCTTGCTGTATCTACTCTAACATTTAAAGTCTTTATGGAAATAGGTTTCTTATTTAATTCATCTTTAACATCATCAATAGCTTGATAAGCCTCAGCCATATAAGTATAGTAATAATCTGGTACCATTGGCAAGCGATACTCATTTAACTTATTCTTCGCTTTAATAAGTACTTCTTTTATCTGGTCTAATTGTTCTCTAGCTTCTAACTCATCTTCTTTTAAATTACCAAAAGTATCATAGAAATTATTTAATTTCTCAGCCACTTCATCTAAAGCTTTATCTAATTTTTGCATTTCCTTCGTAAGTCTTGTATAAGCAACCGTCTTATTACGATGATGACTAATTAAAACATCATAATTCTTCTTAATCTCTTTAATTTCTTTAGCAATCTCATCTAAGATATCTAAATCTCCATCTTTAATATCATAAGAATACTTATAATCACTAGTCTTTCTTCTTAATTCATTATTATTTCTTTCTAACTTATTAGCGCGTACTAACACACTACGCATTTCTTCATCAAAAGTCTTCTTAGCTAATCTTTCTTTATCAAATTCATTATATAAATTATCAAAATAATCTAATATAGTCTTTAATTCTACTGAAGAATCGGTAATATTTAAAACATTAATTTTTTCTAAATCAGTAGCTATTGTCTTTTTAGCTTCTTTAATTCCCTTATCAATATTTAAGTAATCTAAATTATAACCATCTCTTACCATACTATCTTTTATGGACTTAATATCTTCCATTTTTCTTGGAATAAGTTTTGTTCCCATTAAAATAATAGAGGGAGCTTCTTTAACTACTAGTTCTAAATTACCTATCATATTATCTAAAGCTTTAATAATCTTATTAACTTCACTATAATTATTCTTCTCCATAGATACTTCAAAGTTACTAAATAATTTATCTATATTTTCAAATTGTAATTCAACAGGTTTACTTATATATGTATACTCAAGCTTATGGTTATTATATTCATTTAATACTAAGCGATATCTAGTCTTTAGAGAAGTTGCTATCTCTCTATTCTTTCCTTTAGATAAAGTAATTTTTTTAATCTCTTTAAGTAAATAATCACTTTTAGCTTTTACTAGATAAATATCAAATTCTACATTTCCTAATAACTTATTTAATTCTTTATATCTCTTACTATCATATAAATCTTCTAATTTTAATAAATTATCTGTAATCTTGGGAATATCTTCTTTTTTAATAGTATCAAATCTTGTTTTTAAATTAGTATAAACTTCTTGCATTAAATCATTATTTACAAATTCTTCAACAGTCTGTAAACTACTCATTATATCCGAAGATATTATTTGATTTTTATCTCTTTCTAACTCCTCTATTTCTTGTTTATACTTATTTTTTTCTTTTTTATTAATTTTATTTAAAACAACAATAATAATTAACACTGAAACTATATAATAAGTTACCCCTAATAAAATAAAGGTTGTTTTATTCATAAGTACCACCAATACTTTCTTATATCATATACCCTACTTACTTAAATTTTATCATATTTTTCTTTTTTAGTCATCTAAATCTAATTCGTAGGGATTATCAATACTACCTTCACCTTTAATAGTTAAATGACCATTAATATTTATAATAGGAATCATACTGCAAGTATTATTAACTTTCATATAAGAAAGTTTTCCTTCTTTATTTAATACGGTTATATATGCTCCATAATAATAACTATATGGTGTTAATGTACAAGTATCTTTATTTAAAAATATATAGTTATTTTGATTATTATATTTAGAACTAAATCCTATAATACTTAGCTCATCAGCACTTAAGATTCCTACTTTACTACTATATTTACCCCCGTAATCACGGTCCCCTGCATTACATTCTAAACTAGGACTATCCTCATCAAAAAGTCTTCTATTACCACCAAAAGTAATTTGATTATAATACTTAGTATAGGTTGTATCAACACAATAATCTTTATTAACTAAGTATTCATCATATTTTTCAATATTTTCTTTATACCAAGTGTTTAAGGTATTTAAAGCGGTACTAGTATTAAAAACTACGGTTTCTTCTTTGTTAGAAAACTCATTAAATTGACTATCTAATGAATTATTAACGAAGGCTAACTTAATGGAATTATCACTATTAATACCAACTATTCTTAATAAATAATTATCTAATTTAAAATAATTATTGATAGGATTACCTCTAAAATAATAAGTATTATCTATTCTAACTAAACCTGTTATAACATTTTCATTGGTATAATCAATATTATTTAAAATATTAGGATTATCTTTTAAAACTTTTTCTACAAAGGTAGGCTTTATTATTTGATCAGTTGCTTCTACTTGATAAGTACTATTAAAGATATTCTTATCTTTACTAATAGCAGCATATTCATCTAACCACATTCTAAGATTAAGTCTAATACTTTTATTAGGTTCTAAATCGTATTTATATAATCTTTTCTTCTCTTTAATATTAGAATCACTATTTTTAATAGTCTTTAAATCACTTAAAAGGGTTGGTTCTAAAGTAAAATCGCCATTTATATAAGTTTTAACTTTATTACTATTAATAGTAGTAGTATTTAATACATTTAAGTATACTTGAATAGTCTTTATATTACTACACTTATTAGTTATAGATATACTTCTTGCGGAAGAACCTTTACCATCTATATCTTTTTGAGCCTCGGGATTAACTAAGTTATATGTTAATTCATCACTATATATTATATCAACACAAGAAGTTGTATTTGCCATTATATTATTATTATCTATCTTCCATAAGGAATAAAAGACAGTAATAGTCCCCAGTAATACTAATATTATGGCTAAAATTATCAACCTCTTTTTATAAAATTCCTGCATATTATTATCCTCTTACTTTAATACTAATATAGCTAAGTCCTTTAGTCAAGTTATTTGTTTTCTTTAAGTATATTTATTATAAATAAAAAGCAAGACTCTAAAGCCTCACTTAGCAATATAGTTAATAACATAGAATTTAGGTATAAGTCATAAAATTTGTATGCCATATTTTATCTTACCTTTTTAACTAATATATTATTTAATAGATAACTGATATGGATCAGAACTTAATCCTGTACCCCCACTAATGGAGATGTTAGATTTTAGAAACAAGGTTGGACGCACCCCAAGGCTATAATCCGTGTTAAGATCATAGACATAGCCACTCGGACAAAAAAGGAAAATATCATTGCTGCTAGCGGATTCTGAGGCTAATGTCCACTGATCGTAACTTTTTAATAAATAATCATTTTTTTTGCAATCGCTTATGGAAGGGTCATTCCAATTATAGAGTGCATTTGCTAAACAAGTTGCTCTATCACTGGTTTGACCACCACTAGTGGCATATCCATAATCACTTGGGTACATTAAGCCAATTTTTCCAGTCCATGTTGTTGGTCTACCACTATAAACCGTTGTCCCTCTTTCTCTTTCGTAAAACATGTTGGCGGTTACATCATCAGAAGTAGGACTGCCGCCTAAATTCCAAACTACATTCGCTATTGCATTTCTAGTACTATCATTTTTTAAACCAGTAGTTGTAAAATCTATCTCTTCACAATTAAAAATTTCTCCTTCATCAATTACGGTCGGCCTACAACCTTTGGTACCATTATAATAAGACCCCATCTTACTATATATTTGTTGTCCATTATAAGAAATTATATCATTGGAATTAGTATAACCACTCTTTAAATAGTCAACTGGATTTAACATCATCATAAGTTGAGAATCTGACCAATCATTCGAGCCATTATTACTTGTTGAAGAACCAACATATTTTTTCTTTTTATCCCAACGAAAATCCTCAAGTCTATCTTCTCTTATTATTTTTATTAAATTTTCTTTGGTTCCATCAAACTTTGTTATATTATTAAATAAACCAATTATACGCCATTTTTCACAAGTCCTTTTAGATTGATTGGTATAATCACTACAGTTAAAATAGACATAATTATCCGGATCGTCTCCTATGTATCTTATATTGTTATCCGGATCATCACTGGCAAAGTTAACGGTATCACTTTGAGCCAGTTCAGTGATTTTTTCACTAACCTTGGTACCTTTACCTCCTAAATCTAGATTAATGTTAAATTCTTGACCTTGTTGATTACTTTGATCACCTTGATTGGCATATTCTACTACTAAATAATATTTAGTTTCTGTCTTAGGATAGACAATTATATTTTTAAAATCTTCATCAGCTCCTCCAGATAGCTCTAAGATTGCACTACTAGGAATATTACATGATGATTCCTCATAATACTGACCATTTACATGTTTCTGCGTAGATGTACAAGTAATTTCTTCTGTTGATTTATATAACTTCCAGGTTACATCATTACTAAATACTCCCAAATTAGGCATTACTTTAATTGAGGCCTCTGTTGGCTCGGCATTTTTAGCGCCTTCACCTCTTATAGTAAACGCTTTTACTTCCTTACGGCCAGGTAATATTATATCAAAAGCCACAGTTTTACTTTTAATATCCATTATAACATTAGTAGTACTTGCTGATGTTACATTATTATTCCCATTTTCCGGATTTTTCACCTGAAAATTAGCTACATAATAAGCATAAGAGATACCTACTCCCATTAATCCCACTAAACAGACTGCCATTAATGTTAAAAGCAGTTGTTTCTTATTGTTCTTTATTTTCATTTTAAACCTCTACTACTTTTATTATTTTTCATAAAATTCCAGCATATTATTATCCTCTTACTTTAATACTAATATAGCTAAGTCCTTTAGTCAAGTCATTTGTTTTCTTTAAGTATATTTACCTAAAGAAAAGCAAGGCTTTAAACCTCACTTAACAATATGGTTGATAACATAGAATTTAGGTATAAGTTGTTAAATTTCTATTTTACCTTTTTAACTAGTACTTTATTAAATAGATAACTGATATGGTTCCGTACTTGATCCAGTACCCCCACTAATGGAGATACTAGATTTTAGAAACAAGGCCGGACGCACCCCATTGCCATAATACGCAGTATAGTGAGCCGCATAGCCACTCGAATTAACACCGAAAGTATAATAGTCGCTAGAGGAGCGAGGGGCTAATGTCCATTGATGATAACTTGATTTAAATAAATAATCATTGTTTTTGCAATCACTTTCAGAAGAGCTATCCCAATTATAAAGTTCTTTTGCTAAACAAGTTGCCCTATCACGGGTTTGACCACCACTAGTAGCATATCCATAATCACTTGGGTACATTAGACCAATTTTTCCAGTCCAGTTTGGAGGGCGATTACTAGAAACAGTTGTTCCTCTTTCCCTTTCATAAAACATACTGGCAGTTATATCATTATAAGTAGAACTACCACCCAAATTCCACACCACATTCTCTATTGCATTTCTAGTATTATCATTTTTTAAACCAGTTGTCGTAAAATCTATCTCGGTACAATTAAAAGTTTCTCCTTTAGCAATTGCTGTCGGCTTGCAACCTTTAGTACCATTATAATAAGAACCCATCTTACTATATATTTCTTGATTATTATAAGAAATAATATCATTGGAATTAGTATAACCACTCTTTAAATAGTCAATTGGATTTAACATCATCATCAGTTGGGAATCCGACCAGTCATTTGATCCACTATCACTAGTTGAGGAACCAACACCATTTTTCTTATAATCCCAAGTGATATTACCAAGACTATCATCTCTTATTATTTTTATTAAATTTTCTTTAGTCCCATCAGACTTAGTTATATTATTAAATAAACCAATTATACGCCATTTTTCACAAGTGCTATCGGACTGATTATTATAATCACTACAATTAAAATAGACATAATTATCTGGATTGGCTCCTATATATCTGATATTGTTATCGGGATCATCACTAGCAAAGTTAACGATATCACTTCGAGCTAGTTCAGTAATTTTATCGGTGATGGAATATTTTTTAAAATAAACATTGCATTTAGTTCTCTTAGATAAATTAGTAGTAAGTAAACCCCAATCATCATTGTTCCATTCACCTACAGCACCATTATCACATACCACTTTCTCTACTGCATAGCCATCATTTTTACCTGGAATTGTACTAGAATATTGGCCATCAATATAAGCTCCTATTACAACATCACCGTAAATAAAATCACCAACTGTCGTTCTAATTACGGCTTGTTCCTCAGATACGAAGAATTTAGAATAAGCAAAATATAGACATAATAAACAACATAATACACAAGGCACTGCCATATATACATATCTTGAATAACTTCTCCATTTTCTTTTAAAATCCAATTGTCTTAAAACTTTTTCCCTATTAAATTTTGTCATATACTTAACCTCTTATGATAAACAGTAGTGTAAATAGTTTTACTCTTAATATCCATTACGACATTAGCAGCGCTTGCTGATGTTACATTGTTATTTCCATTTTTGGAATTTTTTACCTGAAGATTTGCTACATAATAAGCATAAGAGATACCTGTTCCCATTAACCCAACTAAACATACTGCTGTTAATGCCAAAAGCAGTTGTTTCTTATTGTTCTTCCTTTTCATTTTAAACCTCTACTACTTTTATTATTTTTCATAAAATTCCAGCATATTATTATCCACTTACTTTAATACTAATATAGCTAAGTCCTTTAGTCAAGTCATTTGTTTTCTTTAAGCATATTTGTTCTAATAAAAAGCAAGACATAAAAAGTCTCACTTATTAAGTAATATTGATAATTATTAGTCCTCTACGCTTTTAGTATCCTAAACATCATTATCTACATTTTTTTCTTCCAGGTCGGTTTGCCTTACCAAACACCCGACCTGTTTTACTCACTCCATATTTTAGTATAGCTTTAATAGATATGGATCTAAACTTGTTCCTGTACCCCAACTAATGTAGACATTAGATTTTAGAAACAAAGTTGGTCGAACACCAAAGGTAGTGGACACATGAGTATAGCCTGCAGATCCATCTGTGTTCAGATAGAAGACAAGATAATAATAATTAGAGGCAGGTGATAATGTCCACTGAGGATATCTTGATTTAGATTTAAATAAATAATTATTATTTTTACAATCACTCAGAGAAGAACCATTCCAATTCCAAAGTTCTTTCGATAAACAAGTTGCCCTATCACTGGTTTGACCACCACTAGTTGCATATCCATAATCACTTGGATACATTAAGCCAATTTTTCCTGTCCATGTTGTTGGTCTACCACTATAAACAGTTGTCCCTCTTTCATTTTTATAGAAAATTTCTGAAGTTATTTCAGGAATAGAGCTTCCGCCTAAATTCCACACTACATCCTCAATTGCGTTTCTAGTTTTATCATTCTTTAAACCAGTATTTGTAAAATCTATCTCGGCGCAATTAAAATTTTCTCCTTTGGCAATTGCTGCCGGCTTACAGCCTTTAGTACCATTATAATAAGAACCCATCTTACTATACATCTTCTGATGCCCATTATAGGAAATTATATCATCATAGTAAACATATCCATTTTTTAAATAGCTAGTAGGATTTAGCATCATCATAAGTTGAGAATCTGACCAGTCATTTGATCCAGCATCAATAGTTGAGGAGCCAACGCCATCTTTTTTGGCATCCCAAAATAAATTATCAAGGCTATCATCTCTTATTATTTTTATTAAATTTTCTTTAGTCCCGTCGGACTTAGTTATATTATTAAATAAACCAATTATACGCCATTTTTCACAATTACTATCGTATTCATTACAATTAAAATAGACATAATTATTTGGATTTTTACCAATATATCTTATATTATTATCCGGATCATCACTGGCAAGGTTAACTGTATCGCTTTGAGCAAGCTTTGTGATTTGTTCAGCAAAAGTAGGCGTAACAGCTTTACCACCTAAATCCAAATTAATCGTATAAGACTTTCCTTGTTGATTACTTTGATCCCCTTGGTTAGCATATTCTACTACTAAATAATATTTAGTTTCTGTCTTTGAATGAACAGTAATATTTTTAAAATCTTCTAAAGCTCCGCCCAATAGCTCTAAAGTTGCACTACTAGGAATATTACATGATGATTCCTCATAATACTGACCATTTACATGTTTCTGCGTAGATGTACAAGTAACTTCTTCAGTTGATTTATATAACTTCCATGTTACATCATTACTAAATACCCCTAAATTTGGCATTACTTTAATTGAGGCCTCTGTTGGCTGAGCATTTTTATCGCCTTCACCTCTTATGGTAAATGCTTTTACTTCTTTATGACCAGGTAATACTCCATCAAAAGCCACAGTTTTACTCTTAATATCCATTACGACATTAGTAGTACTTGCTGATGTAACATTGTTATTCCCATTTTCCGGATTTTCTACCTGAAAATTTGCCACATAATAAGCATAAGAGATACCTACTCCAATTAACCCCACTAAACATACTGCTGTTAATGCCAAAAGCAGTTGTTTCTTATTAATCTTTTCTTTCATCTTAAACCTCTACTACTTTTATTATTTCCCATTAAAAATAATTAATACTAAACAACCAATAGATCTTTAGAATACCCGTTTACACACTTTACATTTTTCATAGAGTTAAATACTCTATGAAAACCCTAGGTGAATACTGGCTTCAAAGCCTATTTGACTATAAATTTGACTAGAATAGATTTTTAAAATAAAAAGAACTTTACGCTTTTAATCCTAGGAAATACCTAGCAACTTTACATGATTTTTTGACTAAAAATTTGACCACAATTAACAAAAATTTAAACTTTTTATCTATAGCAATATAGGCAATTATGTGTTATAGTTAATATATAAATTAAAAATAAGATACGAAAATACAGTTTCATAGAGTATTTAACTCTATGAAATTTCTATTTAAAATATATTTTATCCAAAACCCAATATTTTATACTAAAAAAAGCAGGTTCCCCTACTTTTCTTCTTTACAAACTTCATCTAAGTCTTTTATTAAATTATCAATATCTTCTTCATTAGGAGTTCTAACACCACTTGCAAAAGCATGACCACCACCATTATACTTAGCAGCAATCTCATTAATAACTGGACCCCTACTACGAATATTTACTTTATAAACTTTATTTTTAGTATCATAAGATATAAAAGCCCAAGCTTTAATTTCTTTAATAAAGTTAAAATTATTAACCATATTACTAGCCGTGCCACTATCTACGCCAAATTTTTCTATTAGTTCATTATCTATTTTAATATAAGCAAAACCATTTTCCGTAAGAATTAGATTTTCAGCTAAATAACCCTGGAATCTAATTTCATTAATTGGTCTTTCATATAACTTAACATATAACTTGGAAAAATCTAAATTAGTTTCTTCTATTAAACGACTTACTAACTTAAAAGTTTTAGCAGTAGTATAGGGAAGTAAAAATCTATCACTATCGGATACAATTCCACAAAATAAGTTTTCGGCTACATGTAGGGGCATTTTTAACTTTGTATTAAATATTAATTCCGTAACTAATTGAGCCGCTGAACAACTAGTGGTATCCACTAGTTCAACATCCCCCATTTTATCTTCAAAAGGATGGTGATCGATTTTTATAACCTCACTATACTTACTAAAAGTTATTCCATCAATTCGATAGATATTAGGAACATCAACCACAATTAACAAGGGATTAACTAATTCATCTTCATTTATTTTATCTAAAGTCCCGTAAGTCTTAAAACGAGCCACACTACTACCAACAGCATAAACTTTCTTATTAGGAAAAGTTTCTCTAATACTATCTCTTAGAGCTATCTCGGTAGTTACCGCATCAGGATCTGGTCCAATATGCCTAGCAACTACAATTGTGTCATATTTTTTTATCTTTTGATATATCTTTTTATATATTGGATTTACCACAAAAATACTCCTGACTAATTATTAAGAAAACTATATGTATCTCTAGCAATCATAACTTCTTCATCAGTTGGTATAACATAAATAGGTACCGATGAGTTAACAGAAGAAATAATGCCTTCTTTGCCAAATCTCGTGGCTTCATTTTTTTCACGGTCAATCTTAATACCTAAAGCCCCTAATCTATCAACAATCATACGACGAACATGAGCAGAGTTTTCCCCAACTCCGGCGGTAAATACCAACATATCACAACCACCTAGTTCTACATAATATTGGGCTATATATTTAACAATAGAATTTACTAATAAGTGATGTGCTAAAATAGCTTTATGATTACCATTACTAATTTGAGCTTCAATATCTCTAAAATCACTAGAAATACCGCTGATACCTAACATACCACTCTTCTTATTTAAAATCTTATCTACTTCTTCTAAAGACATACCAGTCTCTTTCATAATATAAGGAATAATAGAATAATCTATATCCCCACAACGAGATCCCATTACAATACCTGCATTAGGAGTAAATCCCATAGTTGTATCAATACATTTACCATCTCTTACAGCCGAAATAGAACCACCTGAGCCAATATGACAAACAATTACATTGCAATACTTACGATCAAGTATTTCAGAAGCCCTTTCAGATATATATTTATGACTTAAACCATGGAAACCATATTTTCTAATCCCATACTTTTCATACCATTCATAAGGAACCGGATAAATATATTGATCTTCATCCATTGTTTGATGAAAGGCTGTATCAAAACATCCTACTTGTAGGGCATTAGGAATAGCCTTTTGAAAAGCCTCTACGCCCATAATATTAGCAGGATTATGTAAAGGTGCAAGAGGAATAAGTTTTCTTAATTGTTCCATAACATCTTCATCAATAATTACAGACTTATTATACTTATCTCCCCCATGTACTAGGCGATGTCCTACTCCTTTAATCTCATCTAAATCTTTAATAACTCCCTTTTCTAAAAGAGTCTTAAGTAAAATATCTACAGCAACACTATGATCTTTTAATTCTGCTTGATATTCTTCTTTTTTACCATTTTGTTTAATTGTATAAATACCATCATTAATTCCAATTCTTTCAAATATTCCTGAAATTAATACTTTAGCCTCTGGCATTTCATATAATTGAAATTTTAAAGAACTACTACCGGCATTTACTGATAATATTTTCATTTTTTCCACCTCTAGTCCATTATACTAAAGTTTAGAAATAATATCTATCTTTTAATAGTAAAAAAATCTTTATTTACAATATTTTTCGGTCTATAAGCCTGCATTTCTAGTGCTTCTTCATCTATATGGGTATTATCAAAATTATATCCATACTCATTTATAGTATCACTATATCTTTTTTTTAAATCATCTAAATAAATAAACTCTCTTGTTTTATTTTTACTATATTTTATTTGCATATTATCACCACTATTAGTATGTTAATAATTTCTATTTTCATACAAAAAAAGCAGGAATTTATCCCACTTAAATTAATTATTTTGTTAAATTATATGTTACTTTATCATAACCCATAAAAGCATTCTCGGTTTCATAGAAAACATAAAGTGATTGATTATTATTAGTTGGATATATACTATCTATTTTTTGTAAATCAGTCCCCTTTGTTTCACTAGCAACAAATTTTAAAACATTCTTTTCATCAACACCTAATTTAGTTAAGGTTTCTTTATAAGTTAATTCTTTATCAGCATTAATATCATAATAATAAACATTTACATAAGAAGCCCCACTACCACGATATAAATTATACTCTGTTACAACAGAAACAAAAATTATATTATTTAATACTGTATATGTATAATTAGTACTTAAACTAGCCGGAATCTCATTATCTTTATTATCTTGTTTTACCATATTTATATAGTTTTGATTATCATCTAAAATTTTCTTATTTAATTTTTCTGTAGCATCGGTTGTAATATTAATCTTAGGTAAATTTACTAATCTAACTAGTTTTTTAGGTTCTCCTTCTTCATATCCAACAGAGGCAGTTGGCCAATCAAATTCCTTAAAAGCGGTATAGGCTAAACCTACATAGTTTAAACCATTAAATTCTTTGGCTGATTCATTATTTTTATCGACATTAGTATTATTTGCTTTTTCTTCTTGTTTATTATTTGCATCGCAATTACTCTTATTATTTACTTTATCATAAATAAGATATCCTCCTAATGCTATAACAATTATAACTAATAAAGCAATTACTATATTCTTTTTGTCTTTCATATAAACAATACTTCCTTTCCAATAATTATGCTAGCACACTAATTTTAAAATGTAAATTTTAAATTACAAGCCAATATGTCAAGTTTACAATCATTTAAAGGTGCTAATATTTTCAAGAAAAGCTATCTATTAAGGACATAACTTTTTCTAAATTAATTAAGCCTAGTATTATTTAAAGGAAATATTTTTATCAAACAATTTAATAATATTATTCATATCATCACATTTTTCCATACTTTTTAGAGGCCAATTATCACATTTTCCCGGTTTTATAAAAGAAAAAACACCAATAAAGTGCTTAAATACTATAAAACATCAGCAAAGTCTTGGTTTTCTTCTTCTGGTTTTACCGTAATAACTTCCCTGTTTTTAATACAAGTATGAATCATATCTTTATAATTAATTAACTCTTCATACAGATAACACTTACTCAAAACCGGATTAATTACCGGATGTTTAGGCACAAAAATCGTACAACAATCTTCAAATGGTAAAATAGAGGTTTCGTAAGTACCAATCTTTCTGGCTAACTCAATTATCTCTAATTTATCAAAACAAGCAACCGGTCTTATAACAGGCATTTTCACAACTTCATTAATACAACTCATACTACTTAAAGTTTGACTAGCCACTTGCCCAATACTTTCGCCATTTACTAAAATCTTACAATTACTTCTGCTAGCAATAATGGCACTTATTCGATACATCATTCTTCGCATAATGGTAATTAAATAGTCATTAGGAATATTTTTATAAATAGATTCTTCTATCTCTGTAAAGTTAATAATATGGACTTTAACATAAGAATCATTATATACCGATAATTTTCTAGCCAGTTCTAAAACTTTATTACGAGCCTCTTTTGATGTATGAGGAGGGGCCTCAAAATAAATACATTCTATCTTAACACCTCTTTTAATTGCCATATAACCACTAACAGGAGAATCTATACCCCCACTTAACATAAGTAAGCCTTTACCAGCAACTCCTACGGGATAACCACCAATACCTAAAATATCTTCAAAATAAATATAACTAAAGTCTTTTCTAATCTCGACATTAACTTCTAAATCGGGATTATGAACATCTACTTTCTTATCTTGAATATTCTTTAAAATATGACCTCCTAAAGTAGCGGCTATTTCCATACTACTACCCGGATATTTCTTATAAGATCTTTTAACTACCACTTTAAAAGTCTTAAATTCTTTATCCTTTAAAAGACTAATTAACCCTTCTTTAATAGCATCCATTTCATTACTAAGTTCATATGCAATAGTCATTTTATGAATCCCAAATACACATTTTAATTTTTCAATAGTCTTATCAAAATCAGTAGTCTTTATAAACATTCTGGAAGCATCATAACTAGTAGTATGTTTAATATTACTTAATGCATCTTCAACATTCTTTTTTAAAGCCTTTAAAAAGAAATTAATATTATCTTTTTTAGTTGTTAATTCTCCATATTTAATAATTATAAGTTTTTGCATAATTCTTCACCTCACTTAGTTTAGCAAAAGTAACACTAAATAACAAGAAAAAAATAAGTCTAAACTTAAACTTATTCGAATGAAATTGTAAATTGACCACAGTAATTAATGCTGGAGTATTTAGTCTTTCACTTACCACACTTGATATTT
>CAKOKQ010000018.1 GCA_934095825.1 uncultured Bacilli bacterium | reverse complement strand
CCTTAATTTAATTATAACAAAAGAAAAGTAGATCACATTCTTTTTATGTGTCTACTTTTACTTTATCACTTCAAATCAAGTTAATGAACAGTCTTTTTTATTTTCTCATTAGTTTAAAGCGTCTTTTAATTTAGAACCAGCTTTGAATGATGCAACAGTCTTAGCAGGAATATGTAATGGTTCTTTAGTTAATGGGTTGATACCATCTCTAGCATCACGTTTTTTAGCAGTGAATGTACCAAAACCAACTAATGCAACCTTTCCTTCTTTTTTAAGTCCTTCTACTACACCTTCAACAAAAGCATCTACAGCACGAAGTGCATCAGCCTTTGATAAGCCAGCTTTAGCAGCGATAAATTCAACTAATTCAGTTTTTCCCATAATTTTGTCCTCCTATTATAATGTAAATTATGTTATAAGGACTACAATCCTTACAATTAGACTTTAGCACAATACTCCTAGATAAATCAAGGAAAATTAGTTAATTTATAGTAAAAATAACGAAAAAAAGCTCTATTTGGTCTGTTTCTGAGCTTTTTTATCTCTTTTTTTACTTATTTTAATCTTCTCTTAGTCATTTATTTGACACTTACTAGACACTTTTTAAATAACAATTGCTATTAAATTGTTGGCTCCTTTATTAACTATCTTTGTTACTGTTTGACTTAATTTATAACGAGTATTTTCAGGCATAATTGATAACTTGGCTTGAATACCTTCCTGAACTATTGTATCTAGACTACGGCCAAAGATTTCACTTTTCCAAATGCTTTGAGGGTCCGTTTCATAATCTTTCATAATATAATTAATTAATTCTTTACTTTGTAATTCACTACCGATAATTGGTTCAAAAGTTGAGGCCACATCGACGCGGATTAAATGTAAGGAAGAAGCAACAGCGCGGAGTTTAACGCCATATCTACTACCTTGCTTAATAACTTCAGGCGTATCTAATTTCATATCTTTTAAACTGGGATAAACAATACCGTAACCGGTGGATCTAGCTTGTTTTAGGGCACTTTTGATACCATCTAATTCTTCTTTATTATCTTTATATGTTGCAAATACTTTTAACATCGAGGCTTTGGTGGTAACCTCACTACCAATAAATTCTTTTAAAGTTTCATTATATAACTCATCAGGTGAATCTAAATTAACCATAACGGTACCGGTACCACTGTCTAATTTACTAATATAGGCCTTATTGATATACTTAGAGTTTTCAAAATAAGTAATTAGATTATCAACATCTTTTAACTTTCTAATTTCTAAAGTACTATTTCTAATAAGTTCTAAGTAATGTTTTTTAATTTCATTTTTATTATCTAAGATAGATACCCATTCAGGAATAGAAAATTCAATATCTAAAACTGGGTATTCATAAAGGGCCGTTTTTAATACTTCATAAATATCAGCTTCTCGCATATCTAAAACAGATAAAGGCATAACGGGAACATCATAATTTTCTTTAATTTCTTTAGCAATACTTAAACATTCATTACTACTTGGATTTTTGCTATTTAAAATAACGATAAATGGTTTACCTAAGCCTTTTAATTCATTAATAACTCTGGCTTCGGCTTCGATATAATCACTTCTTTTTAACTCGCCAATCGAACCATCAGTAGTAACGACAATGCCAATAGTAGAATGGTCTTTTATAACTTTTTCTGTTCCAATAGCAGCGGCTTCTTGAAAAGTTATAGCCTCATTAAACCAAGGGGTTAAAACCATACGAGGATTGCCGTTTTCATCTTCATATCCGGTAGCATTAGGAATGATATAACCCACGCAATCAATTAACTTGACATTACAACTAAAGTCTTCGATTTTAATGTTGGCTCCGTTACTTGGTACAAACTTGGGCTCGGTTGTCATAATGTTTTTACCACCAGCACTCTGGGGAATTTCATCTAAACATCTTTTCTTTTGCGTTTCATCTTCAATATTAGGAACAATTAAGTTTTCGATTACTTTTTTTATAAAAGTAGATTTACCCGTACGAACTGCTCCTACTACAC
The DNA here is from genome assembly GCA_934095825.1 of uncultured Bacilli bacterium. The sequence continues at coordinate 27,929 of CAKOKQ010000018.1, read as the reverse complement.
CTAAATAAATATCCCCATTACCGCGGGTAGCTAAGGGAATTATTACATTATCTTTCATCTTATCACACTCTCTTACTACCTAATTTTATGAAAGCGATAAGTATTTAGAACTGAAAAAGAATTAATCTAAGATATTATTAATAAGTTTTAATATTTCTTTGGAATTAGTATTATCCCGATTATAAGTAATTGTCATATTAAGTTTTTTGGTATTACAAGTATCGTTATTATAATCCGTAGTAATGGCACTAATATTAGGATTACTAAGTAATATTTCTAACATATTTTTAAGACAGTATTCACAACAAAAGTCATTAATAGAAGTCTTATATTCTTTATAATTACCCTTTTTATATTTATTAAAACCAATAATACTAGGAGTTTTACTTAAATTTAAATATAAAAGTATTTCTAGTTTTAAAGTATTTATATCTATTTTAGAATCATCATAAGTAATAGTAATAATTAAATTGGTTTTATTAGTAATTAAGACTTTACTTACTCCCTCTAGACTTTCTATATATTGTTCTAATCCCGGATACATAATAGTATCAATAGTTAATGTTAATTTTGGCATAAATTTAGCCTTTCTTTTAAATTAAATATTTTATAGTAAAAGTGGTACCATCAGGACCAGTTTCAACATTAATAAGGCCATCATTACTTTCAATAATCTTTTGGGCAAGCGATAAGCCGATACCGATACTATTGGTACTTCCCTCGGTGCCTTTATAAAATCTTTCAAAGATATGGGGTAAATCTTTTTTGCTAATGCCGGTGCCATAATCTCTTATTTTAATACTAAGATAGACTTTATTAGCACTAGTGGTTATATCGATTTTGCTATTTTCTTTGGAGTGTTCAACACAGTTTTTTAAGATATTCGTAATAGCCTCGACTTGCCAATTTAAATCACAATTAATTTTAATACCAGGTTCTAAATTTTTAGTAATCGTGATATTTTTTAAGTCACATAAAGGAGAAACATTCTTTATAGAAGAGGTTACTATCTCATCTAAAGAAACCTCTTTTTTTAGAAAATGAACTGTATTAGAATCTAATTTTGATAACTTTAAAAGGTTTAAAGCAAGAAAGTTCATGTTAAGAAGTTCTCTTTTAATATCTCTTATAAAGTCTTCTTTAGTATTCTTATCCATATCGGGATTATCAATGATATTATCTAAAATAATTAAAATAGAAGTAATAGGAGTCTTTAATTGATGAGAGATATCGGCTAAGGTGTCTTTTAAATCTTTTTTAGCTTGTTTAGAATTTTCTGCATCTTCTTTTAATTTAATAGTTACTTTATATAATTCATTTTTTAAAATAGATAATTCATCTTCGGACATTTCTTCTATATCTATCTTATAATTTCTTTTATTTATTTCTTCTAAACATTTAGTAATTTTATTAATCTCTCTATCTTTTTTAGCATTAAATCTTAAAAACAAGAAGATAAGAAAGATTGTACTTATAAAAACTATCATAATATTAGTTACTAAGAATTGCTGATATTTATTATCATTTTCAATTAAAAGGGATTTATTATCAATAGTTATACTATATTGTTCCAGGACTTTACCATCTTTTTTAAAACTTTTTAAGATATTATATAGTTCTTCATCCGTAATATTGGGATAATCTTCTTTAATTTTTAAAATAATACTAGTTATTTTGGTATCAAAGTTATCTTTATATACTTGATATTCATATTTATTAATACTATAGGTTAGAAAGATAATAAAAATGGTATATAAGCTTAAAATTATTAAAAACTTTTTTAATTTTTCTTTATTTTTCATAATCAATCCTGTAACCTAAACCTTTAACAGTGGAAATAATATCGGTTCCTAATTTTTGTCTTATTCTTTGAAAATATACAGTTATGGTATGGCTATCAACATCATTACCAGTCCATTCATAAATTTTATCTAAAATAGTATTACGACTTACGAGCTTGTTTAGATTTAAAAATAAAAGATGCAGAAGTTTTAACTCTAACGGGGTTAATTCGATTTTGGTGGTATCTTTATAAACTAACATTTTATCCATATCAAAACTGATATCCCCTACTTTTAAAATACTGTTATGCTTTTGGCGTAATAAAATTTTATTAATACGTGCTAGTAATTCCTTGGTCGAAAAAGGCTTGGTTAAATAATCTTCAGCACCTATTTCAAGGCCTCTTACAATATCATCTTCCTCATCTTTTGCCGTTAAAAAGATAGTGGGAATATTTAAGGCTTTTAGATTATCAGTAAAGAAAGTAAAGCCATTACCATCCGGTAAGGTTACATCTAAAATAATTAGATTTATCTTGGGATTATCTTTTAAATAAGATATAGCCTCGAAAAGATTTTTACAGGCATAAACTTCATAGTTATTTTGTTTTAAGGTATAAGTTAAACCTTTTATAATCGTTAAATTATCTTCAATTAATAATATTTGCATAGAAAGTACTCCTTTTTTATATCTTATAATTTTTTATAACGAAAGAAAAGGGCTTTAAACCCTTTTCCAAACTTTTTTAAATATTTTCGTTTCTAATAGTTTCAATAATATTCTGTTTATTTATTTTTCTTAATGAATATTTCATCAGTAAGGTAATTAGAAGGTAAACAGCAACAATACTAATTATAATCGGAATTATTGGTAATTTATAACCCGAGAAATCACTGCTGGCTAGATAATGATAGATTAAAACGGATAAACCAGTACCTAAGATAATACCTACTATTAGAGATTTAACAGTCATAAAGATACTTTCTAAACGAATCATTTTGGAGAATTCTTTGGTAGTCATACCTATACTTTTTAAAGTAGCAAATTCACTTCTTCTAAGTTGCATATTAGTTGTAATGGTATTAAAGATATTAGTTATCCCAATAAGAGTAATTACAATAATAAAGCCATATAAGAAGATACCTACTAAGATATAGAAGTTACGCATCATCTCTACTCGTTCTTCACTATTATAAAGTTCATAATCCTCATTATTTAAGAGTTCTTCTATCTCATCTTGAAGTTTAGAAGCCGCAGTTGAATAATATAGAGCCTCTATATAAGTACTTTTAGTTGGTAAAGTTTTATATAAATCTTCACTTACAACTAATATAGATTGATTATAATTTTCAAACCCGAAGGGATATTTATCGCTTAAGGCACCGACTACTATTGAGGTAGGATTATCCGAAATGTTACCCGTAATCGTATCACCTATTTGAAAATCAAACTCTCTAAGAATTCTACTTTTTTCTTTATTTGTTTTGTTTTCATATTTAATCATCGGATATTTATCTATTAAGACTCCTTTATCTTTAAGGGTTTCATAGTCTAAGTTTAAAGTCTGAAGATATTTTTTATAAGCCTCATCATTAAGAGAAAAAATAGTTATATAAGCATCAATATCATCACTTAATTCAGGGTTATGCCACTCTAGATAATCCTTACTATAATGCTTATTAGAAAAACCAAAATTGCTTCTCTTTCTAACAACTACATCTTTAATATTATCTAATTTAGTGGTTTCCATAATTTTTTGATAAATAGTATCATTATCATTTTTAACCGATAAATAAATATTATAATCCGAAGAACCTAGTTCTTCTTTAATGCTTTGAAAAGCAAGGGACATAAAGGATGCTAAAGCAATGAAAGTACAAACCGAAATAGCAATGGAAATAACAGTAGTTCGATATTTTTTCTTATTGCGTTGTTGATTTTTATAAGATATTTCACCACCAATCCCAAAGATTTTACTAATTAACTTGGGAGTTTTTAATTTTCGAGCCTTAATTTTAAGGTCAGCACTGTTTTTAATCGAGTCAATAGGTGAGATTTTACTAGCTCGTTTAGCACTTTTAAAGGCTGAAAAGTAAATAGTTATGATTCCTAGACCAATCGTAAATAATAAAACTAAGGGTGAATAAGAAAATGTTAATTTAAGACCACCAGCCATCATCTTATTTAAGAAGAAATTACTAACTATAACTAAGATATAAGCCGCTAAAAGACCGAATAACAATCCTAAAGGAATACCAATAAGTCCCAAGATAGAGGCTTCATAGAAGACGTTTTTGCGTATTTGTTTTTTAGTCGCCCCAACACTTCTTAACATTCCATATTGTTTTGTTTTCTCAGTAATAGAGATATCAAAACTATTCTTGATACAGAATACCGAAGTAAAAACAATAATTAGACAAACTATTAAGACAACCGTACCAAGACTCCTGGTAGTACTTTCATCTAACGGATTAGTTTCTAGAGTTATCAGATAGTTATTACTATTAAACTGATATTTACTATTTTTCATTTGAGCATTAATACTATCATATTCAGAAGCACTAAGATAATCTGACATTAAGAATTTTTGTAAAAGGTCCGGTTCTACTCCTAAGATATTAGCTGTTACTTTAACATGATTTTTTAAACCGGTTTTATTATACTTAGCATAAACATCAACTTTATCCGGTATATTTTTAGAATCTAAATAAGTAATAAAGGTATAACCAGGGGCATTATAAGGCTCAATAATACGGTTAGGTCGCTCGGCAATACCAACAATTTTGTAGGTTTTACTACTAGTATCTATCAGATGTTCGTTACTGTCGGAATCATACGACTGATCTTGACCTAGAAGATAACTATCTCCTACTCTTTTTCCAACATCTAAAGTAATATAATCGCCGACTTTTAGATTTATCCGGCCATTCGTTTTTAAGTGGGTAGGAATTATTATTTCCGAAGTATTTTCTGGTAACCTCCCCTCGACTAAATGAATGGAAAGATTATCTAGAGATTCCTTACTAAAGGCTTTTATGTAAGCATAAGGTTTATATTCATTTTTAGAATCATTTAACTTAGCATAACCAATGTTACTAGTTAGATAAGTAGCCGCAATTCCAAAGTTATTTTGAATATTTTGAACATCTTCTTTGGAAACATCTTGGTATTCATAATGAAAGTTACCAAACTCATATATTTCATAATTAATTAAAGAATTTATGGCACTAGAATACATAGTGGCCACTGCACTTACTAGAGCCACGGATAAGATAATACCGATAATAGTTACAATGGTGCGCTTCTTATTAAATTTTAAATTTTTAATAGTTAATTTATTTAGTAAGTCCATATTAAGCCTCACTTACAATTTTACCATCTTCAATTTTAATAATTCGATCGGCCATCTTTGCAATTTCTAAGTTATGGGTAATCATAATAATAGTTTGTTTTAATTCTTTATTAGATTTCTTTAAAAGGGCTACAATTTCATCACTAGATTTAGAATCTAAGTTACCGGTTGGTTCATCGGCTAAAACAATAGTTGGTCTTGTTATAAGGGCTCTACCGATACTGGTTCTTTGTTGTTGACCACCACTTAATTCGTTAGGAAGATGATATCTTCTTTTTTCTAAGCCTAAATGGCTTAACATATTTTCTAGTTCTTCATTACTAACCTTACGATTATCAAGCGCTAAAGGCAAAGTAATATTTTCCTCCACATTTAAGATTGGTATTAAGTTATAAAACTGATAGATTAAACCAATTTGACGACGTCTAAAAATGGCTAGTTTATCATCATCTAAGGCAAATATATCTTTACCATCGATATAAACTTTACCCTTCGTTGGTCTATCTACACCCCCAATTAAATGTAAAAGGGTGGATTTTCCCGAACCAGAGGCTCCTACAATAGCCACGAATTCGCCTTTTTTCACGCTAAATGAAACATTATCTAAGGCTATAACTTTGGTTTCTTTTTTTCCATATATTTTGGTTAAATTTTCTACTCTTAAAATTTCCATAGTAATCTCCTTTTCTTAAAGACATTATATGATATTTAAAGTTACAACTAAGTTACATTTTTAAATTTTTTTTATTTAAATTAATCGCTCCACACATAGATATGCAATGAATACTTGTAAGAAGACCAGTTATAAATAACATACCATAAGTCATATTAGCATCAATACTGGGAATGATATTAAAAATATTATAACCAAATAATTTATTTATTCCTAACCCCAATAAAATAATACTTATAAATATTAGAATAAACTCTTTTAAGTTAATCTTAGAATCAACTTTATCTTTAGTATCAAAAATGTATTCTTCCTTAGTAAAGTAATCTATATCTTTAATAGTCTTAACAATTTCTTTATTAGTTAGATTACTTTCATAATCAATGGTGGCTATATTATTTTAGTTAGTATTAGTCTACCCGACCGCCACTCCCTAAAAAGTTTTATTTATAAATTTTAGTAAATATTAATGAGGGAACTCATGATAAGTTATTAAAAGAGTGTAAAGGTTATAAAGATTTATATGAATATGAAATTAAACAAAATTAAAAAAACTGTTAGAAATCAGGCAATTAGTTTCTAGCAGTCTTTTTTTGTTTTAGAATAAGTTTCATATATAATTTTAATTTTAATTTTATTACTTACTAATTTATGACTGATAATAAAAGATAAATACACTGTACTTTTAATAATTATTAGAACACGCTATTTATTTTTACTCTTCTGATTTAGTATTTTTAACTAGTTTTCTTTTTAAATTATGTTCGTTAGTTACTTCTGGTAAATAAGTAGGATTTAGTTCTCTTAATATATAAGTTGCCTCTTCAAAAGTAATATAATCTTTATTAGTTAATAGTGCTGTTGCTTTTAGAAAACATTCCTCCCCCTGTCTAGCATCAATTTTATCACGATAAATAGTGCCTGTAAAACAATCAACATAAGCAGGAAAAGAAGTATTAACTTTTATACCATCAACTCGGTAAGCCAAAGCATAACGAGCATCTTTGCTAAAGTGAATTTCGGTACCTTGAACATAATTAGATATATACTTAGTAATAGTCGTTAACTTAACCAAACATAAATTTTGGGTTTTAATTTTCTTTCTTTTTTCAAACATTTTAATCACCTTTTCGTCTTAAATATAATTTTTAATTTATTTAATATTCTATCTAAATTTTGCTATTTTTACAAGGTTTTATTTACTTTATAGTTCTCGGTATTATTTCCCAACTTTTCATAGACGCAAGCATATTAGTAACATCATTACCAACTGCCACCTTATTGAAAATGTTTTTCTTATTTATCTCTGAAGAGGCTTTATAATACTGCCAAATTTTTTTCTTCGTTTCTTCATCATAAACAGTCGCTTCCTGTAATGCTTTTTTAAAATAATATTCTTTATCAATTATAACTAGAGGAATATCAAAATCAGTCGCTACTTTTAAACTATTTTCAAAATACTGGGCCTTTAAAATTTTAGCTATTAGCAAAGTCATTATCTCATCAAAAGAAAAATTATTATTTGTAGCGAACACATTAATATCATCTATATATTTATCTAAAATATTCTTTATTTCATTTTTATCACAAGCATTACTAATTAATTTTCGATCTTCTAAAGAAATGAAAGGCAAATAACGATTAAAGACATTATTTAGATAATCAATGCTATCTTGTCTTAAAGAATCAGTCATCATAATAATATAATCCGGTTCTTTTTTCATCTTGAAATTATTTGTTTTTTTAAGATTTCGTCGTTCAATTACAATCTCATTATAACCTTTATTAATGGTTTTTAAAAGTTGTGATGGCACAAAATATCTTGCTCGTGCGCCATTACCATTTTGTAGTTCTTTTGAACTATCATAAGCTTTTGCATAGCTGCCAATAGAATCAATATCAGTATTACCCATTGCAAGAATAGCGCCATTATCTAAATTAGCAAAGCCCAAAATAATAGTACCGCGATTTATTGAAGAAAAAATACCTTTCTCATTAATATAACTGCAAGCTACAAGATGATCTTGAAGTTGTGGACGATTAACCCAATCATCATAATAACTAACATCTTTAGATTTAGTATAAGGATCAACACAATGAATTAAAAAGCGAAAGCTTGCTCTTGGTACACAAATTTTAACTGGTTTTCCCTGATAATTTAATGTTTTTAAAATACAATCTTTTGGTCCATAAACATCCTCACTATCTTTAAGTTGATATAATGACTTGGCATAAATTTCCGTATATTTGGCTCTTAAATAACTCTCTAATGGAATTGCAAAATTATAACTATTTTTATCTTTATTATAATAATAAAAGTCTTTTACTTCTTTAATATCTTTTAAATTAACAATTCTATTAATTAATTCTAAATAACTATAAATATCACTTGGTAATTCACTATTTTTTAATTCTTCTAAAATATTTTTATTACTATTATCATGACAATATTTACTATCAATATATTTAGCTTCTTCTAAATTAATATTTAATAACCACATCAATAAATTATTTTGATAATCTTCTAAACTCTTTGAGTTATTTAGAAAGTATTGTTCTTTAATACTTGTATAATTATCTAAATCGGAAACATTAATTATATGATAAGGATTATTGGGAACTTCTATAACTTTAATTAATTTTTCTAGCATTTTCCAAGGCATAGTAGAAAAGTTAATATTAGCTACTAATTCTTGATAGTTATGTATATTCTTTATAATATTACTAATCATAGGGGCTATATCATAATCTTGATAATTATATTTTTCTAAAATTCTTTTTAATCCCAATAATTCTTGATTATTTAGTTTATCAATAGCCAGTTGTATACTTATATCATTAATAAAGCGTTCTAAGTGTTCACCTTTTATTGAAAATATTTCATCTCTTAAAGAAGTAGTTAAAATAGTATTAAAAATATTTTCATTTTTTTCTTGATATTTTAATACTTCTTTAAATCTTTCATAAAATGTCTTGGTTTCAATATTTAATTCTTTACTATAAGCTTGGACTAATTGCTCATTTTCTATTATATTTATTGGTAAAGTACACTTAACTGCTAAATCTATCCTATTTTTCTTAATGCATAAATCTCTAAAAGTTTCTGATTCTGCTAAGCATTTAGGCATTTCCATTTTATCTACCATCTCTATTAAATAGTCAATATTGGTACTTATTAAATTAGTAAATAATGAGGTATTTGTTTTTCTATCTATTTTATCATAACAACTTTTTTCTACTAATAAACTTATTAAATAATAAAATTCTTCATAAGTAAAAGCTTCTTTATATGTAAATAATTTCTCAGCAAAATTATAGTTTCCTAAATAACATATTAAATTTACTTTTCTTTTTAAGATATTAACTAATAATTTCATATTAGTAATAGAATAATCTTCAATATGATCTATTAGTTTTATATAATTACCATTTAGTATTAATTTGACAAAAGCATCACTACTTCTTAAACTGCCAGAAATATCATCGCTATTTTTTTCTAAATAATCAATAAAGAAAGATTCATGTTCTATAATAAAATTACTTAAATCATCCGAATTTAAAAAGAAATAACGAAAAAAGCAATCCAATTTATAAGTATTCTGATATTTATCTAAAGTCATAGCAAATAAAGTATTAAGTTCTTCTTTTGTAAAACTAAAACCATTTTTTAACATATAGTATAAAGTATCTTCATCTTTTAAGAAAATATCTAATAGCTTTTCTAAAGTTATTTTATTATTAAGGTTTAAACGAATAGTATTTTCTTTAAATAAATCATATCTGTTAGCTTTATTTATTGCATATATTAAAGCATTTGAATCAATTTTCTTAAAGTTATTTAGTTCTTCTAAACTATCTATATTTTTTATATTTTCTATAATTTCATTTATATTTATCATATTATAACCAAAACTTTCTACCAACATTTTATCTGTATTTTATTATCTTTACAAGATTTTATTTAATAAGTATTAAAAATAGTCATAAGTACTTCAAAGTTATAGCTTTTAACTTTAAAATATTTGTGACTATATTTTTTAAATAATTTTCAATTGATAAGGATCTGTACTTGTTCCTGTACCTGAAATTATAGAGATATTAGATTTTAGAAAGACAACTGGATGGACTTCAAGATCAGCACTCGAAAGATAGTGATAGTGGACAAAGCCAGACTTGCCAAAACTAAAAACGTAATTGTCGCCGCTGAAGGAAGGGGCTAATGTCCATTGGCTATAACTTGATTTATATAAATAATCGTTATTTTTACAATCACTTACTGATGAATCATCCCAATTGTAAAGTTCCTTTGCTAAACATACTGACCTATCACTTGTTGAACCACCACCTGTTGCATAGCCATAATCACTTGGATACATTAGTCCAATTTTTCCTGTCCATGTTGTTGGTCTACCATCGTAAATAACTGTACTTCTTTCCCTTTCATAAAATATACTAGAAGTTCCATTTTGTCCAGCACCTCCCAAATTCCAAGCCACCGTTTCAATCGCATTTCTAGTATTATCGTTTTTCAAACCACTGCCAGTAAAGTCAACTTCAGTACAAATAAATGTTGAACCACTAGCAATACTTGCAGGTTTGCAACCTTTTGTGCCATTATAATAAGAACCCATTTTACTATATATTTCTTGATTATTATAAGAAATTATATCATTTGAATTAGTATATCCACTTTTTAAATAATCTACTGGATTTAACATCATCATAAGTTGACTATCTGTCCAATCATTCGAACCATAATTACCTATTGATGAACCCACACCATTTTGCTTATAATCCCAAGAGAAATTGCCAATACTGTCATCTCTTATTATTTTGATTAAATTTTCTTTGGTACCATCTGCTTTAGTTATATTGTTAAATACACCTATAATACGCCATTTCTCACATGTACTATCTGATTGATTATAATAATCACTACAATTAAAATACATATAATTATCGGGATCGGCGCCGATATACCTTATATTGCTATCTGGATCATCACTAGCTAAATTAACAGTATCGTTCTTTGCTAATTCAGTTATTTTATCTGCAAGAGGACGAGTTTTAAAATAAATATTGCACTTTGTCTTTTTACTTATATTAGTAGTAAGTAATCCCCATTTACCCTCGTCCCATTCTCCAGTTGCCCCATTATCACAAACGATCTTTTCTACCACATAACCATCATCCTTACCAGGAATAGTACTACTATATTCATTATCAATATAAGCACTAATCACAATATCCCCTTGAACAAAATTACCTACTGTTGTTTTAACAACAACTTCTTCTTTAGATACAAAAAATTTAGAATAAGCTAAATACAATCCCAAAGTACAAACTAATATGCAAGATAAACCTAGATAAAGATATCTGGAATAATTACTTAACCACCTTTTAATTTCAATTCTTTTTAAATAGCTGTCCTTATCAAATTTCTTCATTTCTAACCTCTACTTCTATTATTTCTTATTAAAAATAATTAGTGTTTCAAATTAATATGTAATGGAGTTATCTTTTTACATAACATTTACATATTTCATAGAGTTTGTTACTCTATGAAAATCTAGGTAAATACAGGTTGCAAGTGACTAATTGACCATAAATTTGACTATAATAAATGTTTAAAATTAAAAACTGTTTACATGGGAAATATTCCATAAACCCTAAAAACTTTACACATTTTTATGACTAGAAATTTGACTACAAAAAGATTTTAAAACTATTATATTTTTCTTTAAAACACATTATTTTTATGATATATTTATACTATAAATTAAAAATAAATAACGGGTTTTCAGTTTCATAGAGTAACAAACTCTATGAAAAATCATTAAACTAAGTAGAATACTATTAATGATTAAAAATATATATAATAACAAAAGAAACGGTTAAAAAATCAAAATTATACCGAAAATAAAAATTAGAATTACTATTTTGTTAATAATTTCATATAACTAGCTAATATTATTCATTGAAAATTCTAGTGTTTCTAAATCCATTTTTTTACCCAAAAATAAATATGAATATAGTAATCCTAAACAATACGCATATTCACTAAATTTTTTTGCCATAGTTAAACATCCTATTTCTTATTTGAAACTAGTTTTTTAACTGGTCCTTGTCCTTCTTTAGTTGAATTTACCGATTCAAATTCAATTGGATCATGTTCCAATTTATGTGATGCAGATTCCATTAAACATTCATGACATTTATAATCAAAATATTGGCATCTACTTTTAGAGAAAAATGATTTACTTCTTTCAACACATAAATCAAATGATTCCCACATTTGTACGGCTTCTAAAGGAGTAAGTTTTCCTTTAGCATGAATTTTATCTATCTTTTCTTGTGTTATTGAACTATAAAAGTCATTTATTTTTTTCTTAATAATAATATGTTCACATAATTCTTTTAAGGCAATTATTTGACCTTTACTTCCTCTAGTATAAATTGCTAAATCTATAACGTCTTCTTCAATACTATCTAAATACATTAAAAAGTAATTTTTATATTCATCGTAATTTCTAAATACATATACTTCATTTTTTTTACTATCTTTAACATACATTGTTCTTTTATCTTCTACATCTATAACAGGAGGATGTTCTATTCTAACGGCATGTGTAATATATAAATATAACCATGTTTTAAAATCTAACTTTGTGGACTTTTTTACTTCTTTCTCCAATTTGCTTTTCAATCTTTTTAATTTTTTTTCAGATTCTAATAAAATCTGTTCCCATCTATTCATATTTTCTTTGCCGGTTTCACCAGCTATATAATAACCATCTTTAGTTTTAATTCTATCATCTTTAGATACTCTTTTAAATGTTTCTGATTCTCCACCCATCATAATTAATACGTCTTTATTCTTCTTTTTATTACTCATGTTCAAAACCTCCCTCAACTTTCTATCTATTATACAGCATTTTTTAATTTATTACTAATTTTGTTAAAATATTAATAATTTATCAATAACTATAATATTCTACTAAAAATTTTCGTGTTCTAATATCTATCCTAGCACCAATGATTACCCGTTTTAGCACTTATTCCACGTTCTTCGTATACATTATATACTTCGTATCCTTTAAACTCACACATAGTTCTTAAACATTTTTCTTGCTCTGGTAATCTAAATCCTTCTCTTACTTGGTCTTCAGTACTTACACGAATATAAAGTCCTGCTATTTTCTTTTCTTCATTCATTAAATTTCAACTCCTTAATATAAAAAGGTGTCAAAAGTATTAATTGTTTAATACTACTGACACCTTATAATTTTATCTTCTCTTTGCAGATTGCATTTGTTTTGAAATATAATCGTATTCACTCATTGATTTTTGATTTACATAAGTTATTTTATCATCATTATATTTTCTAGGTGAACCTGTCGTAATGACAGTTTGTCCAAAATCATTTTGATTATATCCACAAATTACTCTTTTATTTTGTAATTGTTTCTTTAATAGTAATAAGTATTTTTTTTCTGACATATGAAATCCCCCTTAATTGATTTCATATTCTAACATAAAATGTATTAAGTGTCAATTTTTGTTAAATATTCTTTAAATAATTTTCTAATTCAGATAATTTAATTTTATTATTTAAGTTTTCTATAAATATCTCATTAGAATAATTAAAAGCTAGGAAAGTTATACCATTAATTATAATTCTGTGTGGTTCTAGATATGTAAGATTAGTTTTATCTATCATTCTTAAATTACCATTAATAATTGTTGATTTAACCTTACAAAATTCACATATAAACTCTAATCTCTTTCTTAATGATTCCTCCATTCTAACTTCTTGCTTGATAACATTAACCATTTTAATCAATCCTTTCTTGAAACGACTTTTTTCTAAACAAGAAAAAAATCAATCCTAATTTAGAATTGATTGTCTATTTATTCTCGAAACTTATAAAAAGTTCAAGCGGATTTCCCTATGGTGCCTGTGGTGGGACTCGGACCCACACGATATTGCTACCACTGGATTTTGAGTCCAGCGCGTCTACCAATTCCGCCACACAGGCATATAAGTATTATAGCAAATAATCTAGTAAATAGATACTAAAATTTTACTATAATGCCAAAATTTTTAATCATCTCAACTGCTTGATTAGGAGATACTTTCATACCTTTAACATCATCAGGATTAAAAATGATCCCTGTAATATCACAAGTAGATACGTCAACACTATCTAATTTTGTTTTTAAAATAGTTAACTTACTCATGTTACAAGCATTAAAAGTTGCATTTTTTAAGCGATTATTAACAAGGCGTATTTCTTTCAAATTACTATCCATAAACTGTACTTTTTCTAAATTACTATCGCCAATATTTAAATAAGAGCCAAGACAACAAAGAATACTAACATTTTTTAAAGAACAATTAATAAAAGAAGTACCAATCAAATTACAATTTTTAAAATTACAATCATGCAAACCACATTCGGTAAAATTACAGTTACTAAAATTACAATCTATAAATCTAGCTTTCGATATAACTTCATAATCAAATTGTAAATTACTAAAATCGCAAGCTTCATAAGTATTATTATCTAAGCCATTTTCTTTTACTTCTGTAAACTTTTCCTTAGTTATCTTCATTTTTTACATCTTCCTTGTAAATCGAATTAAATAAATCACCAGTTACATTATCTTCCTTTTCATGTTCAATCTTTGGTAAATCTTTAATAGTAGATAGGCCAAAATAATCTAAAAAATCACTAGTCGTTCCATAAAGGTTAGGACGCCCAGGCATTGTTGACTTACCTACTTCTTTAATAAGACCCTTTGCTACTAATTTACGAAGTAACCAAGTGTTATTAACTCCTCTTAACTCATCAATTTCTATTCTGGTAATGGGTTGGTTATAAGCAATGATAGCTAGAGTTTCTAAAGCGGCTTGCGATAAAGTATTAGTATTAGGATTTACTATTAACTTTTGATAATAATCTTTATGCTCTTTTTTAGTTGTTAACTTAAAAGCATCTCCTAAATAACTAATTCTAATGCCCCTATTATCGGCCTCATAGGCTTGTTTTAAAGAAAGTAAGATTTCTTTACAAGTATCAATATCTTCCTCTAATAACTCACTTATTTGCTTTAAAGTAAGACCATCATCCCCCACAACAAATAATAACCCTTCTAAGATGCCTTCTTTATTCATAATTTAAACCCTCCACAACAATAGGACTAAAATTGTCCTCCTGCATAATCTTTAACTCTTTGTTTTTACTCATCGTAAGTATAGTTAAAAAAGTAATAACTATATATTCTCTAGTATTAATACTAAATAAAGAATAGAAATCAACCTTACCTCTTAATCTTAAAATATCTTTTATCTCTTTTGTTCTTTCTTCAACACTTATTTCTTTTTTAGTAATAGTAGTATCTAAAGGTTTTAAAAGTTTTAATTTCTTTTCTACTTCTAAAAAAGCTTTATAAAGAATATCCGCATCATATAACCCCTTAGGTATTTCTTCTTCCTTGTAATACTCTTTTAAGTTTTCTGGTAGCCTTGTATATATTTCATTTCTCTTTAACTCTAAATTCTTAAACTGACCAGTAATATTTTTAATATTTTCATATTCTAATAACTTATTTCTTAAATCTTCTTCACTCTTAATATTAAATTCATCATCAGGATCTTCTTCAGTTTCATCATTCTTATTAACTAACATCTTACTTTTTAGATGAACTAGTTCACTGGCCATACTTAGATATTCACTAGCAATATCAATATTTAATTCTTGCATCTGGTTAATAAAATCTAAATATTCTTTAATTAAGTCAAAAAGATTAATATCATAAATATTCATTTTTGACTGTTTAACTAGATGTAAAAGAAGATCTAAAGGACCTTCAAAATCATTTATATAAAATGTATAATTCATAATACTTCTTTCTAATCACATTTATACCCTATCGACTCTAACTCATACTTAATGGTACTTGCGGCCACATCTTTTTCATAATATATTCTATCATACTTAGTTAGATTTTCGCTAGTTTCACTATAATTAATTTTCATAGTTTTCGTAAATCCGGTTTGGGTATTAACAAATCCAGCGGAAACGCCTGTTATTTTATTTAAATCATTAACCATATTTTGAACACTTAGGGCATAAGATGCATAAGCATCATCATTAACAATAAAAGTATAATTATAAGTATCATCAAGACCAGTTAATTTATTACTACTAAAAGTATAAATAATAGAATGATTATTACCATTACAAGTTAGTTTATTATTTTTTAAAGAAACACTTTGGTAATCAGAGGTAGTTCTTTCTAATACTTCTAATTTAGTAGCACTCATATATTCATTATTATTTAAAATACTTTTTAAAGTTATTTCTTCTTTACTATTTAAAGTATCGGTATCTATTAAAACTCTACCAATATAAGTTTTATCATCATTATATAAATCAAAATAGATCTTATGTTCTCTAAAGTTATAATTATTTGTATCATTATTAGTTATTTTATAACTTAAATAAAAGGAACCATTTTCTTCTACTTTATTTAAATTAGTTATAGTTAATTTATCAAATGTAATAGAAGTACTATCTAATATATCATAATAAGTAGTTTCTTTAGTATCATTGTTATTATCATCTTTCTTAGTATCATCATTTTTTATATTAGTTGTATCATTACTTGGATTATTACTACCATTTCCATAAATAGAACTATTATCTTCTATTCCAAATATTTTTAAAACATTACTTAGATAAGGTGTTATATAAGGAATTAAAAAGATACCAATAATTAAACAAGCAAATAATACTAACATCGCAACGGGACTCTTTTGAGTATCTTTCTTAATCATACCTACAGTTTCATCGCTGTTAAGTTTAGGCATAGCTATTCCTTCATTAACAGGTATTGGATTTGTTACTGTGGTATTATTTATTCCATTGTTATTAAGATTAACATTATTTATAGGTTGATTAGGATTAATATTTTGATTACTATTCATCATATTAGGCATAGGATTATTATTTATTTGACTATTATTTGGATTAGGAGTTATGCTTTGATTAGTGATATTTACTCCTACATTCTGATTATTATTTATATTTTGAATATTATTATTACTAACATTACCTACATTATTTAAGTTATTAGATGTATTATTATCACTAAAAACATTACTTTTCATATCATTATTGTTATTATTCATATGAACACCTTTTATTCTTTCTACTACACATAATTATAGCAATAAATTGTTTATTTTGTAAACTAAAAAACTGATAGATTAACTACCAGTATTTTCATTATTTTTATACGTGATAAGGATTATCAGCAGTTCCATCACCATTATTTAGCACTTCAGCCTTCAGATTCAAAACTGGCCGAACCCCGATAGAGCCGTCCACGTTGCCGTGGCCGAGGTCCGCATTGCCATCCAAATACACGTAAAGCACGCGAGCGTAGTTACCATTGAAGACGTCCGGCGAGGAAGCCCACCAATATTGCCCTGAGTATAGGTAATAACCACTATTGCTTCCATTCCATCCACCGGCTAGTGCTATTTCGTCTGTACTTAAAAGGCCGACTGGATACGTTAAAGCTCCATTGCCATTTGTTGTATCACTTACTGTAAAGGCATCATTTTGTTGTGGACATGTTAAGATCATATTTTTATTATACGTATTGTTTGCAAAATAATACCATCTATATGCTGTCGCATTCGAGCCATATCCTAAATTACTATAACCACTTGGTGTTTCACTGCTTATCGAACGGTCATTGCAAAAGATATTATCTGCTAAATATTGTTCATTGGTTGTACCTACTATATTGGTTTTATACCAATTATCTAAATACTCTTTGATTGTTGAATCATTCGTATTTGTTTGAGCTTTTTCTTTACTAGTTGTTCCATATGTTACATATTTATAGCCAACACTAGTTGAAGAAGAAAATCCTGCTGTTACACTTGTAATCTTATATACATACTGATAAGAAGCACTTGAACTTGTAAGATTAAAAGTATAATAACCTACATAATCACTAGTCATTGCACTGCCAAGTACTGCAATGGGATCTTTAAGAGTAAATCTATCTGTTGAAGCATTATATGTATATTCTTTAGATATATAATATGTGTTAGTATTAATATAAGAAGCAGCAGAATATAGAGTTGACTGCTCTACTATACCATTACGATTGCCATACATATACCCAACACCAGCATTATCATAATAAATAGATGAGTTGGTACTTTCTTGAACATTATCTTTTTTCCAATAACTGTTAAAAGCACTTGTTCCAATTTGGCGATCACTACTTGACTCGCCATTGGCATGAGCACTTGTTCCATCATAAATAACACGAACAGTACCATCACCGTTAATACGAACAATTCGCCAATATTTATCAGCAAATTTTACATAGTTATTGGTAACATTACCACGATAATAATAACTTGTTCCATAAGCATCTTTAGCACTACAAACATAACCATCTGTATCCTCAGCTTCCGTTACATTTACGGAACCGTCATCATTTACCATTGGACACTTACCTGTGGTATCAACCGATGCAATTATTTTATCTATAGCTGTTTCTGTTGCTTCAGCATTTATAACTATTTTAGATTTAAAGACTTTGTTTTGAGCATCATCTTCTAAAGTAACACTCTTATCCATCCATATTGATACACTATAATCTTTACTACCATTCGGACTTAATACACCTGTATCTAAAGTGCGTGACTCTGTACTACCATCGATAACTGTTGTTGTTTCATCATAACTGCTTAATAAATTTATATCACCATCATTAACTGTAACAGCTACATACTTACTATTTAAAGTAGTACCTTCTAACATTTCCATATTTAACTTATACGCTGCCGACACTGTACAAGTATTAGTTAGGGTAAATGTATAAGGAGTTAATTTTCTTCCCTCTTCATCTGTTATTGGATACATATTAGTTAAATTAATGGCTTCACTCTCATTACTTAATTCTAATTTTAAACATTGACTAATCGCTGTATTTTCTCCAGTTTGCATAACTGTAAATCGCCACCAGGCATAAGATACGCCTATAGCAACTATACCAATTAAGCAAAGAGATAAAACTATCAAGCCGACTTTTTTCTTATTTCCATTTTCATCCATAAATAAAACCTCTACTATTATTATTTCCAATTAAAAATAAATAATACGTAAGCAAAATATATATGCAACTACCTATTTACACACTTTACACGTTTCATAGAGTTATTTACTCTATGAAAAAGCTAGGTAAATACGGGCTTTAACTGACTATTTGACTATAAATTTGACGAGAATAAAAATTAAAAAAATCTACTTATTGACACTAATTATGCTAGATAAATACTAGGAACTTTACATAATTTTATGACTAAAAATTTGACTATAAAAAGATATAAAAATTACTAAATTTTTCTTTAAAATAGTCCATTTTTATGTTATATTTATACTATAAATTAAAAATAGATGACGTATTTCCGGTTTCATAGAGTAAATAACTCTATGAAAATTTTTTAAAATTATATTATAACCAAATTAATAATAACCATACATAAAACCTATTTACTAACAATAACATTAATGATACTATTAAGATAGAAAGAGGTTTGTTTTATATGGAAAATAATGAAAATCCATTAATAAATAATAATACTGGTAATGGAAATAACAACATAGAATCTACTAATAAAAAGAAAAAAAGTCTTATCATCATAGCAGTTATTCTAATAATATTAATTACTAGTATCTTATTATTTCTAAAAGTTAAAAAGAATAAAAATAATACTAATGATAACAATAATAATCAAAATCAAACAGAAGTAAAAAGAGAAAATAAATATAGTGCTTATCAATTAAAAGATAATAAACTATCTAATTTTGATCTATACTTCTTACAACTAGAAAATAATAAACAAAACATGATTTATAGTCCTTTATCTATTAAATATGTTTTAGAAATGTTAAGTACTGGTGCTGATGGGGAAACTAAATATCAAATAGATGATATTTTAGGTACTTATACTAATAAGAAATATGCCAATAATAAAAATATGTCTTTTGCTAATGCTTTATTTGTAAAAAATAGTTATAAAGATAATATTAAATCATCATATGTCGATAATCTAAAAGATAAATATAATGCTGAAGTTATTTATGATGATTTTAAAAATGTTAATACTATTAATAAATGGGTTAGTGATAAAACTTATAAATTAATTAATAATTTATATGATGATATTTCTGATAATGACTTTATCTTAGCTAATGCTTTAGGTATTGATATGGAATGGGTTAATAAAATTCAAAGTGAAGAATCTGGCTACTATACTGAATATGCTCACGAAAAGTTTTCTAAAATCATTCAAGGTTTAATGTTATCTGATTATACAGGTATAAACTTTACTGGTTATAATAAAAAGGCTAAAGCAGTTGAAATTGGGGCAGTTGCTAATAAGTATGATATTATTAATGAATTAGGAGAAGATAATATTCGTAAAAAAGTAACTGATGAATATAATAAATGGTTAAAAAATCAAGAAGAAGAAATGACCATGTGTGGTTCTCCTGATAACTTAGATGAAGCTGATAAATTAGATTTAGATAAATATATCAAAGATTTAAAAGAAAATTATCAACAAATAAGTAGTTCTACTGACTTTGAATTCTATACAGATAATGAAACTAAAGTATTTGCTAAAGATTTAAAAACTTATAATGGTACTACCCTTCAATATATTGGTATTATGCCAACGCAAGATAATCTAAGTACTTATATTAAAAATATTAATATTGATAAAATTAATACTTTAATTAGTAATTTAAAGCCAATTGAACTTAATAGTTTCAAAGATGGTGTTATTACTGAAATATCTGGTTATATTCCAATGTTTAAATTTGATTATGAATTGAAATTAGTTAGTGATTTAAATTCACTTGGAATTAAAGATGTCTTTGATAGTAGTACCGCTAATCTATCTAATTTAACTAGTGATAAAGCCTATATTAGTAATGCTAAACATAAAGCTAATATTGAATTTTCTAACGAAGGAATTAAAGCTGCTGCGGCAACTACTGTTGGTGGTGCTGGTGGCGGTATGTGTGGTTTCGATTATAAATTTGATGTTCCTGTTGAAAAAATTGACTTAACATTTGCTAATCCTTATATGTTTATTATTCGTGATAAAGATACTGGTGAAGTTTGGTTTACCGGTACTGTTTACGAACCAGTTCTATATAGTCCTACTGTGGGTTTAGAATAGTTAATCTTAATATTAAAATGTAATATTAATTATAGAAATATGATTAAGGATTACATTTTTTTATTTTATTTATCACTTAGATTTCTTTGTATATTTTTCTTGCCCTCTTTTTTAGAAGAAATTTTATATAATAATTACTATTTTTATCTATTTAATTATGTGGAATTTCACATAATTTCATCTAAAAAAATCAGACACTTAGGACTGATTTCTTTTATTTTCTGCCACCATTAGTAAAATTTCTACTCATGATATAATCATCAAAAAGATGTTTTTTAGAAAAAATGTCACAAATATTATCGATATCGCTTAGATAATCATTAGTAAAATCAGCTGCTATTTCATTTACTTTAGGATCTAAATTATTAAGATTTTTACTTTGAGGATTTAATTTATAAAGTCTGCTGCTTACTTTTGCAACATCAATTGCTTCTTCTTTTAAAATATCTAAAACAATAGCCAAATTTTCATTTTTAGAATTTTCTAAAATACGGATAAATTCTAAAAATTCAGGAGTAAAATGTAAAACAGGAAATACTTCTTCACGACAAATATTAATATAAGCTTCTACTAACCATTTAGCATATTGATTATCATTAGTTTTTCCTACTTGATTTATAAATAATTTTAGTTCATTATAAGAATTACTTTCTAAATTATTTATATCATATTCAATATATTTTCTTAGGAAATTAACTAAAGCATTTAAAATTTCACTTATCTTTTTTAACATAATATCAGGATTGGGTTGCTTATTAATTATGTTATCAACTTTGTTTTTAAAAATTGTCACTGTTTTCCATACTTCTTTTATATTATTAAGATTTTCTCGCTCTTCTTTTGTTAATCTATATTTACTAGTACTTTCAGTTGCATTTTTTTCAGATTCATTATTCCAAGCATTACAATCTTTAAACAAGGCACCCTTTTTCTTAATATCACTTAAAATTATAGCATAAGCCACATTAATATCACTCATCATTTTATTGTCGCCACCAGTTAAATCAGGATGATATTCTTGAGCTTTTTTATGATAAGCTTTTTTAAGTTCTTCTTTCGTTACATTTTTGGGTACTCCTAATATTTTATATGAATCATTAATTTGATTACTCATACGTACCCCCTCTTTCGAGGAGTTACTATAGCACTGAATTCACAACTTGTCAACTATTAGTCAAAATCATATTGTCAATCAGTTAGCTCTTAGGTTCTAAAATATTAATATTTTAAAACCTATTACAATTAGAATAATACCCCCTACTACTTGGGGTTTATTAGCTATTCTACTGCCAAAATAATTACCTAGGTAAGGACCTAGAAAACACATAAGAAAAGTAACAAGGCCAATTAAAGTAAGAGAAATTAACATATTAACTTTTAAAAAAGCAAAGGATAAACCAACAGCAAAAGCATCTAGGGAAGTAGCTATTCCTAAGAAAAATAAATTCTTAAAATCTATATTATAATTTAACTCTTCTTCTTTACTTATTAACATATTAATACCTATTAAACTTAAGATTAAAAAGGCAATAAATTTAGTAAGAAAAGTTACTTGAGAGTTAAAATTATAAGCTACTAAAAATCCTACCATCGGCATTAATACTTGTAAAATACTAAATGTTAAAGCTATCTTTAGTTTATTAAAAAGACTAAGATATTTATACTTAAGACCAAGAGTAATCGATACAACAAAAGCATCACTAGCTAGTCCTACAGCTATTAGAAATAGTTCTATTATTGTCATATTATATTTTATTTATTTTTTTTCCTTTTATTATTGTCATTAAATTTTCTAAAAAAGTTCCCCAAAGGTTAGCTTTATCTATATCATAGGCAATAGTTACATCTTCTTCTCTTACTATTAAGCCTTCATTATCTAAAATTTCTACTGTTCCTACTTTGGTACCAGCTTTAATGGGCGCTACTAACTTTCCTACTTTTAAATTATATGTATAATTTGGAATATCTTTTTCTTTGCTCATTAACTCAGTTATAGGATTTTTAACAATAATTTTAGCGGTCTTTTGTTTACTTTTATCGATATAAATATTTCCTAATTCTTGATTCTTATCTAGAATTGTATTAAGTTTAAAAGAATTAAAAGCATAGTTTAACATATTAGTCGTTTCACTACTTCGTATATCGGCTGATGGTTCTCCCATCACAACAGTTATATAACGCACATTATTTTTCTTTGCGGTTGCCGTTAGACAGTAGCCAGCTTCTTTGGTATAACCTGTTTTTAAACCGTCTACGCCTTCAAAAAATCTTACTAATTTATTGGTATTAACAAGCCAAGTTCTAGAACCATCTGGTTTATTAAAATAATCTTCATAAATAGAAGTATAATTTAATATTTTTTCATGTTCTATTAAGTTAGCAGCCATAATGGCCATATCATAAGCAGAACTATAATGATTATCATCATGAAGACCATGAGGATTAGCAAAATGCGTATTAGCAAGTCCTAAGTCTTCGGCTTTTTTATTCATCATATCAATGAAATTTTCAACACTGCCCCCCACAAACTCCGCTAGAGCAATCGCACCATCATTGGCAGAAGCGATACTTACGCCTTTAATTATTTCTTCTAAATGAATATTACTGCCGGCTTCTAAAAACATTTGGGATCCTCCCATATCGGCTGCTCTTTTAGAAATAGTTACCGTATCATCTAAAGAGATTTTACCATTATCAATGGCCTCAAAGGTAAGTAAAAGAGTCATAATTTTTGTCATTGAGGCAGGTTCTAAACGTTCATTACTATTTTTTTCAAATATAACTTTACCGGTAGTTGGTTCCATGATAATAGCGCTCTTTGCATTACTAGCTAAATCAAGTGCCAAGACTGAAAAGGGACAAACAAGTAAGACTAATAAAAAATATATCTTTTTCATAAATAATTACCTCTATTAAAATTTATGAAAAAAAGAAGACTTTATTACTTTTAAATATCTTCTTTTATATACTCATAAATATTTTTAATGTAAATTAATTATCTTTTTTTATAGCCATCATCTACACTAGTAGTATCTAAATATTCTGGACTTAAACCATATAGAAATATTTCTCTTGATATTGCTGTTATTTTTTCTAGTTCTTCAACCTTAGAAACCATATCAAAATCATTCCAACCAAGCCTTAGCATTAAATTTTCAACAAATGTTAATAATGTTTCTATATATATATGATTATCAGGATTTTCAGACAATTGTAACAAGTCATAAAGCCATAGTCTAACCATTGCCTTTTTCTCACTGATATAAAAGCTTTCAGAATTATTTACGGCTTCAATCTTCGTCATATCATGTTTCATATCTCGCATTTCTCGAGAAATAATTCTTTTATAAACCTCTTCTCTAGCCAATATTATATCTTCTGGAACATTAATATACATCTTCATTAAATCATCAGCACTTGATGCAATTGTTCTTGCAGTATGCGAGTAAGATGAATTATTTAGTAAATTTAACAGTTCGATTAAAATTATAGCAAGTTCTTTTACTTCTTCATCATTAATAGCTTTTATTTCTCCTGTTAAATTATCTAAAGCTATTCTTATTTTATTCATAATTGATGAAGGAGTTATTGAAGAATTTTCAACAAATTCATTGCTTTTAGAAATTTCTAATCTTAATTGTTGTAAAATTGCTTCACTACTTATATTAATACCTTTAATGACTTTTGCATTTTTTTGAAACTCCTGTCTAAGCTTTCTAGATTCGGAATTTTGTTTCCAATAATCTTTTAATTCTCTCAATTTAAATAAAGTTTCATTCATATAGACCCCCTAAATGCTCTAGATAGTGCGGATAGTTTTAAACACTATTATACTCTTTTCGCATTTCTTGGTGTATAGAATAGCACAAAGTTTACAAATTGTCAAGCTTATTTTTAGATATATTTTTGACACATTAATCTCAAAAATATATATGTATCATTCTAAATGAATATTATACTCCATCAACCGCATTTTCATATAACCATTCTTTTAAAGGCGTCATATCATTAGTTTCATAATAATTAATAAGATATCATAAATATTAAGCAATCTTTTCAATCGGAATAGAGATAATACCCTGCCCACTTTTTATCATTTCTTTGTTAGCAACTATGTTTGCTACTTTTCTATTACGTCTAAAAACATTTGACTTCTTTGAATCCAACAAAATATAGTAAGACAGCGATCTAAGGCATTTTCTATTTTTGGTATTTCCTGTAACAGAGCAGTATAATCACCTCACTTGGTAATTTTGGACGCCATGAAGTTTCCATTATTCCTACTCATCTACTACGAAAATCGCCCAATGGTAAAATATTTTGACCTTTATAAACTTCAAAATGGATTTTTTTATATAATATATATTAAGTTCTTCGTCTAAAGAATCCATTACATAGATTTAAGCATCCTTTAATCCTTTTAATTTAAGCATATCCTCGACCGAAATTTCTTTTAACAAAAGACACATTATCTTCTCTAGACATATTATATTTGTTAGGCATTTAATATCACCTCCCCTACATTTTACTAAAAACGATTTTTAATGAAGAGTATAAAATATTAAATATGCACTTTATTTATCAAAAATTGATAAATGACCCTCTAATATTTTATATATATTCAAGTTCAAGAATATTACTAAATACTTTTTTCCTAAAAGATTTAGATTTATGTTACAATTAAAAATATAGAAAGAAATATAATCAAAAGGAGTATTAAATACTATATCTTTCTAACAAATAGTATTTAAATAATTTAAATTATGGATAGGAATACAAAAACCGATAATATAAATAATAATCAAAATTTGCCAAAACTAAAAAGTGCTAAAAATATTAGTGATAATTTAAAAGATACTGATAATAAAGTTAAAGAAGAAAGCAATAAAAAGAAAGTAACTAGTAATACTAAAAAAGAAAACAATAATATTAAAAAAGTCACTAACAATAAGAAGAAAACTTCTAAAAATAAAGCGACTGCCAATAATATGACCTCTGCTAAAAAAAGCGCGGTAAAAACAAAAACGGTCAAGTTGAGTGATTCAAATAAAAATACTAAAAATATTATTAAAGAAAATAAAGAAGTTGGAATAGATAAAAAAACAGATATTATTTCTAAAGAAGAAAAGAAAAATGCTATAAAAGTTGGGGAAAATAATACTATAGAAAAGAATGATAATAAAGAGTTAAATAATGACTTTAAAAAAGAAAAAAAAGTTAAAAGTCCTAAAAGAAAAAAAGATGTTATAAAAGAAACTAATAAAAAGATTCCTAAAGAGAATATTATTATCAAAGATAATTCTTCTAATAAAGATAAAAATTATAAGAATGAACTTAAAGATATTAATAATAATAACGAATTTGCTAAAGCTATCTGGGATACTGATGATATAACGGAAGCTATTAAAATAGAGGCAAATAATCAAGAGAAATTAAATAATGAAATTGATGAATTATTAATTAAAGAAAGAAAATATAATTTCTTTGAACCTTTCATCATTATCATTTTACTTATTCTTTGTTTCTTAGGTCTATACTTTATCTTATTTACGAAAGACAGTGCTATTATAAACAGTGCTCTTACTAATATTAATACTAATCTAACTAATACTTTAAGTAAACTAAATACCATTAAAGAAGAATTAAATAAGGGAATAACCGGAACAGCAACTCTAGATACTACTAGTAGTGATTATGCTAACTTAAAAGATTATACTTATAACGTTAGTCTTTATAATAAAAATAATAATTACTATGGTAATATTGAGCTTATAAAAGAAGATAAATCTATTAATAATACTTATAGTTATTTGGATAAAAATCTTTATATAAGTACCCCTTTATATTACTACCCTATCCAAATTAATAATCCTATTAAAGTTAATCTTTTAAGTGTTAATTATAGTAATTTAAATAATAATATCGAAGTTATTAAAAATTATCTCGTTAATAATATTGAATATACTAGCAGTAAAAAGGAAAAAGAAGATTTAAATGGCGAAAAGTTCAATGTCTTAAACTTAGAGTTTTCTGAATATGACTTTAATAATAGCATTCAAAAAGTCTTAAATGCAATTGCTGGTGATAGTGA
This sequence comes from uncultured Bacilli bacterium, assembly GCA_934095825.1. The sequence continues at coordinate 751 of CAKOKQ010000018.1, read as the reverse complement.
ATTATTAAAATCTATGGCTAAAAATATTGGTCTTGATGAAGTAACTGTTAATGAGCTTTTTAATTCCAATGTTAGTTTCAAAGGTAATTATCAAATTAAGATTTATACAAAAGGTCTTTTTCAAACATTTAGTGGTATTAAAATCTATAATGATGATAAAGAAATTCTAGAATATTTAATAGATGGCAATATGACTTTAAATATCTATGGCAAGAAAAAAGTAAGTATTAATTTAAGTGATGATAAATTACTAATTTATGTTGATGATATTAAGTTAATTGATATTAAAAGTAATAAGAATAAAAATGACTTAATTAATCTAGATTTCCAGGTTAGTAATATTTTAAATAATTATCAAGGTAGTTTAATTCTTACTAAATTGGATAATAATAAAGGTGGTTTCTTATTTAGTTTTAAAAATACTAATAATAATGATACTAATGCAGAAATTAAGATGGATTTAACCTTTGGTGAAAGCAAAAATAATGATTTTGATTATACTGATGCTGTTTTAGTTGATGATATCACTGAAGATGAATTAACTGATATTAAAAATAATCTAATAAATGCTATTTGGGATCAAGTAAGTAGCCCAAATGCAGAAAATACCGATAATTCGGATATCCAATAATATAATTTTACTCGTTTCTAATAAAAGAAGCGAGTTTTTTTTCAGTATAAATTGAAAAGTTAAGTGTCCGATTGGGACATAAAAAAGACACATAGAATTACCTATGATACAATGTAAGTG
>CAKOKQ010000017.1 GCA_934095825.1 uncultured Bacilli bacterium | reverse complement strand
GGTAAGGCTGGTATTGGTAAAACGGCTATTGTGGAAGGACTTGCTTATCGTATTAAGAATAATATGGTTCCTAATGCGTTATTTGGCTATGAGTTATTTAAACTAAATGCCTCATCTATTATTGGCAACTATGAAATCGCGGGTCAAAAAGAAACGAGAGTCGATGTTTTAGTTAAAGAACTAGCAAAAAGAGAAAAAACAATTGTCTTTATTGATGAAACTCATTTACTTATTAAGGGAAACAACAGTGAATCCGGAATGGATTTAGCTAACATTTTTAAAGCTGGTCTTGACCGTGGGGAAATAAAGATGATTGGCGCTACTACTACCGAAGAGTATGAACAATACATTATAAGAGATAGAGCTTTCTTAAGAAGATTTCAAAAAGTTGATGTTAAAGAAGCTAATCGGGAAACTACAATTAAGATTTTAATGGGAACTTTACCAAAGATTGAAAAACAAATGCACCTTGTTATGCCTTATACCGATTTTATTAAAGAAAAAATATTTGCTTTTATTGTTGATATGACTGATGAATATAAAAGAATCTATGAGATTTCTTCAAGATATCCTGATATTTGTTTAGCTATTGTTTCTAATGCCTTTAGTTATGCTTTATTTGATAATACTAAAGAAGTAAGATTAAAACATATATATGAAGCAATTTGTAATACGAAGAGCGTTTATGAAGATTCCCTAAGAAAAGATATAGAAAAATTTAAAATAGAATTTAAAGATATCGCTTTCGAAGAAGGATTAGATTTTAATAATATTTAAATTGCTTAAATTTTAGTAAGAAAATAAAAGAAGAATAGTGATAAGAGTATACACAAGATAAGTATGCTTTTTTTCTAAATAATTTTAGGTATAATAATTAAGGAAAATAATCGATAATTCGATTGAGCAAAATTAAATAGAAAGCAAACTATATTTACTTTTTTAGTATTTTTAGTATAATATTTAATCAAGAATTTGTCGAAAAGCAAAGAATTAAGGAGGCTACTATGAGACTAGATGATTGGGATAATCAAGGATTAGAAGAATTGCAAGAACAGGTTTTTGATGCTTTAGAAAGTCGTAAAGAGGTTGATAGTAAAACCCAACAAACAAGGGATAACCAAAGAAAACGAGAAGATGATTTTTGGGAAGAACTAGCATATTTACGTTCTTCGACATTAAAAAAAATATATGAGGAAAATAAGCATTGCTTGGAAATTAGAATGGATATTTATAAAACGGTTGCTGAAAAAATTGAAAACTACGTGACCAAAAGGGGGAGATGCTGTGTTTGGACTCTAAAAGGCCCAGTTAAACTTGATAATGGTATTACCGAGATTGAAGTAAACGGAAAAGCTATTTATGCTTATGAGAATGAATACTTATTTGATTTTCTTAATGGTGGTCTTGGCGTAATTCTTGGTGATGGTTATTATAACCTTTATAAGGGAAAATATTATAGCGAGCCTATATTAGAGCAGATTCCATCGGGGATAGAGGAAAAATCATTAGAAGACATGAGACTCTTAGCGATAAGAAATACTGCCTATGAGATTTATTTAGAAGATTTAAAAAGGAAACTTTGCCTTTTATGTGGTCACGATTGGCATTTAATTAATGTTACTTTTACTAACCCAAAAAATATAGAGGCTAAATATTTTTGTAAAGTGTGCCACTCTACTACAAAAGAAAGATATACATCTAAGAAAGATGTGGGACTAGTTCCAAGTAAGAGAAAGATAATGGAAATGTTAAATTTTGATATTGAGATTTCTGAGTTTAGATTAGAAGATTATTTTGTGGAAGTAGACAAGCCCAAAAGAAGGTTAAGACTTATTTACATAGAGGACATGTTGTAAGATAGTAATTATTATGATTACTAAGATTATAAAGATTTAGGGAGTTAGTTTATTATGGAAGAAGAGCAAATTTTTAATCATTTAGATGATTTAAATAAAAAGCATCAATATATTACATCGATGCAAAAACAAGAAGATAAAGAAATAGAGGAGATGAATAAGATACAAGAGGCTAAGGAAGAAGAATTAGTTAAAAAGTTATCAGTCCTTCGCAACTCTATTCTTAGGAGAATAATTAATAATAATAAAACATTTTCTAAACCTAAAATTTTTAAAGATAATGCTGTGATTATAGAAGATTATGTAGTTGAAAGAGAAGGTTGTCCGTTTTATGAATTTGAACATATTAGAAATTCAAAAAGTCCTATAACTATGATAGAAGTAAATGGCAATTTTTTTGCTGCTAAGGATAATCCGGATTTATTTAGTCTTTTAAATGGTGACTATAATGGTAATTATGGAATTGTTTTAGAAACAAATAAACCTTATCTAGGTTATTATTATAGAGAACCAGTACTTGAGCAGATGGCATCTTGTATAGAAGGAAAATCTTTAGGAGATGCTCGCATGATGGCAATAGAAAGTCTTGCTTATTATATTTATTTACGAGATGTAAAGAGAAAACTTTGCTTGGTGTACGGTCATGACTGGAATTTAGCATTTTCCTATGATATTCTTTGTAGCGGTGAGGTTGTAGCTAAATATGTATGCAAAAATTGCGGTAGAAGAATCAGAGAATCATATGATAGTGTTGATGATATAAAGCCATTACCACGAGCAAGAAGAACGCTAGAATTAATAGATACTACTATTTCTATCGCTCCATTTAGATTAGAAGACTATTTTATTAAGATTGATAGACCAGAAAAAACTTTAACATTGCAAGATAAGAAATAATAATTGAAATTAAGTAGTAAAATTATTTATTGATGTTAGAATAGAAAAAAATACAGCTTAAAGATTTAAGGAGTTAATTTATTATGGTATCAAAAAAACAAAATGATATTATGTTTGAAGAATTAAAAAATGAATATAAAAGAGTAATGAGACCGAGAAAAAATGTCCAAGAAGATGTAAAAATTCGAGAAGAAGAAGAACTATTAAAAAAAATAAGAGAGGTTTCTTTGGTCAAGTATGGGTACATTTTAAAAAAATACGATAAGTTAAAGGCTTCGTATGATGCCACAATTTTTCTAGTAAACGAAGCTATAAAGCCATATGTGCTTGAAAGAGGTCCGGCCAAAGTTGAAGTTGGAAAATATATTCGGAATAAAAGGGATGCTATCATAAAAATTAGTGTTGACGGAGAGATTATAACAATAGATGATGAACCTGTATTATTTGATTTTTTAAATGGTGGCAATGGCTTAATGCATGATGAATATTCTTATCAATTTTATTATTATGACGATCCTATATTACAGAAAATTCCATCGGGAGTAGAAGGAGAGTCTTTAAATGATTTAAAAATGAAAAGAATTGAATTTTTAAGATATGCTAGCTACTTTAATAATATCCGTTATAGTCTTTGTTGTATTTTAGGACATGATTGGTATTTTGTGTCTAAGGATGAATATGGACCGTCGGCATTCTATCATTGCAAAAACTGCAGAGAAATTATATGTGAAGTTTATGAAATAAGTCCAAATCCTTTGCCAAGTGCAAAAAATCAATTAAGATTGATGAACTTATCACGTAAAATACCGAGATTTTGTCATAAGAGTGATTTTGCTAAAATAGATTATGCTAAGAGAGTTCTTAAACCTGAGTGGATGAAGTAACATCTTATCGTAGTAAATTTTATACCAGTTGTGTATGTGCTAAAACTAGGATAGGTGGTTAGAGTTTTGCTTTACAGTAGAAAACATCAAATAATAACAAGACTATCTGCTGTGAGATAAACTTTAGAAAAAGTATGTGCTGGTGCTACTTAAAGTTTAATTTATCACATGATTAACGATAATTTTATGGACAAAAAATGTCTATTAGTGTTAGAACATTTTTGAAGAAAAGGATTAGTATTTGGTAAGGAGAATGTATGATGGAAATAAATAATAATAAATTAGAAACTATAGATAAAGAAGAATATTTAAATTCAATAACCAGTGATTTAAAAAGAATCGCAGAATTAGAAACGATAAGAAAGAAAATTGTTTTTAAAGAAGAATAAAAAAAGGAGGCTATTTTAAGTAAACTAGCCTTAATTAGAGATGCTAAGTTTAAGAAAATAAAAGAAGAAGAAGATAATACATATCAAGCTCTTTCTAAATTGGGTAATGAAATTTCAATGACAATTATTCCTTATGTAACTAATTTAGAATCTGAAAAGATATCTAGTAGTGAATTAAAAATAGCTGATACAATGGTTGTTAATGAAATAAAAATCGGTGCGGAAGTAATCCGAAAAAATCGAGATAATTCTGCTTTGTTTGCCTTTTTTAACGGGGATTGGAATACTTTAATTGCCGAAGGAGAAATTCATAATATAGATGCAACTGAGGATGAATTGCTTGCTAAAATACCATCTAAGATGAGTAAAAGAAGTCTGCTTGATTTAAAATTAGAAGCCATGAAATTAGAAAGTTATTATGATTATTTACAAGAAACTTTAATTACTCTTTGTATTAAATATGGCCATGATTGGTATCTAAAGTATGTTGGAGGTGGCTATTTGCCTAGTGATATAGGAGTAAATGCTAATTACATTTGTAGATTGTGTAATGCTAAGATGCAAGAAGTATTTAGTAATGCAAATGATATAAATGATTTACCTAGTCTTGAAAAAAGATGGGAATTGTGCAATTTTAATGTAGAATTACCTAAGTTTGATATGGAAACTCCTGATTGGAATACCACTCCTACTAAAAGAACTTTAAAAAAATAAAAATGACTATTATGGTTGATATCAAGAAAAATTAGAAAATTGGTAGTTATAGCATTTCCAATAGGCGTTTTACTTGTTTAGAGACCAGTATAAAAAAATTATAAACTTTAAATAAAAAAACTGATTACAAAATATCGTAGTCAGCTTTTTTTTCAGTATTATTTATAGTTTCTAAAGTCGGTAGGGGACTTGGAATATTTAAAGTTTCTTCTTTAGCAGAGGCTTGATTTATTGGGGTAATATCCGTTAATAATTCTTCCCTTTCTTGTTTAGGAGGAGTTACATTTAGTCCTTCTGGTTGATTTATGGTTTCTTGCTTAATTTTATTAGTTTCTTCTTGGTTGTTACTAGGATCTATAGGCCCTAGAACCTCAGTTAAATTTCCCGTGATATTATTTAAAACATTAGCATCTTCTTCTTCTTTTTTCTTAGTTTTACCCAGTAAGGCATCTTTTAATTCTTGTTCATCATCGCCGAAATCGGATTCAACATCAATAATTTGGACAATTTCATCAAAGGTTGTATCGCCACTGATAACTTTTTCTAAACCATCTTGAAGAAGGGTAACCGTATGACCTTTATCATAAACCATTTTGCGCAAGTGTTCTTTAGAAGCATTATTAACAATAGCGTCTCTGACATCTTGGTTTAACATTAAGACTTCATGGATAGCAATACGACCAATAAAACCATTAATACAATGTTTACAACCGACAGCTTCATAAACTTCTTTAACATCGAGACCTAAAGCTAGTTTGAAAACAGTTTTTTCATATTCTGTAACAGGACGAGCTTTCCGACATTTAGGACATAATTTCTTAGCAAGTCTTTGAGCAATAACGCCAGTAAGAGCCGAACCCAAAAGGTAACGCTCAACATCCATATCTAATAAACGCTCAATGGTGTTTAGGGCATTGTTAGTGTGGAGAGTAGATAAAACTAAGTGGCCAGTAATAGAGGCACGAACAGCAATACGCGCTGTTTCATCATCACGAATTTCTCCGATCATTATAACATCAGGGTCTTGACGCAAGATACTACGCAAAGCCGCGGCAAAAGTAAGACCAATTTCACTCATAACTTGAACCTGATTTAAACCAGGCATTTTCATTTCAACGGGATCTTCAACCGTAATAATATTAGTATCAACGCGATTTAGTTTTTGTAACATAGAATATACAGTAGTTGATTTACCAGAACCAGTAGCACCAGTAACCAAAATAATACCGTTTGGGACATTAATCATGCGCAAAACTTTATCATAATTAATCTTAGATAAACCAATAGTATCAAGACCAGCAAGACTTCTTGAATAGTCTAAAATACGGATAACAATCTTTTCCCCATCAACAATAGGAAGGGCTGAAACACGCATATCAAGAGGAGAGTCATTATGAGTCATTTTAATGGCCCCATCTTGAGGAAGACGAGTTTCGGTAATATTCATACCTGAAATAATTTTTATACGAGTTGTTAAATTCTTTTTAACACTGGCTGGTACTTTAGCATATAAAATTAAATCACCATCGACACGAATACGAACATTTAAAACATCAGGAGTAGGGTCAAAGTGAACATCGGAAGCTCTTTTTTCCACCGCATCATTAATCATTTTATTAACTAAATCAACAACAGGAATTTTATCATATTCAAATTCAGTAAAAACATTATTAATTTTACTAGTAGCTTCTTCTTGCGTAAAGCTTAATTTTCCATCATCACCAATATCAACAACGGTGTTTGTTTTATTATTTGTATCCATATTACCAATCCTTTATTCTAACTATTAAAATTATACTATAAAAAAAGTATTCTTACAATTTATTTTAAAAAGATTATTTTTAGGGTTGGTTTATTGGTCTTATTATTTCTTCCTCCCCCTGAAGAGAGCATTTAACCGTGCTCTTATTTTTTATGCCCATTTTATAGGGGTTTGCGAGGCGTCGGTTTTGCTAAAATAATTTTAGGTACAATTTAGGTACAAAAAAATTGAGTTTTAAATTGGAAAACAAAAGAGTATTAGAACAAAAACTAATACTCGATTTTTTTAGATCTAATGGATCTTCACTAATAATTTCTAAAGAATACTTCATTCTTAATAACTTTATTACCTCAGCTTTAATACTTTCATAATCTTCATCATCACTGATATTAAAAGTATCTTTAGCAGAAGTATAATGTTGATAAAATGTTGCTTCCCACATAGCATTTCTACTAAAAGAACTAGCTATATAAAATGCAATTACTTCAGGCAGAACATAAGTAATAATATACTCATGATAATTATCATAAAAAGGATTTATAACTTTCTCTAATTCTTCATCAGAAATATCCTCATCAGTACATTTTCTAATCATACTATTCCTCCAATTCCTTGTATTAATCACTTAAAATTAAAAATTAGTCAAGATTATTGATACAATTCGGTAATTTCTGGTACGAATTGGTCGTAAAATATCAAAATTTGTCGAAAAACATGTTATAATTTAAATTATAAGATTAATTGGGAAGTGAAAATATGGCAAAGAAAAAAGAAGATACATTAAATATAGATAATATTTTATTTAATTGTAGAAATTATTTGAGGGCAGCAAAAAATTCAGGCTCATTTTTTGAAAAAAGAGATATGATGTTAACATTAGTCTTTTTAAGATTTATTGGTGAAAAATATGAAGATGGTTTAGAAAACTTAAGAGAAGAATTGATTAAACAAAATTTAGATCCTGATGACGAAAATATAAGAAAAGCATTTTTTGAAGATGCTACATTTACTGATGGAACTTATTATTTACCACCAGAAGCTAGATGGTCTACTATTATTAATACACCAGCTACTGCACTTAATGCAGCTTTAGATAAAGCATTACAAGCAATCAGCGATAGTAGCGATCAATTAGATGGATGCTTTGTTAATGGAACATTTACCCAAAGAAATTTAGCTCCAAATGATATAAAAAAAGTTGTTGATGAGATAAATAAGATTTCTCATAAAACTTTTGGAACAGAAAAAGATTTAATTGGAAGAGTATATGAATATTTCTTAAAAGAATTTGCTGTTAATGCTACAAAAGAAGAAGGCGAGTTTTATACGCCACATGATGTTGTACAACTAATAGCATCTATGATTGAACCATACGATGGAACTTTATATGATCCATGTTGTGGTTCAGGCGGTATGTTTATACAAAGTGCCGAGCTTGTAAAATCTAAACAAGGAGACATTAGTAAAATTAATGTTTATGGTCAAGAAAAAGAACCAGCTACTTATAGATTAGCGAAAATGAATTTAGCTTTAAGAGGAATTAGTCATAATTTAGGATCAATTGCTGATTCTACATTTACAAATGATATGTTTAAAGGAATCGATTTTAATTATATAATGGCAAATCCACCATTCAATTTGAAGGGATGGTATAATGATAATCTTTCAAATGATTCACGTTGGGCTGATTATGTTACACCACCTGATAGTAACGCCAATTATGCATGGATACTACATATGTTGTCTCACTTAAATAAAACTAATGGAATTGCTGGATTTTTACTTGCTAATGGAGCATTATCAGATTCTGAGACGCAAGCCTATGAAATCAGAAAAAAACTAATTGAAAATGATAAGGTTGAAGCAATAATAGTTTTACCAAGAGAACTTTTCATAACTACAGATATTAGTGTAACTTTGTGGATTTTAAATAATAATAAGAAGGGTGGAAATTATCACAACAGAATTCAAAGAAATCGTGAACATGAAATTCTCTTTATGGATTTAAGAACATGGACTGATAATCCAGTAAAAAATGAAAACAAAAAGAAGGTATTATTATCATCAAACAAATCAATAGATACTGATGATATAAAAATTAATGTTCTAGGACAAATTGAAAAAGTTACAGAAATATATCACAAATGGCAATCAACTGAAGTTGATGGCTCAAATTATGAGGTTCCAGAACTATATAGAAGTGTTAAGATTGATGAAATAAAAGAAAAAGGATGGACATTAACTCCTAGTAAATATATTGAATTTATAGATCATGATTTAGATATTGATTTTGATAAGGAAATGAAAAGAATCCAAAGTGAAATGTCAGAAATAATTGATAAAGAAGTAAAATCACAAAAAATGCTTAAGGAAGCTTTTGAGGAAATAGGATATGGCATTAAAGAAGATTAAGTTAGGAGAATTGATAGAACCTTGTGATGAAAGAAATTCAGAAAATAAATATACATTACAAGATGTTAAAGGAATTTCAATTCAAAAAATGTTTATTGAAACAAAAGCAGATATGCAAGGTGTTTCTTTGAAACCTTATAAAATTGTAAAACCAGATTATTTTGCTTATGTAACTGTTACATCCAGAAATGGAGAAAAAATAACTTTAGCATATAATGATACAGAAAAAACTTATATTGTTTCATCATCTTATGTTGTATTTAAAATAAAAAGAAAAGATTTAATAAACTCACATTATTTATTTATGTATTTTAATAGACCTGAATTTGATAGATATTCAAGATATAATTCATGGGGATCAGCAAGAGAAACTTTTTCTTGGGATGATATGTGTGATATTGAATTAGAACTTCCGGATCTTCCTATTCAAAAAAAATATGTAAATATATACTCAGCAATGTTAAAAAATCAGTTGTCTTATGAAAGAGGACTTGAGGACTTGAAATTGGTTTGTGAAAGTTATATTGAAGATTTACGTAAAAAATCAAGTGTTAAAAAAATCGAAAAATACATAAAATGTACTGATAGAAAAACGGATGATATAAATTTAGATATTCGTGGTATTTCAAATCTTCAAAAATTGTCGATACCAAATAGTAGAGTTGACGGTGTAGAAAAAGAAAAGTATTTAAGAATAGATTATAAAGAATTTGGCTATAGTCCAATACATATTAATGATGGATCAATTGCCTTAAATAATGAAAAGAAATCTTATCTTTTATCACCAATATATAAAACTTTCAAAGTGATTGATGAAAATGTTTTATATCCTGATTATTTAATGATGTGGTTTTTGCGCAAAGAATTTGTGAGATATTGTTGGTTTTATGCTTTTGGAAGTGCAAGAGATAATTTTGAATGGAATCAAATGTGTGAAGTTGAAATTCCAATTCCAGATATTAAAATTCAAAAATCAATTTCAAATATTTATAAATGTTACATTGAAAGACAATCCATTAATGAATTATTAAAAAATCAAATAAAGGATATCTGCCCAATTTTAATTAAGGGTTCTGTAGAAGAGGCAAAGGAGAATTAATTATGTTTGAGTTAAAAAATATTAATGGACACTTTTGTGAGTCTGATTATGAATATGCTTTAATATCTTTTCTAGAAGATGAAGGTTGGGTGTATTCGGCAGGTCCTGATATAGCAAGAGAATATAAACGAGATGTTTTAATTATTGATGATTTAAAAGATTACCTAAATAATAACTATTCAGATTTGTCAGAATCTGAAGTAAAAAGATTAATTGATAGTATCAAATTAGTTGGTGCAGAAACTGATTTTGCAACATTACATAAGTTTTATAAATGGATTGTAGATGGTTTTAATTTTCAACTTGATAATGGAGAAACAATAATTATTAATTTAATAAATTTTGAAAAAAATAAAACTTTGAATAATGTTTTTAAGGTAGTTAATCAATTATCTATTGAATATATAAACAATGGTAAAGCAGAAAATAGACGTCCAGACATTCTATTATATATAAATGGTATTCCTGTTTGTGTAATGGAGCTAAAGAATCCATCGGATGCTAACGCTACAATTCATGATGCATGGGAACAAATTAATATTCGTTATTGGAGAGATTTGCCACATTTATTACACTATTGCCCATTAGCATGTGTTTCTGACGGAGTAAAAACAAGACTTGGTACCGTTAGGGCACCTTATGAACATTTTTATGCATGGAGAAGAGTTAATTCAGAAGATAAAGTATCTACATTACCTTTTGAAGAAACAATGACAATGGTGAAAGGCGTATATGCTCCCGAAAGATTTTTAGAAATACTTAGAGATTATATATATTTTCAAGATACTGAATATGATAGAAATGAAGTGGAAATAGTTTGTAGATACCCACAATTTTTCGCTACAAAATTATTAAAGCAAAGTATCATAAAGTCTGTGCAAGAAGGTACAGGTAAAGGCGGAACATATTTTGGCGCCACAGGTTGTGGGAAAACATATACAATGGCTTTTCTTGCAAGACAACTATCTTTGAGATGTTCGGATATACCTGAGATTGGTTCACCAACTATAGTAATGATTGTTGATAGAAATGAATTACAAAAACAGGGAGCTAAACTATTTACTAAAAGTACTGAATTTTTAAATATCGGTTCGGTAAATGTTGTTTCAAGTAGAAAAGAATTAAGACAAGAACTTGGATTAAGACAAAGTGGTGGTTTTTATATCTGTACTATTCAAAAGTTTTGTGATAGGAAAAATGATTTAATTGGATTAATAAATGATAGACCTAATATTATATGTTTTTCTGATGAAGCTCATAGAACTCAATTAGATCACTCTAAAAAAATTCAATTTAGCAAAGATGTTGATGAAAATATGAAAGCTTTGATTTCTAAACCGTATGCAAAAGTTTTAAGAGAGGCTTTTCCACATGCAACATTTGTTGGTTTTACAGGAACTCCAATTGCTGAGACTTACCAAACATTTGGTGATGAAATTGATAGATATACAATGGATCAATCAGTTGCTGATGGCTTAACAGTACCAATAAAATATCATCCACGCATTGCGAAAGTATTACTTGATGAGAACAAGATTAAAGAAATTGAAAATTATTATAAATTATGTGCTGACGAAGGTGCTACATTTGAAGAGATTGAAAAAAGTAAAAGAGCAATGAGTTCTATGAACATTATTTTAGGTGAACCTTCTAGATTAGACAGATTAGCCGTAGATATTCATGACCATTATGTATCAAGTTGTGAAAATGATCCAAACAGAATTCAAAAAGCAATGATAGTTTGTTCAAATAGACCTATAGCTTATGCATTATTACAAAAATTTAAAGAACATTATCCAGAATGGTTTATAGAAAAGAAAACTCCTGGGGATATTAAAATAACTGAAGATGAACTTAGAGAATTAAGTCCAATGCCATTTATTGCTATGGTTTCAAGCGTTGGAAGTAATGATCCTGAAGAAATGTATAATTATTTAGGTGGAGTTACAAATGATAAACGTTCAGAAAAAATGGATGCTTCATTTAAACAAGATAAATCTAATTTTAGAATCGTAATAGTAGTTGATATGTGGATAACTGGTTTTGATGTTCCTACATTAACTTATATGTATAATGATAAACCTCTTCAAAAGCATATGTTAATTCAAACAATTAGCCGTGTAAATAGAAAATACCCGGGAAAAGAATATGGATTAATAGTGGATTACATTGGGATAAGAGATAACATGAGAACTGCCATGGTTTTATATGGTGGAGATTCAAGTATTGCACCAACAAAAGATGATGTGGAGCAAGCTACTGATATTTTTAACGAACAATTAAATACCCTAAAAAGTTTATTTGTTGATTTTGATTTATCACCATTTTTAAATCCAAATGAAGATCCTGCAAATAGATATATGATATTAGCTAAAGCAGCCGAATATGTATTTGCCTCTGATGAAAATATGAATATGGTTAGCGATGATGGAAAAAAAGTAAATAAAGTATCATTTAAAACATATTTTTTAAGAACAACAAGAAGAATGAGATCCGCATATGATATTTGTCAACCATCAGGAGAACTAAGCGATAATGAATCGGCTTTAGCACAGTGTTTTATGGCTATAGCTGGATTTGTTAGAAAGATGACAGGAACAAGCCATATTGATGCAGATACAATGAATAAAAATGTTGCTCAAATGGTTGAAGAAGCTCTTAAATATACAAAGGTTGAAAGTATTTTAGATTCTGGAGAAGAAGAAAATATCTTTAGTCCAGAAACTTATGAAAGATTAATTGATGTTAAAATGCCTGCCTCAAAATTAGAACTATTAATTAAGATGCTAAGAAAGCAAATTATAGAATACCAAAAAGTAAATCAGATTGCTGGAAAAAAATATCAAGAATTATTAGATGAAACTATTAAACAATATCACGAAAGAAGAAAACATTTATCATCTGATGAAGCTGGAGTTGCTCAAAATGAAACAACAGATGAGATTATTAAAAATGCAACTGAACAAGCTTTGAAAATTCTTCAAGATATGCAAATTGATAGAGAAAGTTTTAGAAAAATTGGATTAACATTTGAAGAAAAAGCATTTTATGATATTTTAATAGATTTACGCGATAGATTTAATTTTGAATATGGCGAAGATAAAAATGTAAATGGTGTTATTATTAATAATAAAGCTAAAGAATTAGCAAAAAAGATAAAAGAAATAATTGATACCAAATCATCATTCGCAGATTGGCTAAATAATCAAAATGTAAGAAATCGTTTGAAATTTGATATTAAGGTTTGCTTAATTCAAAATGGATATCCTCCCGAATATAGTCCAGAGGTATTCAGCAAGGTAATGGAGCAAGCCGAAAATTTTGAAAAATATAATTAGGAGAAAAAAATGATTAGACATGTAGAACAAAAATCAGTATCTCAAGTATTACCTGATGATAAAATTATATATAAAATTCCAAAGTATCAAAGAAAGTATACTTGGGGACAAAATGAATGGGACTTACTATTCAATGATGTGATTGAAAATGATGAAGGATATTTTTTAGGATCAACAATTTGTGTTGCTTTACCAGGTAGTGCCTTTGGAGCTACTTATCTTGAAGTTATAGATGGACAACAAAGAATGACATCTTTATCTATTCTTTTATCTGTATTATATACAAAACTATTAAAACATAAAGATGAATTAGATATAGATAGTATGACTGATTTAAATAATATTAAAAGGCAATTAGCATATAAGCAAGATGATAAATATGTTCCAAGATTACAATTACAAATACAAGATAACAATCAAGCAGATTACAATTTATTATTATATGAGTCTGGCATTATAGAAAATGCTGAATTTCCACTTTATGCAGGTAACAGAAAAATATATAAAGCAGCACGCTATTTTGATAAACTAATAACGAACTTTTTACAATCTGACGATCCAGAAAATGTATATCGTGGATTAAAAGCTGATAGTGAAATAAAAACTTTATTAAATTTGGTTAGAAGATTTAACAGTGCAATTTTAGTTGTCATTGAGGTGGATAATCACAAAGATGCATATATGCTATTTGAGTCATTAAATAATCGTGGTGTTCCTTTAACTGCTATAGATTTAATTAAAAACCTACTTATTTCAACTTCGGAAAGAGATGGCAAATCGGATGAATGTTATGACCGTTGGACTAAAATTCAAAAGAACCTAGGAGAAGAATATTCTGTACAAGAAAGATTTTTTAGACAATATTATAATGCTTTTATAGAGGAGTTAAACAAACCTTTTGTTACCCCAGAGAGCACAAAAAAATATCCACTAGCATATTTAGCAACAAAAACTACATTAATGGATATATATGAACAATTAATAAAAAAAGATTATAATAAATTTATTGATGATATAGAACACGCATCAGATAATTACGCAATCATAATTAATAACTCTGATAAGAAAACATATTATGCTGATGAACTATTAAATCTTGAAAGAGTTCAGGGAGCTCCTGGATATCTATTACTTCTATATTTAGAAAACAATAAGGATATACTAAATATTAAAGATGATGATATGAAAGATATTATTAAATTATTAGTATCATTCTTTGTTAGAAGAAATATAACAGATATTCCAAATACAAGAAATTTAACAAAAATATTTATGGATATAATCGCATCAATTAAAGAAAATAGAAATGATACAGTTTATAATATATGTAGAAATAAATTAATTTCTGAATCAGCTCCAGATAGCTTATTTGAAGAAAAATTGAGAGGACCATTATATGATTTGAATGATACTGCAACAAGATTTATTTTATGCCATATAGAAGCTCAGCATACTACAAAAGAAATATATACTGATTTATGGTCAAGAGATAATAGTAATAAATATATTTGGACAATTGAACATATATTTCCAGAAGGTCAAAAAATACCAAAAGAGTGGATTGATATGATAGCCGATGGGGACGAAGATCTTGCATATGAATATTTAAATAAATATGTTCACACATTAGGTAATTTGACTATTACAGGGTATAATTCTAATTTGAGTAATTATGATTTTGAAAAGAAAAAATATAGAAAAAATCAAGATGGAAAAGATATAGGATATACAAATGGATTATACTTAAATAATGATGTAGTTAGTGAAGATAAATGGACTGTTGAGAAAATAAATAATAGAACTGATAAGCTAGTAGCAACTGCTTTAGAATTATTTAAATTATAATTGTATTATAAAAGCCCAGAAAAGTTAATTCTGTGCTTTTTTGCTTGATAAAAAAGTAATTTTTGTTGCAACAATTATAATTCTATGTAAATCATCAATTTCAATATATCCCTTAATACTAATTAAATCGTTTTCTTTAATATAATTGTTTAATTCTTTTTGAAAACCTTTTGAAATATTTATTCTGACAATTTGATGATTTTCTAAGCCTTCAACTTTTAAGAGTAATTCTTCACCTTCAATTCCTTTAAAGCATCCAGAAATAACAACACTATTAACCATAATCTCCTCCTTTTTAATAATTGTTGTATTAATCACTTAATTATTGAAATTAGTCAAGTAATTTATGACTTTCTAAGTTTTTACAAGTGCTTTTTATATGTTTTTTTTAAAAGTTGTGACTTTGTCTGCAATTTTAATTTGATCCACGACTAAAAGCACCAAAATTTCTGCTTTTTCAAAAAATTTGTGTTAAAAAGGTGACATATTTTCAATAAAATGTTAAACTAATCTTGTTGGTTTGAGTTATTCATGCATAACGCATAAATAATTCTAATTAGTTTAGTGGAACAGGCAGTTAAACAAGCATAGTAATGTTTACCTTCCTGTTTTTTCTTTTTATAATAAATGTAAATTGGATTTTCTTTATCACATTTAGCAGATATAGTTATTATGTTTCGACTACAATTAAATAAAATTTTTCTAGCATATCTATTTCCACGTTTAGAAATAGGACCATGATAATTTATTGATTTACCAGATTGAACTATGGTTGGATCTAATCCACAGCTAGCATTAATTTGCTTAACATTATTGAATCTAGTAATGTCTTTTAATTCGGCAATTATTAAAGATGCAGATAAATCTGCTATACCAAATATGGAAACAATACTATTAAAGTTTTTTGTTTGTTTAGCAAGTTCAATCAATCGATTTTTTACTTCATCTTTTTGTTCAGTAATATCAATAATTATTTTAGATAATTGTTTTAAATTATTAACATCCTCGGAGTTTTCGCTTACTCCAGGATAAGAATTTCTAGCATATTCTTTAATAGTATTTGCTTTTCTCTTATAATAGTTAAGATGCCTGTTGTTTGTATTAGCCATATTATAAGCAAGAGCATCAACTCTTTTTTCTTTAATAATATAGGCATGAGGAAATTCTTTGATAAAATTTAATGCCGTTAAATCATAAATTTTTTCGTTTCTAAAACATAATTCAAATTCTGGAAAACATAGATGCAATAATTCTTTATACCGATTTTTATATCTGTTTAATCCTTCTTCTAGATGGTGATACTGTCTGGATAGTTCATTTAATTTAGTATAAATTTCATCCTCCGTATAATTTCTATCTGGGATACTCCCTTTCCAAAATAAATTAGTTAATTTAATACAATCTTGTTTATCGGTTTTTGTCTTTCTAATTGTATTAGTTATTTCTTTGCCAATAAGCGGATTAAAGACAATAACATGATAATTATTTTCTCTAAAAAATCTTTCTGGTGCTTTGTGATAAATACTAGTTGCTTCAATAATAACAGTTAAGTTATCTTTAATGTTAAGTTTGTTAATATTACAATCAATCAATTCAAAATCAATTTTATTATGAACATACTCTGTAGGTTCCAATAAAACTTCTCCAGCATTTGAAGATAACATAAACATGCTTTTACCTTTAGCAACATCAAGAACTAAAACATACTTCATATAATACTTCCTTTTCTAGTTTGACTCTTAGTGCTTAAAATTATCTCATCATGCTTGTTATATGGATTCAAGACCCTACTTTCTAAGATTAGATTAATAATAAGATAAGAGACGGGCAGTCACGAATATGGATTCAAAGACCCTTGGTATAATCTGACCAAACTCAAACATATTTTTATTCTTTCTTATAAGAAAGAATAAAAATATTCTATCATAAATTAATGCGTTTTCTTTTCATTAATTTACACCTTAAAGTATACATGCCTTTTGAAATATCTAACCAGTTGTATAGTGAACAATTAGAAAATGCTTTGAAAGAAAGTCGGACAATAGAAAAGGAATATAAAGTTGGTAAAAGAACCGGATATAATAATGCAGCTGAAATAGTTAGGACTATATTGAATTAGGATAGAGTCCTATTTTTCTTTTTTATATAGTAAAAAGTTATCTATATGTTGTGATTTTTAGGTGCTTATAATTTATTTGAAATTTTAAATATGTCAGTTTTCATAATTAGGTATTTTTTGTACTTTAAAAGATAATTTTCATAGAGTTTGCAACTCTATGAAAGCCTGTTTCCGGATATCATATTTAATTTATACATTAAATATATCATATAAATTAGGCTTTTTAAAGAGTTATTTTAATTCTATTGTGGTCAATTTTATAGTCAATGTATTTTCGGCTTTAGTCTTTAATTTAAGGGGATTATTAATATTTTTATAGTCAAAAATTCATATGTATTTGTGGTCAAAATTTCTAGTCAAATTTATTTTTTATAAGGATTTTACTTGGCTTGAAGGCTGTTTTTCATAGAGTTGCAAACTCTATGAAGACGATATTTCGGCTTTTATGAGGTAATGGTATGAAAAAAAGAATATTTATTGGCATTTTTCTTGTGTTTTCTTTAGTTATAATTAGTTGTAACTTACATGAGAAGAGTACTAAAATTGATGATGATAATATTTTGGGTATATATTTAGATAATGAATTACAGAGTAATATTCCTAAAAAAGGAGAAGCTGTATTTTCTAAAGCTGTATGTGACAGTGATGAAGTTAATTATTATTGGGATATAGATAACTGGGGATTATATGTTAATAATTTTAGTAATAAGATGAAGTGTAATCTTTATTTTGTTAATTATTCTGGAGAAACAACTTTTGATTTTGATTATACAGGTGGAGAACAAACCTTTGTTGTTCCAGCTTCAGGAACTTATAGGTTAGAAACATGGGGAGCCCAAGGTGGATCTTACAATAGCGAATTTTTTGGAGGTTATGGTGGTTATTCAACTGGAATTATTGCTCTGAAAAATTCAAAAAATATATTTATAAATGTTGGTGGAAGTGGAAATACATCGTTAGGGTTAAGTACAATTTCAAATGGTGGCTATAATGGTGGTGGCTCTGGGAAATCGTCGTTTAATAATGCAAATTCTTTTGGCTCAGGAGGCGGCGGAGCAACTCATATTGCAATAAAAACTGGACTTTTAAGCACTTTGGAAAATAGCAAAACAGACATTATTATTGTAAGTGGCGGTGGAGCTGGCATTTATGCTGATTTAGCACTTTTTCCATCTTACTCAGCTTTTAAAATAGGTCACGCTGGTGGATATATTGGCAATAAAGGTGTTGCCCACACATATAGAGATGATATATATTCAATGTCTGATGGTGGAACACAAATTGGAGGTTATAGTTTTGGAATTGGAAATTCGTATTCAGATAATGCCTACTCAGAAACGGCAGGAGGCGGAGGCGGTTCCGGATATATAGGAAATACATTATTAACAAATAAAGTCATGTACTGTTATGATTGTGAAGAGTCAAGTGAAGAAAGTACGAAAACCATATCAACTACTTGCAGTGAAGAAACGCCTACTAGTTATTGTGCTAAAAAAGGTAATGGCTATGCTAGAATAACCCTAGTAAGTATAGATTAATAAGACCTAATGGTTAAGTGTGTAAAATCACACTTTTTTTGATGGAAAATCATTGACAATTAAATAAGAAATGATAGAATAAAAATCCCTATAAATGTTTACTCCTAGTAGTTTTGGTAGAACTTTTTATAGGAATTAGAGTGATTAAAAATATTGTTTATAAATATGTAATATAAGAAAAGAGAGTAATAATGGAATATAAAATACCTAAAAGTACAATAAGAAGTTTTATAGATGTTTTAAAAGAAACTAAAAGAACTTTGGAAATAATAAAAGTAGAAACAACTAAAGAAAAAGAAAGCGTTAGTACCCGTTTCTTAATAAGTGATCAAAAGTTAAAAGATAAGGAAGAAGAACAAGAAATAAAATTAGAATTTGACTTGTGTAACTTAGTTTTAAAGATAATTGATAAATTAGAATTAACGATTGATAAATTGATTAGTTCTTATAACCAAAAAGAATTTAAAGAGTATATTCCCTTCTTTGATGTTATAGTAGCCTGTCTTGGGACTCAAAATGATTTTGTTGCTATGATTATACTAGATGTCATTAAAAGTAATGCTGGATTTAGTAGTAATAGATATAATGAAACTTTAGAAAAGAAAATGGCTTCTTTAATAGAAGGATATCAGATAAAAGCGAATAGTAAAGATGATAAAGTAAAAAATACTGATGAATTTATAAAAGCTTATACAAAGTATTTGCAAAATGGTTATCAAGTAATTAAATATTTGACTAAAGATGTAGATTACTCTAAAGAGTTGAATAAACAAGTACAATTTATGAAAAATAGTTTAAGTAGTCTACCAACAAGCTATGCCCTATATACTGAGATTAATAAAAAGAAAAACGAATATGTAACAAGTAATGCGCCGGTATTTACTGAAAATAATGAAGTAAAGTATTATATGAATGGGGGTAAAGTTATCCACTTGTGTGAACCTAAAATGTTTAATGATTTACTAATAAAAAATGGCTATAGTGATAAAGCAAGATATACGATGTTAAAGAAAATGATAATGGATATAAGTATGCCTTCTAAAGAAGAAGGAGTTATGGCCAAAGAAAATTTAGTTGCAGATACTTTAGCCAAAATAGATGTTAAATATAAAATAAAATGGAGTTATATTCGGCAAAATGAAAAATATTATTCTTATGATATTTTAAAAGAATTTTATAAATATTTTTATATGGTTTCGGAAATTGATGATGGTTATGGATATACCAATGATGATATAAATGAGTTTATGCTTATGGAACTTGATATTGTCTATGCAAGAATGAATGGTCCCAAAATGGATAGATCTTTAGAAAGGAAGATGTAAAATGAAAACAAAATATATAATACCAAAGGAAGCAATAGAAGATTTTAAAAATAGTGTTGAAAGAACTATTAAAGTTTATGAAATGATCGTAAATGATTTAAAATTAGGAGATTATATAAACAAGGATTTAAAAGAAGAAAAAGATCCTGATGATACTCAACTTAAAAATATGGCGATAGTAGTATTTAACGGTTTTATTAGAGATTTAAAAGATTTAAAAAATAAGGTTAGTCATATAAATACCAAAAAAGTTGAGAATATTAATCTTTCCTATTTTCTAGGTTTTTTAGAATTAACTAATCCTTTAAGTAATGCCATTGTTATAAAAATTATGAAAGATACGGAAAATAATGAAGACTTTAATAAAATGAAAAATGTTGTAAATATTGAAGGCTTGGATAATTCTTATGAATTTCAAAAATTGTTTTGTGGTTTATTAGATGGCTACTATCTTCCTAAAGATAATTTAAATATTGTAAATAGTACTTATTTACAAATTATAACTAATTCTGGTTATCTTAGTAAGTTTATGGTAGATGGGTTAATTACTAGTCCTACTATAAGAGAAGGATTGGTCTTGTTGGCTAACCGAATTGCTTTCAAAAATATGGATAGTTGGCAAGAATTCTTTAGTAATTATGAAACCAAATATAGAGATGAATTAACGAAATTATTAAAACCTGAGAAAGAGTATAAAAAGGGAACTACTTTAATGTATACTGAGACCAAGGAATTAGAATATTATATTAAAGGGGGAGTTGTTAAACATTTATGTGCTCCTAGAACTTTTGATGAGTTACTTAAAAGAAATAATTATGGTCTTAATGCGAGAGTTAGTTTAGAAAAACAAATGAAAAATACTATTATGATGGCTTCTTTAAAAGAAACTAATGATTTAATAGGGGCTTATTTAGGTAGTATTGATATTAGATATCAAGAAATGTGGACTTACTTAGTAGAAAATGTAGATAATTTAAAACAAGTTTATCTAGAAGATATTAGAAAGAATTTTTATTTAGTTCCAGAAATTGGGGAAGGGTATGGTTATACTAAAGAAGACTTTGATTACTTTATGATTGATAGTTTAGTAAGTAATTATCATTTAGCTAAAAATCATAATAAGGCTCTTAGATTAATAAGAAATGGTAAAATTAATGTAAACTTTGAAAAAAGTGGTAAAAAGTTTAAAAAAATTGCGTGATATTAGCGAATGTGTGCTAATATAATCTATACAAGAGGTGAAATTAGATGGAATTAACAAAAAGAGAAAAAGAATTACTTATTTTATATAAAGCGTTTTATGGGAGAGACTTTGATGTTTTAGATTTATCTAGTATTCAAGGATTTCAAAATATGTACTGTATTTTACAAACAGTACCAAGTAGTGTTGGGGCAAAAGTAGAGGCAGTAAATGATTTTGTTTTTGATGTTGAAGGCGTATTTTCCAGTACCCTAGATACAGAACTTACAAAATTAAGTCAGGCTTGTAGTGAAGTAAAAGAATTTAATAAAAGCATTTCAGTTGATTATTTTATGCCTATAACAGTGGCTTGTACTAATCCCGATATTGATTTATCCAGTGATCAAGGCATTATTTCGGCTAAAGATTACGCATTGTTTGCAAAAGCCTGCTTATTTAGTAGGGGGACTCGTAAAACCAAAAAAGAGTTAGAAGAGTTTTTGGAAGAAGAAACTAGTGAACAAAGAGATGTTATAAGGGGAGAACGCAATATTCGTTTAACTGATTATATAGTGTTACTATTAAGAAGTTATGGGGTAATTGATGATTATCCATATATTATAGAAGAGCAAGGAAAATTTAGAGAAGACCTACCAACTTTAAATAGTAAAGAAAAAGAATTATTAAGAGATTATTATTTATTCTATGGTCAATATTTTGATGCTGATTCAATGCTTAGTAGAGATAATGCTGTAAATGCTAGTTGCATATTACAAAGTTTTCCCGAAGAAGTTGGGGTTGAGTCGGAAAATAATTATGAATTTTTAAAAAGTAGAATAATTGACCGCATAGAATCGCCAATGTTAGAAGCAGTTATGGACGGGTTAAAATTAAAAAAAGAAGATATAGTAGCCTACTATAATAATGCGACAGTAAATCAAGTATCAATTGGTAAGATTTTATTAGAATCAGGTTTTACAACTGTTGATGCCTTAGGTAGAGTTGCTAATACTTGCTTATTTGTAAATGCTCACCCTGATATTTCGGGTAAAGAAGTATTGGATTATTTAAATAAATTAGATCATGATGATGGTTTTCTAAATAATTCAGATGATAACTTAAATAAGAAAATTGTTAATATCTTAGAAAGATATGGTTTGATTAAGAGACATGTTGGTAAAAGAGTAAAATGTGAGACATGCGAGTATCATGAAGAGATAAAAAAAGAACAAGATGGTATTATAAAAAAATTAGCTCGAATTTTAGGTGGACAAAAGTAAAAAAATTATTTATAATACGAAATAGATATGTTGAAAAAGAGGAGTATTATTCTTTTAATATTTAGAGAACTTGTGGTGGGTGCAAACAAGTTATTAAGGGGTAAGAAGGTTGCTTTGGAGTATAAACCGTTTCTTCGCGTTAAGAAGGAGAGTGTATGATTAGTCATAAAATAAGGTGGTACCGCGAGATTTCGTCCTTATGTTTATGGCTTTTTTATATTTTAGAAAGAGGTATTAGATATGTTAGAAACAAAATATGACCATTTAAGTGTTGAAGATAAAAAATATGATAATTGGGTAGATAAAGGTTATTTTAAGAGTGGTAATACAGATAAATTACCTTATTGTATAGTAATACCACCTCCTAATGTAACAGGTAAATTACATATAGGTCATGCTTATGATACAACTATTCAAGATGTAATTATTAGATATAAAAGATTACAAGGCTATGATGCCCTATGGTTACCAGGAATGGATCATGCCGCCATTGCTACCGAGGCTAAAGTTGTTAAGAGATTAAAAGAACAAGGTTTAGATAAAAGAGGCATTGGTCGCGATAAGTTCTTAGAAGCTTGTTGGGATTGGACCCGTGAATTCGGTGGTAACATTAGAAGTCAATGGGCTAAACTAGGTTTATCCGTTGATTATAGTAAAGAAAGATTTACTTTAGATGAAGGCTTAAATAAAGCCGTTATTAAGACTTTTGTGGATTACTATAAGAAAGGTTTAATTTATCGAGGGGAGAGAATTATTAACTGGGATCCAGTGGCCATGACAGCCTTGTCAAGTGAGGAAGTTATTTATAAAGAAGATAAAGGGGCATTCTATCACTTAAAGTATTATATTGAAGGGGAAGATAGATATTTAGAAGTGGCAACGACTCGTCCTGAAACTTTATTTGGCGATACCGCTGTGGCTGTTAATCCTAGTGATGAAAGATATCAAGACTTAAAAGGAAAAAATGTTATTGTTCCTGTCGTTAATCGTGTTGTACCTGTAGTATTTGATAATCATGCTGATCCTGAGTTTGGAACCGGCGTGGTTAAGATAACTCCTGCCCATGATCCTAACGACTATGAAGTTGGTTTAAGACATGACTTACCAAGAATTGTTTGTATGAATAAAGATGCTACCATGAATGAAGTTTGTGGTAAATATCAAGGTTTATCAAGAGAAGAATGTCGTGAAAAGTTAGTTAACGACTTAAAAGAAGCCGGACTACTTATCAGTGTTGAAGAAATTGTTCATAATGTTGGTCATTCCGAAAGAACCGAAGCGGTAGTTGAGCCTTATCTTTCAAAACAATGGTTTGTTAAAATGCGTCCTTTAGCTGATAGAGTTTTAGAAAACCAAAAAAATCCCGAAACTAAAGTTAACTTTATTCCCCCTCGTTTTGAGAAAATTATGAATCACTGGATGGAAATTACTTATGACTGGTGTATTTCCCGTCAATTATGGTGGGGACATCGAATTCCAGCTTGGTATCGCGGCGAAGAAGTTTATGTTGGCGAGACGGCTCCCGAGGGTGAAGGCTGGGTTCAAGATGAAGATGTCCTAGATACATGGTTTTCATCAGCCTTATGGCCTTTCTCAACTTTAGGTTATCCTGACCAAACCGAAGATTTAAAGAGATATTTTCCTACAGATTGTCTAGTTACAGGTTATGACATTATTCCTTTCTGGGTTAATAGAATGACTTTTCAATCTCTAGAACTTAATGGTGTTCGTCCTTTTAAAGATGTTATTATCCATGGCCTTGTAAGAGATAAAGAGGGTCGCAAGATGAGTAAATCTTTAGGTAATGGAATTGATCCGATGGATATGATAAAAGTATATGGGGCCGATAGCTTAAGATATTACTTAGTAACTGATTGTGCCTTTGGAACTGACCTTCGTTTCGATGAAGAAAAATTAAAAGCAACTTGGAATTTCATTAATAAGATGTGGAATGCTTCGCGTTTTGTTTTAATGAATATTAGCGATTTAACAAGCCTCGATTTTAGTAATCTAAAAAAAGAAGATAAATGGATTTTAACGAAGTTTGAGACTGTTCTTGATAGTACGATTAAACATATGGATAAATATGAGTTTAACTTAGTAGGTAGTGAAATTTATAACTTCATTTGGGATGATTTCTGTTCTAACTATATAGAAATGGCTAAATTTAGTAGTAGTGATATAACTACTAAGAGTGTTTTATATAAGGTTTTAGAAGGAATAATTAAGATTATGCATCCATTTATGCCTTTTGTAACTGAAGAAATTTATCAAAACTTACCATTTAAAGATAGTAATTCTATTATGATTTCAAGTTATCCTAAGTATGAAAAAGAATATATTTTTGCTGAGGATACCAAAGAAGTAGATAAAATACTAGAATTTATTACTTTATTTAGAAATAAAAAGTTAGAAAATAATATTGGTAAAGATTTTGAAGTAGAAACTGCCTTTTTAGATGATTTAGCCCTTAAAATGTTGAAATTAGATGATAAAGTAGTTACTGAAAGTAAGAAAAATACAAAAATTTTAGTAAGTATTAATGATATTACTGCTTATATTTGCTATGATAATAATATAGATAAAGAAGAAGTCTTAAAAGAACTTACAAAGAAAAAAGAAACTTTAGAAGCAAGTATTAAGAGAAGAAATAATCTTTTAAGTAATGAAAACTATGTTAAGAAGGCTCCTAGTAATATAGTAGAAAAAGAAAGACTTGATTTACAAAAAGAAACAGATATGTTAAATAATGTTTTAAAAGAAATCGAAAATTTAGGTTAGTTTTAGGCCAGATTTAAAGGCTACCACAAATTATCTAAACGAAATGCCACAAAAAGTCTAAATAAAACGCCACAAATTATCTAAATAAAATACCACAAAAAGTCTAAATGAAATGCCACAAATTATCTAAATGAATTGGAAATGATAGAAAATTTGGAATTGGCGATGCTATTAAATTTAAGAAATTAAATATATTTTTGATATAAATAGGAGATTAAATATAGTATGGTTGTTGTAGATATGCTATACTAAAAAATAAAGAAAAGAGGAATATTATGGCAAATATTGTAAGAGATATAACAGATAGAGAAGTCGATTTTGCCCAGTGGTATACTGATGTATGTAAAAAGGCTGATTTAGTTGATTATTCAAAGAATAAAGGGAGTATGATTATTAGACCATATGGCTATGCTATTTGGGAAAATATGGTTAGTATTTTAGATAAGGAATTTAAAAGATTAGGACATCAAAATGTCCAGATGCCTATGCTTATCCCTGAAAGTTTACTTAATATTGAAAAAGAGCATGTTGAAGGTTTTGCTCCCGAAGTAGCTTGGGTAACTTATGGTGGGGAGAATAAGTTAGAAGAAAGAATGTGCATTCGTCCAACCAGTGAGACTTTATTCTGTGATCATTTTAAAAAGATTGTTAATTCTTATCGTGATTTACCTATTCTTTATAATCAGTGGTGTACTATTGTAAGATGGGAAAAAACAACCAGACCTTTCTTACGAAGTAGAGAAATTTTATGGCAAGAAGGACATACTCTACATGCCACCGCTGAAGAGGCTAAAAATGAAACTTTACAAATGCTAAAGGTTTATGAAGATTTCCAAAGATATTATCTAGCCTTGCCCGTTATTGTTGGTAAGAAAACCGAAAAAGAAAAATTTGCGGGTGCCGAAGATACTTATACAATTGAGGCCATGATGTGGGATGGCGTAGCCTTACAAAATGGAACTAGTCATTATTTTGGTCAACATTTTGCTAAAGCTTTCGATATTAAATTCTTAGATAAAGATAATACCCTAAAAACTCCTTATCAAACTTCGTGGGGGGTAACTACTAGAATGATTGGCGGTTTAATTATGACGCATAGTGATAATAATGGTTTAGTATTACCACCAAGAATTGCTCCAACGAAAGTAATAATTATTCCTATTGGGGATGTTTCCGAAAAATTAAAAGAAATTACTCAAGGCTTAGAAAATGCTGGGATCACTTACAAAGTTGATAACAGTGATAAAACACCCGGATTTAAATTTGCTGAGGCCGAGGTTAAGGGTTATCCAATTCGCCTAGAATTAGGTAAAAGAGACCTAGATAATGGCTTTACTACTATTGTTAGAAGAGATACTTTAGAAAAAATTAAAGTTGATGATTTAGAAGGAATAGTGGGCATTATTAAAGATACGATGGATATCATGCAAAAAGAAATGTATGAAAGAGCCTTAAAGCGTCGTGATAGTATGATGTATGAGGCTAGTACTTATGAAGAATTTAAAGATATTGCCCAAAATAAAAATGGATTTATCAAAATTACTTGGTGTGGTAATATGGAATGCGAAGATAAAATTAAGGCTGATACTGGTTTAAAATCGAGATGTATTATTGGAGATAATGAGACTAGCATATGTCCTGTTTGTGGTAAAAAATCTAAATATGATATTTACTTTGCTAAACAATATTAAGACTATAAAATTAACTGTTACCTTGGTAGCAGTTTTTTTAATAAGTAAAAGATAAAAAATTATTTTAACTTAAATTTACCATTACTAATAAGTTTGTTATTTAGAATTTTATAAAGAATAGTTTGCATTAAATAATAATCATTTAACGAATAGGAATTATAGTCAGTTAAATTAGATTGATAAGAAGAATAGATGTGAATTTTATTTCTTAAAGTTTTTAAATTTTTAAGCAAATCAATATCTTTATTAGTTAAATTAAGGGGGTTAAGTTTTAAAATGTTTTTTAGTAAATAATTGAAAGATACAGCGTGTTTAAAATGATAAGTAGGATTTAATAAAGAATAGAATAAGGCTTCGATAATAGAAATAGCATTAATGATATAGTCTTTAATAAGTAATTTAGTGATGACTATGTTATTGTGTTCATGTAAAATTTTTTGACTTAAATATTCCGTATATTGATAAGTATAAGAAATATTACTAATAAGAGGGTAATTGTTTTTGATGTTAAAGTTAGTACGGATAATAGCAATGTTAGTAAGACTCATAAGATTCCTTTCTTTGCCAGATATTATAATATAAATGAAGTTAAAATAGTAGATATTTTATTGATTAAAGATGAATTTTAAGTTTAAGCTATGATAAGGTTTTAATAATTATTTCATATTAAGGTAAGTAGTTATATTAAGATTAAAAATATGCTATATCTGATTAGGATAAAGATTAAAATAGGAATGTCAGTGCAAAAAAGAGATTGACGAATAACCGAAAGATATGGTAAGATATTCTTGCTTCGGAGGAAACTCTGTAGAAAATCCGCTTATTTAATTAGTTAAATAATGATTTTAAGTGATATTATATAGAAAGGAATTAAACGATATGACAAATTTAGTTGATAAAATTAATGCTAAACATGTAAGAAAAGATATTCCTGAATTTCGTGTTGGTGATACAGTAAGAGTTAATGTTTGGGTTATTGAAGGTAGCAAAAAGCGTATCCAATCATTTGAAGGTTTAGTTACTGATATTAATGGTGGTTCTGTATCTAAGAGATTTTCTGTAAGAAAGAAAAGTTATGGTATTGGCGTAACTCGTATTTTCCCAGTAAATGCTCCAACTATTGATTCAATCGAAGTTATTAAGAAGGGCTATGTAAGACGCTCTAAATTAAGCTTCTTAAAGGGATTAAGAAAAGATTACAAAGTAAAAGAAAGAAATTAAGTTTAAAGGTGCTAGTTAAAGGCACTTTTTTCTTTACTTCAAACCACTAGAGGCATACAATAGTATTAAGGGAGTATGTATGGATTTGGATGTAAATAAAGAAATAAAAAGATTAAGAAGGGAGATATTTTATTTAGATAAGGAAAAAAATCAGATTAAGAAGGAAATCTGGTCTTGTAATATTGAAAAAAGAGTATTAGAAAAAGAAAATGATAATGCTAGTAAGAAGAGATATTTAAAAGTTTTAAAACAATTATATATTCTTAGTAGTAATTATGAATTAAAGACTAATGAAATATTAAGAAGAAGAAAAATGATAAATAAGTTAGAAGAGATGAAGAGTAAAAGCCATCAGCATATGAAAAGAAGATTAACAAAAGAAAGACATTATGAAGAAAATGTGGCTTTAGTGGGGGATTTTGAATAATAAATGAAAGGTTAAGATGATTTATGTAGTCTTAACTTTTTTATATAGTCTGTATATAACGGTTGCTTTTTCTGCTCTAATTTTTTATTATGATAATGGAGGCGGTAATTTATGGATAGTTTTACTATCGCTAAAGTTAAAAATAAAGTATCAAATTATGGATGGAAACCAGGAAGTATAATAATATCTGATGATAATATGTTAAAAATTTCTCTTAAGAATAAGTATGGTAATATTAAGATTAGTGAAAATCGTATTATGACTTCTGAATATATGGAAAAATTTATGCAGCTTTTAACCGAAATTGATAATTGTCGGTCTGATGATAATAATCATTTAACCATCTATTTTAGTGGGAATTCTCCTTATAATATTGGGGTTATAAATAATGACGAAGATATAACCGATAAATTATTTTCCAAAAGTAGAGAAGCTCTATTTAAAAAGAGTGTAGAACTTAATCAGGAAGTTAACAAATTAAATAAGGCGTACTATGATACTGTTAAAGAAATTTTCAATAGTAAGCAAACTGGTTTATCAAAAGAGATTTTTACTTGGAAAAACAATGCTGATATGGGTTATGAGAATGTAAATATTAGTTATTTATATGATTATATTAAGGAATTTTTAGAATATGGAATGTCAGAACGACTAATTTCAGTTTTTCAAAAATTTTATGATGAATTATTAAGTGGTGTTAATGAAAGAGTAGATAAATTTTATTTGGCAGGATATGCTGATGCTCAGTGTAGAGAAATGGAAATTTTAAGAAAGTTAATAATGGCTGGGATACCTATTTTAGAAAAGTACAAAGATATGATTAAGCAAAATCCTTCTGATGCTTTAGAAATAAAAGATAAACTTATTAGAGCATTAGATTATGAAAAAATTATGGAGTGTGATTATAATTATAATTTAGGGTATATTTGGAAAAGTCCTTATGACGAAGAAAACAATAACAGTCAAGTATTTAAAGAATTAATTTCTAAACAAGCTGAGAAGCTTAGTAAAGATGAAATTTATGGTTTGATATTGTATAAAGCTTGCTTTTATAAAGAAGTTAATGAAATCGTTAGATTTTTACGAAGTAAAAATTTAGATATAGATAGTGATATGAAAGAAAAAGATGCTAAGTACATTGAAAATATCTTGGATAGTGGATATGAGAGATATGTAGATGGTGTGAATGCTGATAAAAAAGAGGTTGGAGACGGAGTATTCTATGATGAATATTTTGAAAAATATCAACCGGCAATGTTGAGTGAGTTTTTTAGACAATATCATTATCATACATTCCAAAATAAAGATGATTATAAAAATGCTATTTATTATTGTATTAATCAAGTAAAATCAGCTTTAAAAAAATGTCAGTTATCTGATGATATAGTGGTTTATCGTGGCATTGCTGGTAATAATGGTTTATTAGTTGATGATCGTGGTTTTATATCTACTTCTTTATCACTAGCAACGGCGGATGAATTTAGTAAAATGTCAGAAAGAAGGAATAATGGACTTAGGGCTCCTAGAGTTTATAAAATAATTATTCCTAAAGGTTCCTATGTAATATGTTATAGTAATGATTTATTTAAGGGTAACGGTAGTAATAGGTTTGATGAGCCCCAACAAGAGGTACTTTTTGATGCTGATAATTTTGATTTAGTGTTTTTAGATAGCACTTATAGAAATAATGAGGCTTATTTTGATATTTATCGTTTAGAGCCAAAAGTATTAACTGAAGAATTAGGTTCAAAAAAAGGATGTTAAAACATAATATTTAATAAATATAAATCAAAAATTCTTGATAAAGCTCAAGTGAAAATTTAAATTGACCAAAATAGAAAAGTATAGTAGTATAATGGTACTGAACGAGTAAATGGTCCGAAATAGTGTATTTGTTTGACTGGTACACTATTA
>CAKOKQ010000016.1 GCA_934095825.1 uncultured Bacilli bacterium | reverse complement strand
GTATTATTTAATGACATAAATTTAGTTATATCTAATACTTTAGTTTCTTTAGTCATATCATCAGATAAATAACATAATAAACCTGATGCTTGAGCCTCTACTCCTACTACTGGTAACCCTTCATATAAAGAAGGAAGTAAGAATACATCAAAGGCTTGATATAATTCATTAGCATCATTTCTTTGTCCTAAGAATTTAACGCTATCATCTAGGTTTAATTCTTTGACTTTATTTTTAATATCTTCCATTAAAGGACCTTGTCCTGCAAGTAATAAAATAGAATTATTATTCTTCTTATGAATCTCATTAAATATATCTATTAAATAATCATGATTCTTTTGAGCAACAAATCTACCAATATGTCCAATTACTAAGGTATCATCTTTAATACCCAGTTCTTTTCTTTTCTTTTTTCTTAAAGCTTCATTATATTTAAACTTATCTAAATCAATAGCATTATTTAGTAAATAAACATTACCTTTATCATATTCTTTATTACCAAATAACCATCTTCCCGCAAGTTCTGAACAGCACATATAATCAGTGGCGAATACTTTACTAAAAGGTCTTAATACTTGTTTCATTAAGTTTTTCTTTTTTTCTTTTTTATTAGTTGTACTATGACTATGCGCTATTCTTACGGGAACCCCAGCACATTTAGCCGCAAATAAGCTAAATACCGATAAAGTATTAATGTTTGAATGAATTATTTTATAATTACCTTCTTTTAATACTATTTTTAATTCTTTATGATATTTAAAAGGTTTACTATAAGAAGGTATTATAATAACTTTTCCACCCATTTTTTCAATTTCTTCATAAGGAATATTAGTTGAATCTTCATCACATATAAAATCAAGTTGAATTTTATTTTTATCAATATTTCTATAATAATTTATGGTAACAGCCTCAACGCCTCCTCCAATATAGCGACCTATGACGGAGGCGACCCTTATTGGTTCTTTAGTTTCCATTACATCTACTTCCTTTACTACATAACATATAAATTAATAAATAAATCTTTTAATATTATACTAACTATTTATTCAAAGTCAAAGAAAAAATAAATAATTAGTTAAAAAAAGAAACATTTCTTATAACTATTACTATATTACCACATATAGTAAATAGTTTCCATAAGAAATGCTTTTATTATTTATTTAACTAATATTAAGAAAGCTTGTTATCTGTTCTTTAAAATGTTCCTTATTTTTTACATGTTTTAATGCTTTTTCAATTAAGTCATAATTATCCTTATTTAACGGTATTTTAGAAAAATACTTTTTAAGAGTAAATATTATTTCTTCATCACCTTTCAAATCAAATTCATGAATAAACTTTCTTTTAAATTTAAAATAATTCTTAAAATCATTCGATGTTTCTTCAGAAATATCACTTTCATGTGCGGATTGCAAAGATCCGGCTTCTAATGCTGCCCCTTCCTTCCATTGGTCAATAGTAGCACTCAATTCAGTACTTTCATTGATCCAATAAACAATTGCTTCCCATTTAATATATCCCTTTTTACCAATACAATCATAAAAAACATCGTGATCTAAAGGTTGATCATTAAAATTAAACGAATCATCATAGTCATCTTTATAAGCTATTTTTTTGTCTGCTACTTTCCATGCTTCAAAGTATATTTTAGGGGTAATATATGCTTTAGAAATATTTGATTGAATTTTTACTCTTTGCACAATATAGCCATTATTTTGCTTACTGCCAACAATATTATTAACATTCCACTTTATGTCTAACCGACAGCTTAGATAATTTCTTTCATTAATTTCTCTATTTTTTTCTTTATTAACAATAGTATAATATTTTAATTTTTTATTATTAGTCATTTTCATTTATACTGTCACTATATAGTTTTGATTGGTATGGCATTTCATATATGACATTAATAATCATACCAATAAAACTAATTAGTTGTTCTGCTTCCCTTCTATTAAGTATTATAATTTTGTGATTAGCATCATTTCCTTTATTTCTAATAGCATCAATCCATACTTTACAATTAATTGGAATATAACTGTTTTTATCTAAGTAATCAACATAATCAATGAATTTAAGACCTTCTTTAGCACCACAATCTACCGCTATATGCATAAGTAATTTTCGACAGCACATCCCGACTGATGTATAGGCGTTTATTGACATACATCTCCTAGCCTCTTCATATAAATCATAAACGCTTTCATCTTTAAATATTGCTTTTTCAAATGGCCTGCCAAAAGAATTGCCAGGTGTTTGCTCTTCAAATTCAAAGTATGTTGGTTTATTACATTTATGACAAATATAAATATATCCAAGTTCTGCATCTTCTCCAAATCGCTCTATATAATAACCTTCATTGGAAGCTATGTCACTTCCACAATATCCACATTTGTAACTTTTACTTTTTAATTCGCTTAAATCAGCCCACAATGCATTATCTCTATCCATTTTTATAACCTCCAATAAAATAATACAATATTCTTAATTAATTGCAATCTTTTTTTATATTAATTTTATCTTCCTTAGTACACAATTCGTCATTTATTTTTATAATTATTAAGATAAATATTTTTAAAAATTTTATATAATTAGCGTAATGAATTTTTTCATCGCCACTCGGTTGTGTTCCATGACTATACATATTCCTTAAATCTAGTGAATTATTGAATTCTGATTTATTTAAACAATAATTTAAATAACTACATTCTATTCTAGAAAATAGCGATTCTTCAAATTCAAGTATACCATTTTCTACTAAATTATTAACTTCATTTCTTTGTATTTTACTTAATTTCCAATAACATACTACTTCGTTATTATTTAAATCTCTTGATATTTTTATTTGTGTAATATTTCTAAAACGAATAAATTCGTTTTCATCCAAAGTCAAATACTTTTCTTCCAATAAACATTCTAATGTTTTTTGGTCAATTCTATAAAAATCTTGCTTTTTAAGATTTTCATGCATAATTAGGTCATAAAAGCTACTATAACTTTTATGACATTTTTTAGAATGTTTTAACATTGATTGATCAGAAAAAAAATAAAATAATAATTCATCACATTTTTTTCCTGATGAATAAACATACT
This sequence comes from uncultured Bacilli bacterium, assembly GCA_934095825.1. The sequence continues at coordinate 28,485 of CAKOKQ010000016.1, read as the reverse complement.
TGTTTGGCAGTAAACTTTTTATGTCTTTAAAGAAAGTATGATTTGATGATATTTGAAGTAGCTCCTGATCAATAAAGCCTTTATTTACATAACAGTTAAATTGTTTTAAACAATAATCGATTTCTGGTAATATTGTTCTACATTTTTCTAAATAATTTGAAGATGATGATGGCATATTAATATAAAAGTTATTGATTTTAAATTCTTCTTGTAAATATGTCGCGAAAAACCACGAAATGACATCTTCCAATCTTACTTCTAACTTTTGTAATTGTGTGTAATACAAAGCCATTTGTAAATCAGAAAGACTATCTAGTTTACCAAATGCAGCGCTTAATAAATAATCATGTTTTGAATGCATAAATAATTCACTTTCAAAGATTGACATATCTTTTCTTTTATTTACCATTGTCCAACGCATCTGATTATCAACATACTGAAAAAGATATATAAAATTATTCAATAAAGTACTGTAATCATTTATATTTTCCTTAATCCAACTCAAATCATAAGCAAAATCCCAATTACATCCATTACATTTATATTTAACTGGCTGGCCTAATTTTTCAACAAATCGTACTGTTGTTGTCATTTTTAAACCAGAATCTCGTCCAAAAATTTCATCTTCTATTGCAGATGCTTTATGTTTTGCTAATAATTTAGTACTATCAGATACACTTAATTCTGATGTTGATTTAATATCCGCTACAATTCTTAAGTAGTTTAAGTTACTTTTTTCTTCGTTAATATAATTTATTATTATTTGTTCTTTATCTTCATTTGTTAGGCTTTTTGGAAAAAATTTATGTTTATAATTTGCATTATTTCTTACTTCATATTCACTTAGTAATAATTCAGCGCTATTCTTTTTTTCAATCAAAGTTTTTCTTATTACTTGATCATAGCATTTTACTAAATCCTTAACTTCAAGGATACTATTAATATCTGTTGCTCTTCGATTTATAATTTTAGTAAATGCATCATCATCGATTCTAGTATATATTTTATATTTGCTAAACACTTCAAAAAAATCATCTATATAATTTAATTCAACTTCATCCAAAATAGTCATTATATTATCTTTATTTATTTTCAAGCAAAATTTATTGATCAATTGCTGCATTATCTTTTTAGAATCTTGCCAATTTTCATCAATTTCATTACCGTGTGATTTTACAATATCGTTATTTAAAAATTTTAATATGTTATAAAATTCCAAAATATCATTAATATTACATTCTTTTTCTTTTATATTTTTAATTAGACTAAGAGCTCTATTAAATTCCTCAGAAAAAGAAAAATCGTTACTTGAGTAATACTTAATTCTTTCCATTTTTTCACCTTCTCTACTCCCAAAAAATTTGCAACTTGATTTTCTTGATTTTTTATGTTCTGACTTTAATTTTCATCGAATTTTGCACTCACCATCATGTAACATAACTAATTTGGAATTAAAAGTACTTATTAAAATTTTTCTTATTTGCATGTCGTTTCTACTTTTTTGTTATTACTTAATCAAAGTCATAAATTTTATCATAAGTTATTATATTATTTCTTAAACTTTAAGTCAAAAAAATTCTACTTTCCATAAAAAACCTATACCACAATATTAATTTATATGATACAATAACTTTGCTTTAAGTTAATTAATTGTAGTTTGGGGAGTGTTATTATGAATGGTGAAGCAACATTAGAAAGTACTAATTCTTTATCTATTAGAAAGACATTATATTTTATAATTAAAAGATTATTTGATATATTTTGTTCTTTAATAGGATGCATATTCTTATTACCTATAGCCCTTATCGTTAAAATATCCTATATTTTAAATAAGGATTATGCTTCTATCTTCTTTAGTCAAGATAGAATTGGTAAGAATGGTAAAACTTTTAAATTTTATAAATTTAGAAGTATGGTAGTTGATGCTGATGAAGTATTAAAAGAAATATTAAAAAATGATAAAGAGGCTAGAAAAGAATATAAATTAAATAGGAAATTTAAAAACGATCCAAGAATTACTAAAATGGGTAAAATTCTTAGAAGAACTTCTTTAGATGAGTTACCTCAGTTAGTAAATGTCTTAAAAGGTGATATGTCTTTAATTGGTAATAGACCATATTTACCAAGAGAAAAAGAAGATATGGGACAATATTTTGATACAATAGTTAAAACCAAACCTGGTCTTACTGGTTATTGGCAAGTAAATGGTAGAAGTAATACTACTTTTGAAGAAAGATTAAAATTAGAGGAATATTATTCTAATCATGCTAGTCTTAAGATGGATATTAAGATATTATTTAAAACTGTATATGTAGTGCTATTCCATAAGGGAGCAGAATAAAAAATAACGCATAGTCAATATAAGACATAAGTGTTATTTTTTAATTTTCATCATCATTTCTTTAAAAACAGGATGTTTTTATCATATTTCTAATTTATTAAACACTTAAACTTTCGGAAGAACCGCTATAAAACTAAATGCTTTTTTATTTATCTTCCTTTTCTATTTTATACTCTTCACTCAGCAAATTTGGAAAATTAATAAAATCTTTTAATTGATGACGGTTTGAATTGAATAAATATTCTGCTTGACCTTTGTTTGACTTAAGTATTGATGTATTATGCAAAGTGGATTCATTTATCGACTTACTTTTCAAGACTTCTTCGGAAGCACCTTTTGAAATATAAAAGTGCTCTGAATATTCAATAACAATAAAACTTATAAGTCTTAATTGTTCAGCCAATGATAATTTATTAAATTGATTTTCAAACTTTTTATATTTCGTATCGTCCTTATGTCTAAAAAGCATTATTACGCTTTCATTTTCCAAAGGAAATATACATATATGTATATATTGCATATAAGCATCTTTATCGAGAATATTATTTATTATTCTTCCATTCAAATCTCCATATAAACAAATAGCACCTTGAAAAGCAATTGGAACAATATAATTACATTTATACCAAAAAATTAATTTAGAACCACTTTTCAAATCATTTTCTTTAATTGTTTTAAACCTTTTTAAATACATTTTTAAATCTCTTATATTCGTTTCTTTAATATATTTATATTTTTTTGCATTATCTAATAAAAGCCTATCACCTGAAGCTATAGAAACCATTTGTTCATAAAATTTATTACAATATCGTTCCTCATAAATTAAATTTAAAACATTTTTAATACCAATTTCTGCCATCATTTTATTTGTTGGCTTTGATATTATATTTTCAATATTTTCATAATCTTGAAAAACCTTACTGTCACACTCTCTACATATTAATTTAAATATTCCAGTATTCTTTATTCCACTTTCCCCATCAATTACTTTCATTTCTTCAAAAATACCATAATGAAAAGTATTGTAAATCTTTCCTTTTCTTGCAATGTTTTTTAAAACAAATTTAGGTACCGTATGGGATAAGCAAAAACCAGTTACTTCTTTATTACAATAAAAACAATACCCAAGCTTAGCCGATTCTTTAGCCTTTTTTAAAGCATCATAAAATTTAATTCTTATATCCTCATAATTCATTAAAAACCTCCTCAATTTTAGTGAAAAATAATATAACCATTAAAAAATTCGACTTATCATCAAGGATATTTAAAATTTACTTTAATGGCAAAAAACTTCTAAAAACAAATAATTATTAATCATTCAAACTATTTCTATATTCATTCAAATAGCATTTAACATCATTATTTGTACTATCACCTAAATCATTTGAATTATCATGAAAAGCCTCATCTATACTATCTGAATAATCATCATAATCAAAATTTTTTTCCAATGTTAAAGCCTTCAAAAAATCATCATCAATTTCTATATTTTGTTCAACTCCAACTTTTTTTATCCAATCAACTCTTTTATCAAAATAATCATCATAAATTATTGATAAACTCTCTTCATCGCAATCAAATTCATCATATTCGAGATCTTCTATTTCTGAATTAATAGCATAAATACAATCATCAGATATTTTAAAACCTATGTTTTCAACTATTTTATCTTGCATTCCTTCTGAAAAAAGCGAAAAGTTTTTCAAAATTCTTACTAAGATTTCTGAAGCACTAAAATACATATCAATATCTATAAATTTCGATATATTATTGGAATTTGAGATAAGTTCTATAAATTTTTCGTCTTCTAAATTATTCTCATTAATGTAACAATTAACACTATCACTTAAGTAATTTGATTTTTTTATTTGTTCAAGATAATAATCAAAATATTTTTGATTATTGCATACAGTACTTTTATCAATCTCAGCAAGCAGTGTCAAATCATCTAAATTAGTTTGTATTGCTTTATCCATTTTTGTTGAATCAGAAATTTTTTCGTTCATCATAATTCCTTTTAAATAGTGTTTATCATTTATAATTTCTAAATAATTTTTCATATCATTAGAACCATTGAATTTTCTTCTAAAATAATCCATAATACCGGGATTAATGTATTTCAACGCAAAGGTACTACTACCATTTTTAACTTTTTCAAAAATATTGATGAAATTTTTTTCTATTTTTTTAATAGTTGTCCTAACATCACTCTCTAACAATCCAATTTTTCTAGAATATTCATATAATGTTGACAAGTCACATTCAATATAATACTCTGGAATTAATAAATATATTATCTGCAATACTTTCAAATCACAACTTTGCAAATTATTTAAACAAAAGTCATCATATAAACTTGTTGGATTATCAAAAACTTTCTTAATTGTAAGGTATAAACACTCACTTCCATTATAAAATTTTAAAGCTTCATCTATTAATCTTGGATTAAAAGTATCATGAGAAATTAATTTGAAAATTTTTGTATCTTCAAATGATTTGTCAAAATCATCGAATAAAGCCTTAATTAATTCTACATTAACAGTATTTTTTTGAAAATGTTTAATTAAAATTTTTGCCTTTTCAATAGCCGAAAATGGTTGCATCTCCTTGATATAAGTTTCAAGATTTAAATATTTAATTTGACTGTATTTCTGTTTTGCTTCGTTATAAATATTAATTCTGGAATTTACGATTATTTTAAAACTATTATCATTTCTTTTAAAAAGAGCTTCTAACTCGTTTTCTTTTAACTTTTGCATAACATTTTCTTCATTTGAGCCAAATATATCATCTATAAAAAGCACTGCTTTTTCTTTCCCATTATAGTTTTCAAATGACTCTTTTAAAGTATCAGAAAAGTACAATAATTTATACCCATCTTCAAGAAATTTTCCAACTAAATATTTACATGTATATGTTTTTCCAACCCCTGGGCTTCCTATTAAAACAAGTTTATTAGCACTGTTTAATCGCTCCAAGCATTCATAGGTTGTCTTAGTTGGCACAAAATTTTCACAAACTGCTTTAATGTCATTTAAAATAAAATTTTTAATAAATTGGTTGTAACCATTCGTCTCTATCTTTTCGAATTTAACCGGTAGCATTAAATGATCTTCAAAATATTTATAAACATCATTTACTATATCCAAATCCTTTATTTTTTCGATACATTTGGAAAAATTCATAATATTTTCTTCATTTAAATTACAGCTTTTTAAAGTTTTTTTAGTAGGTATGTAATCAGATGACAAAAAGAAAAAAACTATTTTATAGTTGCCAGCATTGTTATCAATTGTATCTCTTATCTTTTTAGAACTAGTTTCAGATGTAATTTGAATTCCAAGCGTTCCCTCACTATTTATTAAGTCAATGTTTGCATAATTAACCTTATCATCATTGCAATTCTCAAAATCGCCATATCTAATTATTTTCAATAATTCACAAATAAAATCTTCTAAAGAAATATTAAGATTAGTAAGTCCCAATGAATTCTCTATTTTTATATTGGTTTCAATCCAAGTATAGTACCTACGAAGTTTTGCTTTTATTTCATCAATTTCTATCATTTTTATTACCACCTTTAAAAATAAATCTAATATATAATTATCTCTTAATATAAGCCATTAAATATATCGCTTATTAATAGTTATAATTATAGCAAAAGCGGTGCATTCAATCAAAATGACACCACTTTACTACATTCAAACATTATAAACAAAGACCATCAAAATCACTTTTTATTTGATGTATTCGTGGTTTTTGTTTCACTTCTAACATTTATTCCAGGCAATGTTGGACCAATACTTATTTTGGTATCGCCACTAGTATTTCCACTGCTGTTAGAATTATTATTACTTGAATATTGAATATTAGCCATAATTACTTCTCCTTACCTCATCGCATAAAGGATAACAAAACTAAAAATAATTGTCAATACTATAAAACAAATTAAAAGTGAACAAGAACAAACCAAAAATTTTGCTTTAATATTATTGATACGAAATAATGATAACGACATCTCGTCTAAATCAGTTATTCTCTGGTCTAAAAATCCATCGCCATCAACATATGTTTTTAAATTATTGTTCACAAAATCTAATAAATTTCTACCTGAATTTGGCTCACTTTTTTTATAAGGCCAATTTGTTAAAATTGCACAAAATAAACTTATTAATAAAATTAAACATAGAATAAAAGACATACTAACAATCATAAGATTATAATCTTGCAAGTTCTCCAACAATTTATATACTAATTCCATAAGTACCGCTAATACTATAGAAATAGAAGTTAAAATTGAGTTGGCGATATTTCTTAGATTATCTTCTCGACGGCATTCAGATAAATAAACATTCTCAGAGTGCTTTATAATTTTATACTTTACAGTTTTATTTTTATTCATTTTTCCTACCATAATTTCTAATTAATTTGATTAAATATAAATATTTGTGACAATCGATATTGCCATTACTTCCGTTATTTAAAACTCATAAGTATACTTTACCACATAATTAATTATTTGTGCTAAATATGTGTATTTTATTTAAAAAAGAACCCTATAAAAAGAGTTTTCAATCAAACTAATCACTTTAAACTTCTTTAAAGCAATTTTTATTCAACACAAAATACGATAAGTCTTAATAAATTTCATAAATATTTCATTATATTTATCACATCCTTTTATATAAATTTATCAATATACTCTACTAAATATAGTGGAATATTTATTATTTTTCCATCTTGCTTTAAATTATTAAGAGATAATCTTACAGATATCTTATTATCATTTTCTTTATTGAACTTAGTTAAACTGTTATTATTAGTACTTACATTTGCCTTTACTTCAATTGGTATAATATTATTCATATATTGAATAACAAAATCTATTTTCTTTCTATCAAAAGTATAATAATGTAAACCACTATCAAATTTTTCTGTTAGCATACTACAAACAAAATTTTCAGTAAAAGAACCCTTAAATTCTTCAAATAGCCGATTTCCATCAATAATGATATTACTATCTAAATCCGTCATTCTTCTAAGTAATCCCACATCTAATAAATAAATTTTAAAAGATGATAAATCGTTATAAGAAGAAAGTGGAAAAGCACATTTGCTTAAATTGTAGCATTTATGAACCAAATTCGCATCATTTAACCAGTTTAAAGCATTTTCATACTCCCGAGCCCTTGCTCCTTCTTTAATTGTTTGATAAACAAATTTTTTATTATCTCTAGCAAGTTGTGAGGGAATACCACTCCACACTAACGACACTTTAATTGCCTCATTTGCATTTAAATGCTTAGAGAAATCATCTTCATACGCTTGTAAAATATTTTTCTGTAAGTAATTTACCCTTTCAATATCCTTATCATTTACCCAACTATTAACAACCTCAGGCATACCACCAATAATATAGTATTTTTTTAACTGCTCAATTAACTGATCATCAAATATCTTTGGTATTTCTTGAACCTCTTTTATTGACTGCATATAATGAACTAAATTTTCTTTACCATCCGCTATTAAAAACTCACTAAATGTCATAGGATATAAAGTTAAATAATCTACCTTACCTACTGGAAAAGAAGTATGTGATAACTTTATTCCTAATAAAGAACCAGCCGCAACTATATGGTATTCTGGAGTTTCCTCTGCAAAATATTTTAATGAATTTAATGCATCTGGACATTCTTGAACTTCATCAAAGATTATTAAAGTATTAGCAGGTTCTATTTTCCTACCAACAACAAATGACAATTGTTCAATAATCCTTTTAGGATCCTTTGTACTTACAAAAAGTTCAGCTAAAGAGGCATCATGATCAAAGTTAAAATAAGCCATATTGTCATAATAAGTATTAGCAAAATCTTTTAAAATGTAAGTCTTACCTACTTGTCTTGCTCCACGCAGGATAAGCGGTTTACGATATTTACTATTCTTCCATTCTACTAATTTATCTGTTAAAAATCTTTTCATTTCTATCACCCATTCTAATAATATCACACTTTTGCAAGCATTTTAACCATTTTTATCACACTTTTGCAGACTTTTTTCAGCCTTTTTATCACACTTTTGTAAATTTTATAATTTAATCAAGTACCAATTATAGTTATCTATAAATCCAGAAACTATATTGACAGTGAAATTAAAAAGAGGTTTAGTAATAACAAAATTACACTAAAGCCTCTTTTAAATCACTAATTTCTATATAATCATTAGTCTTATATATTTTATCATTTATCTTAATATAAATACTATATTTACCACTTAAACCCTCTTTATTAATATACCTCGTAATATTAATACCTTCATTAGTTTCTTCTTCTGTAAAGATATCTACACATAAGGCTGTATAAGGTTTCTTACTTATTACTTGATCATAATAATTATTAGTAAAACCTTTTCTTAAGATAAAACTAACATTTTCTCCTTTTTTAAACTTACCACTAATTACTAATCTATCTTCTTCATTAGTTAAAGTAATATTTCTCTTATTATAATCCTCATCTATTTCTACTGTTTTAATAAATTTATTATCTTTTTTACTTACCTTTGTTTCTCCTAGACTGCCTAGTCTTTTACCTAAAGTATTTTCATAATCATTTTCGGTATAAAGACTTAATTTTTCTACGCGATAATTATTAGTAGGTAAAACTATTTCAAAAATAACTTTATTATTTAAAACTTCAACAGTATCACTTTTTAAAGTCGTATTACTAGAAAATCCTGCTGGTTGATTAGAGTTTTTACCATCTACATAAACAATACCCCCTGAATGAATTAGATAATGATTCTTACTTAAATAATCTACATCACTAATATATGGTGAATAAAAACTACTACCTCTTTCTTTACCATATTCATATAGTTGTTCGATAGTCATTTTATCAGTATCTATTTTATACATGACCCCTCTAGAATAACTGTTAGATGCCTCAACATATTTAGAACTATCTTTACTTTTATTATTGCCATTATCAAAGATAAAGACATAACCTTCGGGGGTAATCATTGCGGCGTGTTGGGACCATTGCCATTCAAAGTCTTTTCCTACTGGGGTAAAGAAATACTTTTGATATTCACTACTCCAATTAGTAGAATCCCCTATTATCCAATTTAACTTACCAGATGTATAATCAATATTAATAACCGCATCTTGATGTCTTCCGGATAAAGTTATACTGTTAGTAGCCTCATCATACCAAACCGAATTATTATGAAACCAATCATAATTACTCCAGTTTTCACTTTTACCATCTTCCATATTTAAAATATCTTTTAAATCCCAAGTTTTAACAATATTACCCGTAGTTCTATCAAGTTCAACAATATAATCTTCAACCGTACCAGATTCATTATTAAAATCATCACTAGCCACTAATAAATTACCATTAGGTAGTTCAAAATAATCATGGTGGTAGCCGCCTTTTAGAGAATATTCATTATAAATATGACCTAAAAGATCTATTTCATATAAACCTGTCATATAATATGGACTATTAACTAATCTTTCTGTACTAACCATCATATGTCCATTTTTAAGTCTCGTATTATCCCAAATAGCATTATTAGATAAATACCAACGAACATCCCCATTAACATCATAAGCACAAGTATATCCCTTACTAGATGGCGTAAAGAAATATAAATCATTAGTTAATTTACTACTATCTTTTTTGACACTAGTTGGTAAAACAAAATCATCGGGTAATTTATTAGTTTGAATCTCTACTTGTTTAGTTATTTTCTTGCCATCACTTAATGTATAACTAATATCTACTTTATTATTATAATCAGCATATAACCCATATATAGGTAAATAATGTTTAGTATTCTTAGCAAACTCAGTTTCAATAGTAGTAAGTTTATCTTTACCTTCAATAGTTACCTTTGGACTTACCTCTTCTTCTGTTTCAAAAAGAATTAAGGCTGTTAGAGGTGAAGCATTATAAGGATCTAATAAAACTTTCGGATTATCAATAGTATAACCATTAGTCTTTATAGTTTTCTCTATTGCATTTTGTTTAGTAACTAAAGAAGCGGTTAAATCTATCTTACTTTTACCTGTTAAATTGTTATAGGAGTAAAATATACTTCCTAAGATTATTAGTACTATAATACTAATTGTAATCGTAATTATTTTTTTATTTCTTTTCTTTCTTTGCATAATTGTATCACCTGATACCACTTTACAAAAAAACATTAAATATTTAAATAACTTCTAAGTTGAATTAACTAAACTTACGGTTGAGTTATCCTATTTTTAATATAAATAAAAAGCCCTATAAGGACTTTAAGATCAAAATATGGTAGTCTGTATGGAATTCGAATCCATGAATGTTGCCTTGAGAGGGCAATGTGTTAAGCCACTTCACCAACAGACCAGATGTGTCTTACGACTACTTAATAATACCATATTTATTTTTCTTTGCCTAGTATTTTTTTACTATTTCTAGTAAATTCCTAGGTATATTACTATTTAAATATTAACTTTAGGAAGTAATACCTACTTTCTTCTTATAGTAACTTTATCAGCATCTTTTAACTTACCTATTAACATCGTCGAATTAACATCATGTAACCTTCTATTTTTTAAAACATCTTCTTCTTTAAAATTAGCATAACAATATTTACAAAAATGAAAACAAGTATTAAATACTCCAATATCTACTATATTAACACAATTGCATAATCCTTCTTTTCTAGCTTTCCAGTTAGGATACTTCTTTCCCGTTAACATATAAGCCAGTTCATGAGATAAACATACTTCCTCATCAAAACCATACTCTACTAAATTTCTTTTTTCAAAACAAGTATGGACTCTTATATGATGGTTATGACACTCCTTAGAAATACTTTCTCCTAAAGTCTTATAATCAATCTCTTTAAATTCCCTGTAATTTAAAACTCGTTCATTTTTTCTGACATTTTTATAATCATCTATAAATGATATTATTATTTTTTCAATATGCCCCTCTAACTCTGCGGCTAATTTTTTTATCGCTTTTATATGATAATCTACGGTATACTTATCATTAAGAAATATGGGATCATATCTTACATAGACATTACTTTTTCCTATAATCTTACTTATCTCTTTTATATCATTAATTATTTCTTTCTTATCTTTAACATTTACTTCAATATCTTTATGATACCCTGTTAAAGTTACATGAAAAAGAATTGGCTTTTTTATCTCTTTTAAATAAGGAATTATCGGTCTGGGATTTTTAGTACAAAAAACAAACATATCTACATCTTCAAAATAAATTCTACTTACCTGCGATTCATTAAACGGATTTCTGACATCGACAAATCCTTCTTTTAATCTCTTCATAAACCACGGTGTATAAAAGGCCACAATATCGGTGCGGCCACTTATATTAATAATCATAAATCCCCCTATTATTTAAAGTATTTTTTATTTACTTTGGTCTTCTAAATAATTATTAATCTTAGCACTAATAACTTCCATACTATGATTATCTTTTAATGTATAAAGACTTCCTAAGTCAGTAGTATTTTTAAAATTAATATCTTTTAAGAGTAGTTTTCCAATAACTTTTTTATTTACATGGTTCATAATTACATTACCTAAAACGATATCATCTACGCCTCTTGGTGTATCTAAAAGATACATATTCTTATTAGTAACGACGATACTAACTCCTAAAGTTTTTACATTATCAATAATTACTTGAGCCTCATCATCTAAAACTTTTATTTCTTCATTTTCTTCTAAATCTAAATCGTACATATTATCCCTCCAATATTATTCTATCATATTTTCTTAGATAAACATATCCCATCATCTAAATCAGGACAAAGACCCGCAATGGTAATTAATTTATAATCTTGGGGATACTTTAAAATTAAATAATTAGTAACATCTCTTGGATCGAAGGCTAAATTATCAATAAATTCAACTAAACACCCAAAGAAGTTATAACTAGCTACTAAAGTCCCATTATTCTTAAGTAATTCTTTTTTTATAGACTCTAAAAATCTATATACTTTTTCTTTACTATCTAAAGCATTAATAGTAGCATAATACTGTAATATATTAGATAAATAAACAACATCAAATTGATAATTACTTTTTAAAGTATTAATTTTGGTAATATCTAAATCATAACTATCTATATTAGTCATAAGTATTCTTTTTCTTAATTGTTCATAATAACTTTTTTTATAATATAAATTAAATTTTTCTTGTAAAGTAATAGTATTATAAATAGTATTACGGAAAAAATCGGTATTATCTAAAGTATTTTTATTATTGTTTAAATAAGTATAAACATAATTCCAAAAATCATAAGCTTCTTTACTTAAGTTACCTCTAATCTCTAAAAATTTAGTATATGATAAAAATGTTGGGGAATTACTTAACCAAAAACTAGCATAAAGGGTTTCATCAGGATAAGTTTTAACAGTAGCCACTTTTAATTCTAAGACATACTTAGCAAATTTATTAATATCAAAAGTAGTAACTTTTCTAGCCCCAAGACTTAGGGCATTTAACGCAAAATCTCCACTCGAAGTTACGCATAAAACATCTTTATCTTTAACCTCAAAATTTTCTAAGGCCGCGGCTTGATTTTCATTGGTTGCTAAATAGGCGGGTGAGCATCTCGTAAAAGCGTCAAAATCATTGGTAGCAGTTTTATTTTTAAGTAATTTTTCTAATTGGAGGCGTTCATAAATATTTTTTAACATATCCCTACTTTCCTTTCTTTAATTAAGTTCTTTTAATAACATGATTATCTATTTTCGGCTGTTTATTTCTAAAAGTCAATTACTTTTTAACAATTTATGTTTTTTTATTCGGTAATTTGTGGCTTTTTCAGTCGGTAATTTGTAGATTTTTTGTTCGGCAATTTGTAAATTTAATTTGCATATATTAAAAGAAAAAAGTACTTACATTAACCCCAAGTACTTCTTAACTTCTTCTAAATCATCTAAATGATGTTTGGTATGCCCAATAATTTGGTAATCTTCATGACCCTTTCCTAAAATAAGTAGTATATCGTTATCCCCTAACATATCAAGTCCTTTTTTAATTGCTGTAGGTCTATCTATTTCTACTTCATAATTATCTTTAGTAACACCCTTTAAAATGTCTTCTAAAATTTTATTAGGATCTTCGGTTCTAGGATTATCACTGGTAAATATAACATAATCACTTAAACGACTAGCAATCTCACCCATAATTGGTCTTTTTAATGGGTCTCTATCGCCACCACAACCAACAATCGTAATAATTTTACCCTTCTTATTTTCTAAAAAGGAAGTAATAATTTTTTCCACAGCATCAGGAGTATGAGCATAATCAATAACGGCATAACTATTTCTAACTCTTATTTGTTCACAACGACCCCTAGGGGCATAAATATCTTTCGTAATTTCAATAATATCTTCAATGCTAAAGCCTAATGTATTTAAAATGCCTAAGGCGGTTAAATAGTTATAAATGTTATATTTACATTTTAAATTAGTTTCTACCCTATACTCTTTACCGGCTTTAAACTTAATTAAAGTACCTTTATCAGTTTCTTCATAATTTAAAATTTGATAATCTTTACCATTATAACCTAAAGTCTTATAGCTTTTTGTTTCAAAATACTTAGCATAAGGATCATCATTATTAACAATAATTGTTCCTTTTAATTGATCTAAAATCAACATTTTGGCATGAAGATAATTTTCCATGGTCTTATGAAAATCTAAGTGATCTTCGGTTAAATTAGAGAAAGCTTCTACCGTAAACTCTAAACCTTCAATTCTTTTTTCAACTAAGGAATGACTGGATACTTCCATAACAAAGTATTCACACCCCGCCTCGATAGCCTCGATAATTAGACTATAAACATCTAATATTTCAGGCGTGGTATTATTTAGTTCTCTTTTAACATTTGGCATATAAAAACCAATTGTCCCCATGTAAGCCGCTTTTTTCCCTAGACTTAAAAGCATTTGATAAGTAAGAAAACAAGTTGTAGTCTTACCATTAGTACCCGTCATTCCAATTAATTTAATTTTATTAACTTCCTCTTTATAGTTATCAAGTAAGTATTGTTGTAACCACTCTTTGGTATTAGGAACAACTAAAGTTTCTACCGCATAGCTTCCATGTTCACAAACTATTTTGGTGGCTCCATTTTCAATAGCTTTTTCAATAAAATCATGACCATCGACTGTAAGACCTTTAATGGCTACAAAAGTATCACCTGCCACTACTTTTCTTGAATCTGTTTTTATTTTAATCATAATATCTCCTTCTCTATTATATATAAGTTCATTTTTAAAAAGGATTATGCCTTTTCAAGTTTATTATATAATATATCTTTTAATTTGTAACATTTTTTTAATATTTAAAGCTTTGATTTAAATTTTAAGTGTAAACCCAAAAGTTTAAGAAAAAAGCCTTTAAGGAAGTAACCTAAAGACTTTAAATTAAACATATAATAGATTTAACACTTAATACTCTCTTAAGCTTTAAAATGCAAACAATTTTCAAAAAAATTATTTTTCTTTATGCTTACAATCGCAGTCATCATCACAGCAGCAATCTTCACAATCGCAATCGCCATCACAATCACAGTCATCATCATCACAGCAACAATGTCCACAACAATCATCAAAGTCATCAAAATCATCATCAAAACCAACATGAAAAGGAATACCCATATCACGAAGAGATGCTGCTAAGAAAATATTAATAGCCGTCTCTGTATCTAGTCCTAAATGTTGAAATAATAAATCACAAGACTCTTTAAGTTCCTTATTTACTTTTACTTCCGTTAATTTAATTTTTTCCATAAACCAATTCTCTCTTTCTAATATGTATTATACCCGAAAATAATCAAAAATACTATCTTATTTATTAATCGTTTACAAAAATTATAATTACATGGTATACTAGAAAAAATTTAAGGAGGATTATGTATGAGTGAAATTTTGAAAGAACAGGAACAAGGCAATTTAATTGTTTTAAGTGGTCCATCAGGAGCGGGAAAAGATAGTATTATTAATGAACTTAAAAACTATTATCATAATTTTTGGCTATCTATTTCTATGACTTCAAGAAAACCCCGTGGTTCCGAGATTGATGGGATTGATTATTTTTTTGTTAGTAAGGAAGAATTTGAGGAGCATATTAAAAATAATGATTTTTTAGAATATGCTACTTATAATGATAATTATTATGGGACCCCAAAATCAAAGATTCAAAATTTTTTAAGTCAGGGTAAAGATGTTATTTTAGAAATTGAAATTCAAGGAGCTTTAAAAATAAAGGAAGAATTTCCTAATGCTATTTTTATCTTTATTATGCCCCCTTCTATGCGAGAATTAGTAAGAAGATTAAAGAATCGTAATACCGAAGACACTGAAAAGATTATTGAAAGATTTAAGAAAGCTTATCAAGAGATCAATTACTATAATAATTATAACTATGTTGTTATTAATGATGATTTAGATACGGCTGTTAAAAAAGTTGAAGCAATTTTAATTGCGGAGCGTTTGCGTGTTTCGCGTATTGAAGATGTTTATGTTGGTAATGCGGAAGAAGAACTCCATGAGGGCTTAAGAGATGATGTAGAGTTTGTAAATCATGTTAAAGTAACGGAAAATATAAATGAATGAGTTATTAAATAATTATTATAATAAATTTAATGAGGATAAGCGTCTGGAAACTAGACATGGAATAGTTGAATTTCAAACAACAATTAAGTATATTAAAGAAGTTTTAGAACATTTTAATAAGCCCAAAATCTTAGATGTTGGGGCTGGTACGGGAAAATATAGTCTTTATTTAAGCAATTTAGGTTATGATATTACAGCCGTGGAACTAGTTAAACATAATTTAAAAGTCATTGAAAGTAAAAGTAAAAAGGTTAAAACCTATTTAGGTAATGCTCTTAACTTGGAGTTTTTAGGTAATGAAACTTATGATGTAATCTTGCTTTTTGGTCCTATCTACCACCTTTTTGGCAAAGATAAAGTGGGCGCTATTAAAGAGGTATTAAAGCATTTAAAGAATAATGGTTATCTTTTAATTGTTTACTGTCTTAATGACTTTGCTATTTTAAAACATGGTTTTATTGATGGTCATATTTTAGATGATAATATGTATGATGATAAGTTTATTATTAAAGATAATGAGACTACTTTATATAGTTTTGATACATTAGAATCAATTGCTAATATTAATAAGATATGCCATTTAAAAAGAGAAAAATTAATCTCTCAAGAAGGTATGACAGAATATATAAGACCAATAATTAATAAAATGAGTATAGATGAATTTAATAAGTACTTAGAATTTCATTTCCAAAGATGTGAATCTCCTTATTATTTAGGATATTCTAGACATGTTTTAGATATTGTTAAAAAAGATATAAATTAAAGTAGGTTTTGATGACCTACTTTTTTTAGTATAAAATAGCTATTTTAGGATAAACTTATCTTTAAAACAAAGATTTTTCGTAGAGTATGTAACTCTATGAAACCGTAATTTCAGTACTTATTTTTAACTTATATATTAAATATACCATAGTTTTTAGACTTTTTAAAGAGAATATTTCTAATCTTTGTAGTCAAATTCCTAGTCAGAATATATTAGTTTAATTCCTGTATTTATAGGGGTTTACTAGCCATTTAATAGTCAAATAATTTAATTTTATTATAGTCAAAATTTCTAGTCAAATTATTATTAAGCCTAGATAAATACTGGTCCCACGGTCCATTTTTCATAGAGTTACATACTCTATGAAACCGTAAATACGGATTAGTGGTTATTATGAGTTACACTAATTTAGTAATTATTTTTAAAATTTGGGTAATAATAAAAGTAGTAAGGATATTTGTCATGAAAAAGAAAAGTAAATTTAGTCTAATAATTATCTGTTTAATTATAACTTTAGTTAGTATAGGTTTATCTTATGCTTACTGGCGTTTTACATTTATAAGTGATAATGCTAATAAAGGAACATCTGGTTGTTTTAATATTGAATTGGCGGAAGAAAAAGATGAAATTAATTTAACTAATGCTTATCCAATAACTGATGCTGAAGGGTTAAAATTAAAACCATATAGTTTTACTTTAAGAAATAGTTGTTCAATTTTTGCCCATTATTATGTTAATTTAGAAATGTTAGAAGGTACAACTTTAAATAGCAAGTTTATAGCTACTAAAATTAACAGTGATGCCATTACAACCTTAGATAGTTATAAAAAAGCTACAACAACAATGAGTGGTTCAACGGAAGCAAGGACTATTGCCGAAGGTTACTTGGGAGCCGGCGATTCAATAGATTATACGATATCTTTCTGGATGGATGAAGATGTAACCATAAATGATGATGCGATGAATAAGGTATTTAAGTCAAAAATAGTTACAGTCTCAGAACCTAGTAGTTATAGTCCTGTAACAGCTGGTTATAATAAGTTAGGAGATGCAATCCTTGCCAATGAATATCAAACTACTCCCGAAATAGCTAAGACAAAGATTGCTAGTAAACAAGCAGTAGATTTAAGTCAGACTGCTCCAATAATTAAATGGGTCGAAAAAACAGGAAGTACAGCAACGGTATCATCTACAAAACCAGCAAGTACAGCAATTAAAAGCGATGACCAAATGAGCGATTTAAGTGCGGACGAAGCTAAAATTGTCTTGTTTACAACTAAAACCTTTGATAGTTCAAACGGCAGATATTCATTATCAAATCCCGTTTATGTAGACCCCACTGAAATTGATTTCAGTGGCAATACTAAGTATTACTTTCAAGCTGAATATATGTCTTATAATCAAACCAGCGAAAAAATGTATGTCACTCGTGGAACTGGAGATACGATAATCTATCAAGTAACTAGTGCGTCAAAGACAACCGGCGAAACAACATGGAATAATGTTTCATATGACAGTATAACTTATAACTTAAATGTAATTACCTTAATAGAAGCAGAATTAGAAACAGATAAATCTGATAAAGGTTTATATCAAGAAATGGATGATTACGGTACGACTTATTACTACCGTGGAAATGTTAAAAATAATATTGTTTATTTTGCTAATATCTATTGGCAAATTGTAAGAATTAATGGTGATGGCTCCATAAGATTAATATATGATGGAACAGTAAAGAATGCCACTGGTGTAAATCAGACCATTGGAAATTCGCAGTTTAATAGTAAATATAATGATCCAGCTTATGTCGGCTATATGTATGGCAACCCCGATGGCACAACATTTGATGAAGTCCATACAAATACAACATCGTCAGCGATTAAAACGACTGTAGATAATTGGTATAAAACTAATATTGTTGATAAAGGATACAGTAGTTATGTATCAAATGCTGTAGGTTTCTGTGGTGATAGAACATTACGAAGTGGCGATGGAATTAGCACTTCAAGTTATAGTTATTTCGGAGCATATAAGAGATTTGAAAATAAATCGCCAATATTTTCTTGTCCAGAACTATCTAGAGATTTATACACAATAGCTGATTCGAGTATTGGTAATAAGGCTTTAACATATCCAGTCGGTTTAATAACATATGATGAGTTAGTATTTGCTGGTATGGATAATTCACATATCAATAAACTAGCATGGGTTTATTCACCAGAACATTACTGGACCATGTCTCCTTCTAGCTTCTATTCGTCGTACGGCTATTCAAATGGATGGATACAACATAATGATGGTTACTTGGGCTTTTGGGGCGTCCATAACGATCTTGGTGTCCGTCCTGTTATAAATTTAAAATCAGATGTTAAAATAACTGAAGGAATTGGTACTGCAAATGATCCGTTTGTAGTAGAAACTAATTAAGTAACTGGGGCCTAAAAAAATATAAATATTTTAGTATGGTTTATTTATAATTCTCTTATCAAAAATGGCCCCAGTTACTTTAAGACATTCAAAAACACTAGAAATATGTTAATCTCTTTCTAGTGCTTTTTTATATTTTATTTAATTAATTTCTGAACTAGTAAGAAATACTTACTAGTTACTTTCTTATAAATTGTATAATAATAAGGTATAAATTAAAACTGGTTTTGATAACCTACTTTTCCTTTTAAAATTTAATATTATTCTTTTTCAATTTATCTTCAATATCTTGATAATTATCAGGTTTTACTTTTATACCTTTTATATTTAAAAGAATAGCAGTTTTAATATTATTTAAATTATCATCAATAAATAAAGTTTCTTTAGGATTTAAATAAAACTTTTTAATTAGCTCATAATATATTCCTTGATATGGTTTTATCATATGAATTTGGTAAGATAAAATATAACCATCTACTATATCAAATAAATTAGATTTTTCTAAAATATAGTTATATGTATAAGGATTAATATTAGATAATAGATAAATATGATAACCATTTTCTTTTAACTTTATAATTAACTCTAACAATTTCTTATCTATATAGGCATAATTAAGATAGGTTGTCCAAAAATCAATAATCACCTTATCATTTATATGATTAGTTCGATCACAAACAATTTTAATAGCGTCCTCTACTTTTAAATACCCAGTATCTATTAAGGCATTGCCTAACCACTCAGGAGAATTAATAATATTATCTAAAATAAATTTTCTTGTATTAGAATCACTCGTATATTCCTTTAAAACTCTTTTAATATCAAAGTTTAAAATAACATTACCAATATCAAAAACAATATTCTTTATCATCTTACTCTGTCCTTAACGCTACTACAGGATCTTTTTTACTAGCCATTTTAGCTGGTATTAATCCCCCAATCATTGTTATTACAATACTTATTGTAATCATTACAATAACATGATTAACACTTAAAAGGGCAACATTACTTAAATTCGTAGCATTTTTAATTACAATATTAATTGGAAAAGTTAAAAGATAAGCAATCCCTACACCCATAACCCCAGAAACAAAGCCAATAATACAAGTTTCAGCATTAAATACTCTTGATATATCCTTCTTACGAGCCCCTAGACTTCTTAAAATACCAATTTCTTTAGTTCTTTCTAAAACACTAATATAAGTAATAATACTAATCATAATAGAAGAAACAATTAACGATACCGAAGAAAAACCTATTAAAATCATAGTAATACCATTCATAATACCACTAGAAAGCTCAGTTACCGTACTAGCATAATCAGTATAAACTATTTTATCTTCATCTTGCTTAGTCTCATTATACTTATCTAAATATTCGGTTATTTTATCTTTACTATTAAAATCTTTAGGATACAATTGAATACTAAAAGGAATATCATTACCTCCTAAAGTACTTAAAATCATTTCTTTAGTAATTGATTCATCAAACTTTTGACCACTTAAAACATTGTAATCTACTTCTTCTTGCTTTTTTACAATAGCTGATTCTTTATTTTTATTAATATATTCCTTTAATAAAGAATCTTTATAACTTAACCCAGTTCCAGCCATTTCACTAAATTGATTATCTTTTTTACCTCTTATAATACCTACTATTTTTAAAGTTATATTATTATTATTATCATACATCGAAGTATAGTCAGTATTACCAATATAAATATTATTAAATTCAGTATAATATTCATTATTATTTATTAATTTAATTTCTTTATTTAAAACATCATTAAAAGTACTAGAGTCTGTAAGGCCTAAAAGATTGTAAAGATCAGCTGATATCTTATTATAAGAATCTACTATTAACATTAATTCATTACTCGCCTCAGGTAACTTACCAGCTAGTAAATCATAATTATTAGTTACTAAAGAATCAACCTTACCATCTTTAGTTTCAGGAATTGGTGATAATTGGTAAAGAAAAGGCACTACTTCCTCATTATTTTTTATTAATAAATTCATATTAGTATAGCGACCATAAGATATCCCACTAAGATAGGAACTATCAATATTATTTAAATAAGCTATATATTTAGCATCTATCTTATTAGCGTGACTTATCGTTTGGACATCTTTTTCTTTTCTAATTATATTATCAAAGGGATATTCTTCTAAGTCATTAGTAGTTGAAGTAGTAATGGCCTCTTTTATATCAATACCATCTTTCAGGATGGAAATAGGCATATTAGATAAAGTATCTCTTTCAAAGTTATCAATTTGTTTTTGAAAACCATTAGAAAGGGCTAAAACTAAAGATATACCAATAATCCCAATAGAAGCCGCAAAACTAGTAAGCAAGGTCCTGCCCTTCTTGGTTTTAATATTATTTAAAGATAAACCTAAAGCGGTGAAAAAACTCATTTTAGTTCTTTTTAAGCTATATTCAGCATTTTCTTCTTTAGCATTATAGGGATTAGAATCACTAACAATTTTGCCATCACTTAACTTAATTATTCGACTTGCATAGATATCAGCTAGGGTATCGTTATGAGTTACCATAATAACTAATTTATCCTTAGAAATTTCTTTAATTAACTCCATAATTTGCGTACTAGTTTTAGAATCTAAGGCTCCCGTTGGTTCATCGGCTAAAATAATATCAGGATTATTAACTAAGGCTCTGGCAATGGCAACCCTCTGCATTTGCCCCCCACTTAACTGATTAGGTTTCTTATGAATATGGTCTTTTAACCCAACTTTTTCTAAAGCCTCAATTGCTCTTTTCTTAGCTTCACTTTTAGTAACATTACATAAAGTAAGTCCCATCTCGACATTACTTAATATCGAAATATGACTAATTAAATTATAACTTTGAAAAACAAAACCAATCGATTTATTACGATAACTATCCCAATTACTCTCTTTAAATTGCTTAGTCGACTTCCCATTAATTATTAAATCTCCTTCATCATAACGATCAAGCCCTCCTAAAATATTTAATAAAGTAGTTTTCCCCGAACCAGATGGTCCTAAGATAGCCACAAACTCATTAGCACGAAAGTTTAAATTAATATCTTTTAAAACTGGATATTTATTATCTTTAGTACCATAACTTTTATATATTTTTTTTACACTTAACATAAATCCTCCATCTTTATTATACTATAAATTATAGTAAATTAAAATTTATCCCTCTAATTATATATATTACCGCCTACCCCCTAATTTCCTTCAAAAATTGCTAAATTTCTTCAAAAAAGTTAAATTTATTGTCATTTATTTACTTTAAATAAATTTTCAAGTCTTTTTTTTACTATATTATCCATACTAAATTACCCATACTAATTTTTTTATTAAACAAGTTGTAAGCAAAATAAAAAGAGACCGTAGTCTCCAAAGTCTAAACTAAACAGTATAGAATTTTTTCTTTTTAGTAACAACAGCAATAGCCACTAAAGAAACACCAGCAACACCAGCAATAATAGCATAGTTCATAAATTCGCCAGTTTCCGGATTACAACCTTTACCCTCACATTTTTGCTCTGTAATAATAATGTTTGGACAAGCTTTACCAGTATCACCTACAACGGCTTTAGCAATTGTTCCTTTTGCTGATGTAACATCAAACATAACGCCACTTACACAAAGTTCAGCACAATTACCTTCTGGTAACTTAGAAGCAGCTTCTTCTAACTTTAATGTAAATGACATAATTTTAGTTTGTACACCTTTAGTTAATTTACCACTAAAACCTAATTGAACAGTACGCTCTTTAGCTTTATCGCTTGTATCAGCGCCACTTTCAATTTTAAAACCAGCAGCTTCATTTGCAGTTATACTACTTGCCGTAATATATTCTGACTGCGACATAGATATGAATGCTTTATTAACAGTAGTAGCTGTATCAGTTAAATCTTCAGATGGTGTAATGATAACATCACAAACAGTGGATGCCCCAATTGCTAGTTTTGAATTATTACACTTTACAGTAACTGGTCCCGCATTCAAATCAGCAGCATGAACAACTCCAATTCCAAGAACCCCTACTACGCCGACTAAAGCGGCAGCAAATAACTTATTAATTTTTTTCATAAATTTACCTCTCACATTTATCTTTCCCTTATTTTACATTTTTATGATATCAAATTTTCAAAAAAAAGTAAATTACTTTAAGACATTATTTCCAAAAATATTACAAACTATGATATTATTGTATTGTAATTTATAAAATTGGCGAGGTTATTATGCAAAAAATAGAAATTGAATTTAAAAATCAAACTTTAAAAATATATTTAGTTGTAAAAGAGAAAAACTTAGATAAAACCCTTTTAAATACAAACATTATTAGTAATGAAAAGCTCTTATTTTCTCTTGATTATATTGCTAAAAATCAAAAATTAGTTAGTGGTTTCTTAAAAGAAATATGTGTAGAAAAGAAAACTAATTTAATCATCGCAAACGATATGACTGTTATTAGTACCGTTGCTCCTTGTTTTAAAAATATCCCTATAAATAAGGTTTTAATGAATACTAATGAAAATTTTACTTATGAAGCATATGAGGCTATAAAGAAAATTAATTCTTTAAAAGAAGTTGAGTGTTTATCGATTCCTACTTATTTAATTGAAACTTTTGATAAAGATAATATCAAGGTTATTTCTAAGCAAGAGGTTTTATTTTCTTCCCAATTTATGGCTAATAATGACTTAAATAACTATTCAGCTATCTTTTATGCTAAAACAATTAAGTTAATGTGTCCCATAGTTGCTAATGACTATAATGATTTAAAGACTTTCTTTAAGATTAATAAATATTTAAAAACGATTGAATTATATCGTTTCTTAACAACTGATTTACTTTCTTTAATTGATTTATTAAAAGAGTTAAAAATTAAAAATATAACGATTGCTATTCATGATAATATTACGGATAAAGATATTATTGAAAGAATTAAAACGATAAAAAAGGAAAATAAAAAACAACATATTAATATTATTTTAGCTTACTCTAGTGAATATATTGAATCTAATTATATTAAACAATTGATTGCCACAACAATAAAATCTTGCTGTCTTATCATCATCTTACTTTCTTTTATGGCTTTTGCTTTTGTTTTTTATAATAATAAGAAGTCTTTAGAAAATGTTAATGCTATTAAAGATAATATTACGGAGTATTTAGATACCAAGATTAAAGATAGCAATAATAATACTGATGATAATTCTAAGGAGAACCCAACAGATAACAAGCCTAGTAATAATGAGACTCCAGATGAAAATGGTAGCACCCAAATTCCTGATAATAACGAAACTCCAAGTAATCCTGAAAATCCTGATGACAACACGGCTCCTACTCCTGTCAAAAAAGAAGAACAAAATCCCGTAATTATGGCTTTAAAGGATTTAAATAGTGATACTGTTGGCTGGTTAAATGTTCCCAATACTACTATTGATTATCCAATTGTTCAAGCTACTGATAATGATTATTATTTAAAACATAATTTCAATAAGAAGCGTGATTTTAATGGTTGGGTTTTCTTAAATTATGCAAACTCTAGTACTATTTTAGATCAAAATACTATTATTTTTGCTCATAATCGTTATTACAGTAAGACAATGTTTGGCACTTTAAGTCAGGTTACGAAAAAGAATTGGTATCAAAATGTTAAGGATAACTTAATTACTTATAATGATATTAATGCCGAAATGAAGTGGGAAGTTTTCTCAGCTTACACCATTCCCGTAACTGATGATTACTTACAAACTAACTTTAATAATCAAGAAGAATTCTTTAACTTTATTAATTTAATTCGTAGTCGTTCAGTATTTAAAAATGATATTACAATTACCGCCGATGATAAAATTTTAACTTTATCAACCTGTGCAAATACTTCGGAGCGTTTTGTTGTTCACGCGGTATTAAGAAAAGACTTACTTAAAGAAAATTAATAAAAATCTTCAAAAACGAGAAAAAAATTAACTTAAAAGCCCGTATTCTAGTGATATGAGGCTTTTTTTATAGTTTTTTTCTTGCTATAATGGGTATAGATAATATAAGGATATGATAATTATGGATATGGAAAATACAAAAACGCTTTTGGAAGAAATTTTAACCTATGCTCTTTATACGGATAATAATTTAAGTGAGGACTTAAAAACTAATTTAAACCGTATTATCACAACAATTAATAATAGTCCTGATAAAATAGCTTTCTTAAAAAAGTTAGAACAAATTAGAAGTAATAATAATGCTTACGCTTTTGACCGTTATTTATCAATAATTATTAAAAGATTAGAATTATCAACTAAGGAAAAATTCACCCTTTTAAATCTGGATATCCCCTACTACCAGACTTTAGGTCTTTGGAATAAATTAACTTTACCTAGTAAGTTAGCCTATTTAGACAGTAAAAACTTCTTATCTAATCTTGATATTAAAAGAATTAATTATACTATTAATAATAAAAAAGATATGTTAGAAAAATTAGTAAATCCTATTATCCCCAAAATACCCGAAAACGCGCTTCTTTTAAATGACTTACCTAAAGACTTAATAACTAAAAAAGACCTATTTTCAAAAATGAGTAGTGAAATAATTACCAACTATATCAATAAATATTATTATCTTGGTAGTGATTTAAATAAGTTAATCAACTCTGGAATAATAAGATATGCAAAAAATTATAGTATTACTCTTTATAATTTAGATACCGATACTTTAATTAAAGGTTTAAATATAACCCCCACTATTTTAGCTAAACTAAATCCCGAATTAACTATTAAATTAGTTTCAAAAGATTACTTAGCTTCCCTACTTACCCATAACTTTTCTAAGAATTTAAACAGTACAGTTAAAGAGTTAAATATGCTTGCTAATAATAATTCCAAATATCTAACTAAAGATTATTTAGATAAAGCTTTAAATAATTCGATTTACTTATATAGTCCTGATGATAAAGTTTTAGAATTATTTAAAAATAATTATACTTATTTACTTAAACTTCATTATGATACTTTAGTGCATTTAGTTAATAATAAATTTAGTGAAGATGAAAGGGTAAGTCTTTTGCGTAATCAAAATTTTCTTAATAACTTACCTGATAATTATTTAGAAGCTATCTTAAATAAAATGACTTTTCCTAATGTCTTTAATATGCTCCAAAATGTTACTATTTTAAGTAAGATGAAAAGTATTAATGTCACTTTAAGAGCCTATGATAAAATTTTTATTACTGGTTATTTAGATTCTCCGGCTCTAGTTAATATTTCTGATAATAAAATGTTAAATACAATGTTTAATTTAATTAGTCCATTAGAAGTTAAAGAATATTTAAATTTGCCTTATATTTATACGAAATTAAAGACTTATGATATTGTAAATATTCTAATTAATAGTAAGTTAAATATTTATACTGATACCCCTAAACTTCTTAAAGTTTTACGCTTAGATGAAATTAAGTATTATTTAAATAAAGTTATTAATTATGATAATATTCGTTATGATTTATTATTTAACGAATTTACTTTAAAAGAGATATTAGGAATTAAGATTTTCTTAACTAAAGAAGATCAAGAAGCCATTAAATATTTATATGATTTAATTTTAATTAGAGGTAATACTACTTTGGAATGCAGTATTAATGACTTAGAAAGTTTTAAAAGTATTGTAGCCGCTTACCATATTTTAGGACTTACTAAGACTAAAGAGTTATATGAAAACGGTAATCAAAATAATAGTCTAAATGAAGTAAACAAAATTGGAAACTTTTATGTTTCTTACTTCTTTAATAATTTTAATGACCAAATTGATGTTGAAAATATATTTAATATCATAGCCAAGAAGGATTTTAAAAATCCTGTATTAATTGATTTAATTAATAAAATGAATAGTAATGGATATTCTAATATTACCAGTACTAAAGAAGTATTAAAAAGTTATTTAGAATACTTAAAAATTAGTAAAGAAAATGCAGGTAAGACAATAAAAGTATTCTTAACTAATTATAATAATTATTTAGAAGAATATCAGATGAGGCTGTATGCTAAAAGATTTTTAAGAGTTAAATATCAAAATTATCGTTTAAAAGATAACTTATATTATGCTTATCAAGAAAAGTATACCAAAGAGTTTATTAAATTAAAGAAGTTAAATGTTTTAGCGGATTTTCTTAAAGATGGTAAGGCTTATTCTAATTGGTTTATTAAAGATAATAGTAATTTAAAAAATATTTTAGAAGATTATTTAAGTCGTTATAATTATAAACTAGATATTACTTTAGATAAAATGATTAAACCGTTCTTAGAAGGAGCATCAATTAGTGATATCATTAGTAATTTAGGATTTACAAGACCGGCTTACTATGAAATTATTAAGTATGAGCATACGGAAAAAATAAAACTAACGAAGATTAATAATAAGTTAAAGGGTATTTTAAAAAGGTTTAGTAATGCGGATAAGATTATTTTACTAAATTATTTAGCTTATGGGATAGTTCCTAGTATTGAGATTGATAAAGAAACACTGGAAAGTTTAAACAGATATAAAGTAACAATTACGAATTTTAACGGTAAAGTTAATGTCAATAAGATAAGCTTAGGGCTTGATTACATTAGTATTATTAATTTAACCAACGATTTAGAGTTAAAAAACTATAGTAAAATTTATTTAGAGACAATTAATATTATTAATTATTTTAAAGGGATTGCTAATAAGTATATTGGAACAGATATTGTTAAATCGAACTTTAAAGATGAATATATTAATGGCTTAAAGGCATATATTATCCCCATAAAAGCTAGTGATGATGACATTGTTTTGATTAAACATAAGATGTATTTAGATAAATTTAAAAAGATTTTTAGTAAGGTTAATTTAACAAAAGAAATTAAATTAAGTAAAGAAGTAATTGATAAATTAATGTTTATTATTCCCTACACGATTGATAATTATTTTGATGATTTAACATATAATTATAATGGATTATTTAAAAATGATATTAAAATGGATATTTTAAGGGATTGGGATAAAATAATTGCCTTATTTGGGCAAAAAAGTTAAAAAAAGGACTTGGCAATATGAAATATTTATGATATATTTATATTGCTTACTTATGCAGATGTAGTTTAATGGTAGAGCTTCAGCCTTCCAAGCTGATAACGGGAGTTCGATTCTCCTCATCTGCTCCATAAGATAAAATCGTCGCACCAATGTGACGTTAATGATTAAGTCAACTAGTAATAGTTGATTTTTTTGTGCGTTATTGCAAAGAAAGGTGTGATGTGATATGATTAAAATAATTAAGAAGAAAATCA
>CAKOKQ010000015.1 GCA_934095825.1 uncultured Bacilli bacterium | reverse complement strand
TCATAATCTTTTCTTAAATCTTCTATCTTCAAAATATTCACCTTCTTATAAAAAAGTTTCTTTAAGTAGTTCTTACCCAATTTTTCTTATAATTTTTGTTAATTTTTTATTAAAAATTGTAAAAAGAAATTTAATTAAAAGCCTTATAAAATAAGAGTTTTAAATAGAGTTTATATAAGTCGTTCTTTACCAATTGATACTCGTAGATGGCAAACTTTTTTTATCTTCATTCATTTTTTTATTTTTTCTCATTTCTCTTTTTTGATACATATCCATTATTTATCACTTCCATTTTCTATCATTCTTGCATCATCTAAAAAATTATCAAAATCTGATTCATATAATTTGTCTTGCTTTATTCTATACTTTTCAAATTCAGTTAAGGCTTTATCGCAGGCTATTTCATGTGATATTTTTCCAGCA
This sequence comes from uncultured Bacilli bacterium, assembly GCA_934095825.1. The sequence continues at coordinate 31,829 of CAKOKQ010000015.1, read as the reverse complement.
TCTTTTAATATATCTAAATCATCTCCAAGTAAAAATTTATCTATTCTTGCAGACCAATCTTCCATAGTCATTGGAATGTGTCTTTTTGCCCTATTTTCTGCTAAATCTAAAAACGCTGATACTATTAATTCTAAACTTTCTAATTCTTCTTTAGATAAATAATTTTTAGCTATAACAACATCCGTCTCTAATATTTTTCCCTTTGGCGAATTTTTCCAAGAAGTAAGACCCATATGTTCTTTTTCGGAATTTGCTCTATTATATATAATTTCCGCTGTCGTTTGTTTAGATACCGCATAATGCATTTTATTTTGAACTTTTTTAAAAAATTTAATTGTTGTAGGAGATTTTTTGTCATAATCCATACTTGTTGCATAAATATCAGTTACTTTTTGGTAAAATCTTCTTTCTGATAATCTTATTTCTCGGATTTCTTCTAATAACTTTTCAAAATAATCTTTATCAATAAATGAACCATTTTTCATTCTTTCTTTATCTAATACATATCCTTGAATTGTGAATGTTTTAAGTATATTTGTCGCCCATCTTCTAAATTGTGTTGCTCTTAATGAATTCACTCTATATCCAACTGATATTATGGCATCTAAATTATAAAATTCAACATTTCTCTTAACACTTCTATTTCCTTCTTTTTGAACTAATTCCATTTTGGAATAAGTTGAATCCTTGTTTAACTCCTTTTCATTATATATATTTATAAGATGCTTTGCTATTGCAGGTTGTTCAACATCAAATAATTCTGCCATAGCTTTTTGCGTCATCCATAAAGTCTCATTTTCATATCTAACTTGAATACCTTTATCTTTTTCTTGAAGTTTGAATGTTATAAATTCTTCAGTACTACTTCTAATCATTAAATCTTTTGCCATTTTTATCATCTCCTATATTCAAAATCTTAGTCTTACATGAGTTAGTATTTTTTTTATTTATATATCCATTTTTCAGCAAATTCTTGTTTAATCATTTTTTACCTCCAAATATTTTAAAATTTATTATTTGTCTTTTCAAAGATTATATCAAAATTATATTTTTTAAAATTAACAAGGTCGATTTTTCCGACGGTATTAGTTTCCATCAAGTTCACTACCACTAAATCTATTATTAATGGGGGTTATTATTATATTCTTTTCTATTTCAAATAATTTTACAATTATATTTAAAGCGTTCATCATCTAAAGCAAAACCTTTGGTCTTGTATTCTTTTAAAATTTTTATTGCCAATATTCTAAATTCGGCGACTTTTTTAGAATTGATTCTATATCCAACGGCAATTATTGCATCTAAACTATAAATAGTTGTACTATAGTTTTTTCCGTCATCGGCAGTTAACGAGCATTTCTCGGTAACTGATTTTCTAACTACTCATTATCTTCAAATATATGTTTTAAATGTAAGCCTATATTATCAGTAGAACATTCAAAAACCTTAGACATTCCTTTTTGCGATAACCATAATGTTTCATCTTTATAAATAGCATCTGCAATAATATCATCATTACTATTTTTATATAATCAAATTATTTTCCTCCATAAGTTTTCTCCTTAAAATTTTGGGATAGTGTGAATAGTTTTACACCCTATGCAACTTACTATTTTATTTGGTTTTCTCAAGCATCTTTTGTTCTTTTATTTCTAATTTTTTCTTTTCTTTTTCAAGTTCTTTTAAACTCTTTTCAGGTGTTGGCATATCTTCTGGCATCATACCTCCGATATCCGCAATGGCCTTTCTTACCTTTTTGCCAACCTCATAATGAACATCTTTTGCTTCTTTTTCACCTTTTACATTATCCCTTATAAGTTTTTGCTTTGTTTGATTTATTCTAAATAAATTAGCAACTAACTCATCTTCGTTCATATTATCTAAAATATCTTCTCTATATCTTAATTTTTTTCTTTTAAATATATCATCAGCGGTTTCCCCATTATATAAGCCTTTATATCCTGCATTATGAAACTCAGCCATATTTTTAACGCCGGCTTTCGATGCAACTCTTTGTAAAGTATAATTACCTTGTCTTGTTAACTTTCTTTGATAAAATCTTTTTTCATCATCTGATAACAAGTCATATTCTAAGTTCTGTTATCTCTTGTTTTCTTGTTTGGATTGCAAAATAAGTTTGTCCTAAAGCAACAACTGTCTTACTTGGATCGGCATTTTGCACTATTAAATAACATATATATCTTGATAGTTTATAATCTTTAATAATCTCTTTTTTTCCTTTACCAGTTTTTATTGGCTTGTTAACCTCAACAACCCAATCTTCCTTGTTGGAAACACTGTTATTTGCCGATAAAACCGCTTTATCTATTACTTTTAAGAAATTTCTCCAATCTTTATATTCTAAAACTTTTTGTAATTCCCTAGCATACCAATATTCATTTCCATAAGCATCCATATGTTTTATATTTTCAAAAATACTATTAGTATATTCATTTTCAATCATCTTCATGCTATTCTCCTTTAATTTTTTTAATTAGTAGTAAAATTATAACTAATGGTAATTTGACAACAAGTTGTTGCCCTTTTTATCATTCCTATTATCTAAAATTCCAATTTATTATAAGTTAGAATCCCCCCTAATCTTTAATAATTTTTATTTCTAATATTCCTTAAATCTGTTAAAAATTATATCATACCCTACTTTAAAAGTCATTTAATTTTCCTATAGTTTCTTTATTTTTAAACTTAAAAAAAGATAGACTCATTATAAATCTATCTCAGTTCTTATTTATCTTTCTTTATTAATTTTTTCGTAATTTCTTCCTCAATATAATTATTTTTGGCATACTCCGATACAGCTAGAAAATTTTTATCGTACGGATACTTTCTCTGCCCAAACTCTAACCACATATCTGACCAAGACTGACCATTTTCTAATAATTTTTTTCTTAATCACACTTTTTCTTAAAACCCATATAATATCTGGTATCAGTACTTTTGCAAATGTTAAATCCCATTCTTTCATATAAAGATATAGCCTTTTTATTATCTTTGTACACCCATAAGTAAACATTATCATTGTTTTTTAAAATATCTTTTATTATGCTTGTACCAATTTTCTTATTGCGATAATCTTTTTCAATATAAATTTCATCCAACAAATTAACATTATCTTTTCTAGTTAATAATAAACACCCTACAATTTTGCTATTAACTACTATATTATAGTAATCATTAATTAAATCAGGAATTTCCTTTATTATATAATTATTTATCCTATCAGTATCTTCTCTTGCTAAATCTTTAGCATACTCGTAAACAGTCTTTTTTTTATATTCAACTAATCTATCTATATCTTTATTAGAAGATTTTACTAATTCATAATTCATTGATCATTACCATCATTATCTTTAAGTAGATAAATGATTTTCCCTTCTAAAGCATCTTTATAATCAATATACACTACTATCTTAAGATTGTGAAGTAGTATATCAAAACATTCAGGATAAATTCATAAAATTGCAAAAAAACGGCATTGCTTTATAGCCCATACTTTTGATAAGATTATATTGAAGTTGTTTAAAGAGCAATCAAAGTTAAGTATGAATTCAATAAGATTCGTAATAAGTATGGGTTTTGGTAATGAAATAGAAAAAATAATTAACACTTTATATGAGTAATCCCTAGTATTTGCGATTTTATGAATTTATCCTGCGAAGAGAAGACTTTTTATTAGAAATTTGGTACAATGTATACCGGGTGATACTTACATCATGACAAAAAACGAGGAAGGTAAAATTATGAACAAGAAACAATTTAATTGTGTTGAATTATTCGCTGGTTCAGGTGGATTGGGAACAGGATTTAGTAACGCTGGTTTCAATATAATTAGTGCTAATGATGTCTGGGAACCTGCCGGTAAAACATATGTTGCAAATCATCCTAGTGTCAAATATATTGTAAAAGACATTGCTCAACTTACTGGAGATGAATTATTAGAAGGAACAGGATATTCAAAAAGTGATGTAGATGTAATTATAGGTGGTCCACCATGTCAAGGGTTCTCTACATTAGGTAAAAGATTTATCGATGATCCAAGAAACAAATTATTTAAAGAATATGTTAGAATAGTTAATGAAATTAGGCCCAAATTTTTTGTTATGGAAAATGTCTCAGGTATTCTTAGTATGGAAGGTGGGAAAGTATTAGAAAACATTTTAAGTTCTTTCCAGGAAATTGGATACAAACTTGAATATAGATTATTAAACGCTGCTGAATATGGAGTACCGCAACAAAGAGAAAGAATAATTTTTATAGGTACAAGAACTGATAAAAAAATAAGGTATCCAAAAAAGACTCATTCTTTAACTGGTGAGGCTGGTTATGAGAAAGCACTAACTCTATGGGATGCGATTGGTGACTTGCCTCAAAGTGATACTGAGGAAATAACAAAGTATGCAAAAAAGCCACAAAATAAATACCAAGAAAAAATTAGAAATGGTGCTACAGAATTAATAAATCATAAACCACCAACTCACAATGAAAAAGCCAAAAATATGATGAAATACATCCCCACAGGTAAAAGTGCTTGGGATGTACAAGATATTATGCCTAAAGAATTTATGCCTACTTCTGGATATGGTAATACTTATGCAAGACTAAATCCCAATGAGCCTGGTATGACCATAACAAGAAATTTTGCATGTATATCTTCTTCTAGATGCATTCATCCCTATCTTAATAGAGGACTTACTGCCAGAGAAGCCGCTAGAATTCAAAGTTATCCTGACAATTACAAATTCCTAGGTTCAAAAACTGATATCCATATCCAAATTGGAAATTCTGTTCCACCGATTCTTGGTGAAAAAATAGGAAATACAATAAAAGAAATGCTAGAAGAATAGCATTTCTCTTTTTCTATTTATTTTCAATATAATTTATTGCAAACTCATAATTGTTATCAATCAATAATTTTAACATTTCTTTTTGTATATCTTTACTTGATCTCAAAACAAATTGGGGATCATTTATTTTCTCTACTCTTCCTTTATTATCAAATACAAAATAGTTTCTACTTGCCCTATTGCAAAATGGACATTGGGGTATTGTATTATCAATCGTTAATGGCTTGCTCGGATCTTTATGACCCTGTTGTAAGGTAGTTATAGATGCAGGATATAAAAAATTTTTTTCTCCTTCTTTTGAACCACAAGTCGCACATCTATAATTATACATAGATTTTAATTCATCCCAGCACCCAGCATTTAATGATTCGGTTCTTTTTAATTGCTTATAAGATGGGTATGGCTCTTTAATTGTTTTTAACATATACTCTCCAGGAGCAATCCCTAATTTTTTACATTCACTATCTCCCCTTGTTCCTGATAAAATATACCATCCAGATTGTTGTGCTAAATGTCTGGCTTGTTGAACATCATTGCTTTCTATCCCCATTGATTTTAAAAATCCAGTTAGTTCCTGCTTGGAAACTATTTGACCTAGTTTTGAGTATAAATATGTAAGTACCAATGAATTAATGGTATATTTTCCACCTGATGATAAATTAGGCATTTTCACACTATCTTTTTTTAAATATTTTTCCCAATTAACTTTTATTTCCTCATAATATTTTTTTAATTCTATATCACTAATCATATTTTGCCTTTCTCTTATGATTATAACATATTTTGAACAAAACTAGTAAATTTGCAACCATTTTACCAGGATAAATCCCTAAAACTTTCAAAAAACAGTACTCTTTATAATACATACTTTTAATAAGATTATATTAAAATTATACCTAGAACATCTAAAGTTATAAAAATTTTAGCTTAATAATTTAGAGTGTATTGATGAAGTAATAATTGAATTAACTGATATTGATGCAATAAGTACTTAAAAAAATAATAAACACTTTATATAAGTAATGTTTATTATTTATAGATTTATAAATTCATCCTGATAATATTACCCTTATTAATTAAAATACAACTAATCTTCTGGCGTTTTTTGTTCTAATTTAACTAGTACTTCTCTTGGTTTAGAACCATTGGCTGGTCCAATAATGCCTCGTTCTTCGAGTAAATCAATACATCTAGCCGCGCGGTTATACCCTAATCTAAATCTTCTTTGAAGTAATGATGCTGAAATTTTACCAGTATTAATAGCAAATTCTACTATTTCATTATATAAAGGGTCTTCATAGTCTTCTTTTTCACCAGATACAGGATTATGATCTTCTTCTTTAGGAGCTGTTATTTTAGTATCATAGTTAGCTTGTTGTTGTGAGCAAACATACTCAATTAATCTTCTAATCTCATCATCGGAAATAAAGCAACCTTGAATACGAATAGGAGCATTTTCCCCCATTGGTAAATATAACATATCACCTTTACCTAATAATTTTTCCGCTCCTGAGCAATCCAAAATAGTACGGGAATCAATTTGACTTGATACGGCAAAAGATATACGTGATGGAATATTAGCTTTAACAACCCCAGTAATAACATCGGTTGATGGTCTTTGGGTAGCAACTATTAAATGAATACCAGCCGCGCGAGCCATTTGAGTAATACGCATAATAGAATCTTCTACTTCTTTTGAAGCCACCATCATAAGATCAGCTAACTCATCTATTATAACAACGATATAAGTCATATGTTTCTTTTTATCATCCGGATTATCTTCGTTATATTTATCAATCATTTCATTATAACCCGAAATATTTTTTACACCATTTTCTTCAAATAAGTCATAACGATGTTCCATCTCTTCCACTATTCTTTGTAGAGCCAGAGAGGCTTTCTTAGGATCAGTTACAACCGGACATAATAGATGGGGAACCCCATTGTAATTAGAAAGTTCAACTTTTTTAGGGTCAACCATCATAAGTTTTACTTCATCAGGACGATAACGCATTAAAATACTTGCGATGAATGAGTTAATACAAACTGATTTACCTGAACCGGTCGAACCTGCTACTAAAAGGTGAGGCATTTTAGAAATATCTGCTGTTTGGACGCGACCCATAATATCTTTACCTAAAGAGACTAAAATCTTAGCTTTCAACTGATTTGGGGGAATATTAGCCATAACTTCTTTAATTTGCACTGAGGAAATAACAGGATTAGGAATTTCAATACCAACTGTGTTTTTCCCTGGAATTGGGGCCTCTATTTTAACCGATTTAGCCGCCATACCTAGAGCAATTTCTTTATCTAAAGAGACAATTCGACTTAATTTAGTGCCCGCGGGAATATGTACTTCATACTGCGTAACCGCAGGTCCCATATGAATTTCTACTACTTTTCCTTCAATCCCAAACTCTTTTAAAACTCTTTCTAAGATATTTTTATTACTACGAATAAATTCTGTTGAATTAGTCTTATTATCTTTTTTAATCGGATCTAAAATTTTATTAATATCCGGTAAGCGATAATTATCATTAACAAAGACTAACCTTTCTTCTTGCGGTTCACTGGCACTGATAGTTTCTCCAGTTGTAACGGGAATTTCTCGTGGTTGTTCCACTTGCGGACGCTGTTTTAATTCATCAACACTGGTAATAATGACTTTATTATCATTTTCAGAAATTTGGGGGGTAGCCTTGGTAATTGGTACCTCCTCGCTATGCTTGTCAAGATCTTCTTCTTCATCTTCATCGTCATCATCACTTTCAAAGAAAGTATTAACAATATGCTCTTTGATATTTGTAAAAACCTCGGCTAAGTTAATATCAAAGAATAAGACAATTCCAAATATAGCACAAATAGAAATAACAATCATGGTTCCAATATAGCCAAATAACTGAACAAGACCACCAGCAAGTATGGATCCAATAGCCCCGCCCCCAACGCTTATGGAACTTTGACCACTAGATAATATTGGACCGGTTCCATTAATGGTGGCAATGCGTTCCATATAATTATCTTTCGTCGCATTAATAACGCCAGCAAAAGTATAATTATTCTTTATAAATGTAGCATGGGCAAGAACTAAAGTAACAGCAAGTAAAATAAATATTCCTGTCCATTTAGCCGACTTAAAATTAGGTAAGTTTCTTCTAAATAACATTAAAATACCAATAACTACTAAAAGAATAAGTAATGCAAACCAAAATTCACCGACTAAAAAGATAGCAAACTTCTTTATCATAGCGCCAACTATTCCAAAACCAAAACCAATAATACCGATTAAAACAATTATAAGACCAGTAAGTTCAACACTATAACCCTTAGCCTTATCATCACTATTTTTACGCTTTTTCTTTTTTGCCATATTAACGCCCTACTTTCTTAACCACTTCCATTATAATATAAATATCCAAAAAAAGCATTAGAAAAAAAGGGTTTTCCCCTTTTAATAAAAGATAAAACTAGATAATATAATAGCAAGTAAAATATAAAGAACTATTATAAATAAGTAGTTTTGGTTGGTTTTATTAGGACAAGTATCCTTTTTTACACACTTTTCCATAATATCACCTTAAATAAAAGCTCCAACTATGATAATTAATAATATAAATAAAACTAAGATAATAGCAGGACCCATTCCGTTGCATCCGCATCCGTTATTCATAAATTTCCCTCCTTTTATAAGTCTCATTATATATTATGGTAAGGAAATTATTTTGTGTATGATATTTTACTTAAGTAGCTATTCATCTATGCTTACTAGGGTTATTCTAGCATAACCATTACCTGAGTTTCCCATTATCACAGAGTTATCTGAGTGTGATGGCATTCCTATTTGTTCTTCTTTTTTATCAGTCCATCTATATCCTTCACCATCTATCATTAAAGTATTAGTAAAATAATAACCTGTATAAGAAATCGAACATTCTAAAGAATTGCTATCTTTAGTACAACCATTTTTTAAAGAAGTACTTGAGTTTGAAGAAACAGCTAAACATCCTTGATGACCAGAAATATATGATGAACCACCACCACCGCCTGGCCAAGTTCCACCTGGATGTCTACCATGGCCACCACCATACCAGCCACCACCGCCACCACTAGCTCTATAATCTAACGAACCAGTATTCAAGTACTCACCACCTTGACCGAATGAACCATTCATACTTTCATTATAATTGTCATATCCGTTTTCACCTGTTTTGCCACCAAAGTACTGTGTCCCACCGTGTCCACTAAAACCAGTCGTGTATCCAACAAGGGTTCGTCCAGGATCTATAGTTGAATCTGCATCAAAACCAACAAGACCCCCAGCATTACCTCTTCTAATAAGGGTAGAACCATCGCCAAATAAACCGCCGCCGCCACCACCGGCTACTATAATTCTAGAATACAAATTATCATTTTCAACTCTTATGTCAGAAGCGCCACCACCCTGTGCCTCACCATTGCCACCACCATTGTAAGCATTCTTTCCACCAACATATACAAAAAAATTAGTATAATTGTTCAAAAAAATTTTTCCATTTGTATATCCACCTAAACCATATGAATTTCTAAGAACACTAAAATTATCAGCAGTATCCCAAGTAGCCTTATCATTGCCACTAGCACCCCAAAGTTCTACTTTATAAGTTCCAGAAACTGGTGCAATAAAGGTTTGTTCTCCACCTGTATAATCAAAATTAAATACAGTATCTCCAGTATAATTTATAGGTTTACCTACTACTACTATTTTTGATTTAAAATTTTTAATCTCATTATTTAAATCTTCTAAAGTAGTATTATAATCTATCCATAATCTTAAAGAATAATCTTTACTTTCCCTAGATTTTAAGATGCCGTAGGTAAGTTTTCTACTTTCAATACTACTTGCATTTACTTTATCCGTAGAATCATAACTACTAAGTAAATTTATATTACCTTCAAACATGACATCAATAAATTTACTAGATAAAGTAGAATCTTTTAAGACTTCTAAATTAACTGAATACTCTGCCGTTATATCACAAGTATTAGTAACGGTAAAAGTATAAGGAGTTAAACTTTTACCTTTATCATTACTTATAGGATAAGCATTATCTAAATTAATATTATTTTCTTTATTAGTTATAGATAAATCAAAACACTCCGTATATGCCGTATTATTAGTATCTTGTGATACACTTATATTCCACATAGAATAAGATACTCCTATTCCTAGTAATATTATTAATACTAAAGATATACTTAAAAATATTATATTTTTCTTTGTCATAATTAAACTCCTTTATATTCATTAAAAAGTAACTGGGGCCATTTTTGATAAGAGAATTATAAATAAACCATACTAAAATATTTATATTTTTTAAGGCCCCAGTTACTTAATTATTTGTATCTACCACAAACGGGTCATTTGCAGTGCCCGTTCCTCCAGCAATTTTAACATCGGATTTTAAATTTATGACAGGTCTTATTCCATTGCTACTTCCAACGGACCATCCTTCTTCTATTATTCCCGAAGAACCCTGTAACATAACAGTTGCATTATGCCAAAAAGCACCATAATAAGATGCTGACATAGTCCAATAATTCTTACCATAATAAATCCAAGAGAGTTTGTTTACACTTGTTTTATTCATGCCAGCAAAAACTAGTTCATCATAGGAAATTAAACCAACTGGATATGTTAAGGATTTATTGCCAAAATTTGAATTACTTGTCGTATACAAATCTCTTGAAACATTTTGACATGTAAATAAGGCAGTATTCTTATCGTATCTAGCATATGCTCCAAAATAACTGTAAGTTGAGGTACTGATCCCATCACCATTATATAGTGTTCTATCGCCACAAAATCCCGTTGAATTTGATATATAATTTGCAAATCCGTTTTTTATCATGTTTTTTTCGTACCAGTTATCAACAGCGATTTTTATCGACGATGATTCTGTGTTTGTATGAAGTTCTGAAAATGTTTGACCTTCAACATTACCATACATATAACCAACATTAGCAGGACTATTAGTTTCTCCATTAAATGGACTATCTCCTATAGTAATGTCCTTATCTTCTATATTGCCGTTTGTCCCATTGTAAATCAATCTTATCGACCCATCACCATTTATTCTTATTATTTGCCAATAAAATCCTGCAAAATATACATTGTTATTTTTGACATTTCCACGGTAATAATATGTAGTGCCGTAATCATCAGCAGCTTGATAAATTCCTTTATCCGATTTATCGGTTTCTAATTCTTCTGTTGTCAATGCAACACAAGATAAATTATAAATATTTGCTTCTAAAGTAATATTCTTGATACTTTGATATTCAATTATTTTTGATGCTGATAAAATACTGTATATTGTCACACTTTCTTTATGCCTAGGCACAAAAAATTTTCCGTCTTTATATGAAAGAGAATCATCTATATAATAGTACTTTGTATCATTTGAATAATCCAGCGTCATTGGATCTTTTAAAGAGCAATCACTTAATGAGTATTTTCCTGATGCACTATCAAATGATTTGGTTGTACATATATACATATATTGTTCATTTGAATTTAAATCACTTAATTCTGATACTGAACTAATTGCCTCAGCAGTTGGCTTTATTACTTGTCTTGTTGTACTTTCTCCTGTTTTTTCTACCCACTTAATAACCGGAGCCGTCTGACTTAAATCAACCTCTTGCTTATTTGCAATCTTACTTTTTGCTATCTCCGGAGTAGTTTGATACTCATTAGCAAGTATCGCATCGTGTAATGTATCATAACCAGCCGATACCGGATCATACTTACCAGGTTCGGAATTAATAACTATTTTAGATTTAAAGACTTTATTCATAACATCATCATTAATTGTAGCATCTTCATCCATCCAGAATGATACCGTATAATCTACTTCTTCATCAGCTCCCAAGTAACCTTCCGCAATAGTTCTTGATTCTGTTGAAGTATTAATAGTAGTATTTGCTACTTTATAAGTATCTAAAGTATTAATTGCCTCATTGTTAACTCTTACAGCTACAAACTTACTATTTAAAGTAGTACCCTCTAACATTTCCATATTAACATAGTAATGAGCAAAGATTGTACAAGTATTCTTTAAAGTAAAACTAAATGGTTTTAATTTTAAACCTTCAGCATCAGTTATGGGAAAAGTACTACCTAAAGTTATTTCATCTTTTTGATTAATCATCTCAACATTAAAACAACCAGAGGTAACATTATTACCTTTATCACCCATTATAGTAGTTTTCCAATAAGCATAAGATAAACCTATACTTGTTAAAACTATAACTAATCCAATAATAAATATACTAATCTTACTTTTCTTTTGCATATTAAATATCCTAACTACTTTTATTATTACCAATTTTTATAAATAATTACCTAAATATGTGCGTTGGGAACTCAAAATAACGCAATTTCGGTTTCATAGAGTATCTAACTCTATGAAAAATGAGCCGAGAAACCAGTATTTACCTAGGATTAATAAAAGCTTGACTAGAAATTTTGACTACAATAAATATTTAATATTTGACTATTAAATACTTGGTAATGCCCTATAAACACTGGCTTTGTTAAGTAAATTTCTGACTAGAAATTTGACTATAATTGACTTAAAATTATCCTTTAAAAAGCCTAAAAACTATGGTATATTTAATATATAATTTAAAAATAAGTACCGAAAGTTAGCTTTCATAGAGTTAGATACTCTATGAAATTTTTCTTTTTAAGGAATATTCTAACCTTATTTTAACAATTTATGTATGAGATTAATTATTATATTTTTGATAAATATTGTTTAAATTACTTGATTTTATAAAAAAATAACAGAAATTTAGCAATTTTTGAAGGAAATTGGCCCTGAGGCGGTAATAAATATATATAGAAGGACTAATTAGGCGCGCTACATTAGAACTTCTTAGAAATGGAAAATTGATAAAGCATGAATAACATATATTTAAAAAATAAAATAATAACAGATTATATAAAATATAAAAAGGAGAACCCAGATTATCAGATTCCGATAATTAAAGACCGACCTTTTAAAGCAGTGTGTAAAACCATTAGAATATATATAGATAAAATTATTGCTTATTTTATTGGGATTGATTATAAATTAATTAAGAATTCTTATTTTATTGATACTGAATTACCACAGGAAATTTATAAAAATAAAGTAAATGTCTTGGATTTATTATTACAAGTATCTGAAAACCTATATATTAATTTAGAAGCTAATAATTATGATACCCCCTCATCAGTAATGAAGAATGTTCTTTATGGATATCGTTTAGTTTTAAGTAAGCAAGCAACAGGAAAAGATTATATACCAATCGAATTTATACAATTAAACTTTGATAATTGTAGTCTTCCTTTTAATAAAAAAATAGTTAATCGGTTTGTAACACAGGAAGAAGATTTAAAAATCAGACATCCATATACGGGAAAAACTATCAGAATTGCTCTTGATAAATTAGAAGATAATCCGTATAATGAAACCATAAGTGACTGGCAAATGCGAGCCTTGAAATTGCTAACTTCGGATAGTATAAAATATTCAAGAGAACTTGCTGGTGATTATGAGGATTTAAATGAGGTGGTGGACTTTATGGAAAAATTTTCTAGTATAGAAGAAGAATTAATGTATGTTAATAAGGAAGAAGAAGAGCAAAAGCTTAAGAATACCGATATTAATATTGCTCGTCAAGAAGGTGAACTTACTTCTAAGAAGGAAACGATTAAAAACTCGGCTAAGCTGGGACTAACTGCCACGCAAATAGCTGATCTTGTTAACATGTCAGAAAAAGAAGTAATTAAAATTCAAGAAGAATTTGCTATTAATGTTCCCGTAGAAAAATAGAATTTTAATAAAAATATTTTCAAATAATTAATGAGGTGATATTGTTTTATGGAAAAACATTCTAATATTTTTGAAGAATTAATGTATGTTAATAAAGAAGAAGAGAAAAAAAAGCTCAAGAATACTGACATCAAACTTGCGCACAATGATGGAAAAATTGAAGGAGCTCTTGCTTCTAAGAAAGAAATAATTAAAAACTCAGCTAAGCTTGGATTAACTCCCGAACAAATTGCCATGGCTGTAAACTTACCAGTTAAAGAAGTAGAAAGAATTCAAAAAGAGCAAAAAAAGAATTAAAAACTTGCTCTAACCGTTTTCCAAAAGTAAAAGTATAATAAAAAAGCCCGGAAATTAAGCAAAATTTAAGCAAAATAAAGAAAACTAGTAGTAACACTTCTTGCAAATATGCTATAATGCTTTAGAGGAGAGATTAAAAATGAAGAAGAAAATACAAAAAGTAGTAGCACTTAGTCTTGCCAGCATGACATTACTTAGTGGTTGTGGGAAAAAAACAATACCAACACTAGAAAATGGAGATCAAGCCATTGTAACATTTAAAGATGATGTTAAAATTAGTATTAATGATTTCTATAGTGAACTAAAGAGTAAATATGGTACCGAAGTTATTCTTAATATGATTGATAAAACTATTTTAGAAAAGAAATATAGTGATTATGTAGATGAAGCAAAAAAAAGTACTGAGTCTATTATGAGTCAGTTAGAATCACAATTTGGAGATAAATTACTTGCAGCGATACAAAGTTATACTGGATATCAAACTATTGATGAGTATAAGAATTATGTTTACTTAAGTAACCTCCAAAATAAGGCTGCTGAGGATTATGCTAAAAATAATATTAGTGAAAAAGAAATCAAAAAATATTATAATGATGAAATTAAACCGGATATTAAAGTTTCCCATATTCTAATTAGTGTTAACTATGCCTCTGATGCTTCTAATGAAGATAAGACTAAAGCTAAAGATGAAGCTAAAGCTAAAGCTCAAGAAGCATTAGATAAATTAAAAGCTGCTGATAAGAGTAAGATTGCTGATACTTTTAGCGAACTAGCAAAAGAATATTCTAACGATGATTCTTCTAAAAACGAAGGTGGTAACTTAGGATTTATCAATACAGATACTCTAGGTTCTAACTACGATAAACTTGTTACCGAAGCTTACAAGTTAAAAGATGGTGAATATTCATCTAATATTGTAGAAACCGAATTAGGATATCATTTAGTATATCGTACAGAAACAAAAGAAAAAGCTAGTCTAGATGATGTCAGAGATAAAATTCTTGATGCTTTAGTAAGTGATTATTTAATTAAAAATCAAGAAGCCTACATTAAATCAATGCAAGCTGTTAGAAAAGAATATGGTATGGATATTGTTGATGATGATTTAAATACAAATTATACTAACTATATTCAAAATTCCCTTCTAAAGATTCAAGAAAGTAAAAATTCTAACTCATCTAATTCATCTAGTAAATAATATGTAAAAACTACCAAGAATTAATTTCTTGATAGTTTTTTTTATGGTCTTTTAAAATTATTATTACTTCCCTACTATATTTTTAATCTTCTCAATATCATAACCTTTTTGATATAATTTACCAGTTAAGATATAACTAAGTTTAGATTTATCATACTTATTTTTATATTTGTTATACAGTTTTTCATAATCTTTTTTTAACTTTTCAGCTTCTTTGGAATTATCAAGTTTAATATTACCTAAAGAAGTATTAATTAAATAATCTTGATAACCTAAAGTTTTAAGATAAATCTTAATTTTATTAAGTAAAGCTTTATTACTATACTTAGTATTACTTTTTAATTTAGTATTTATAATCCTATTTATCTTTTCTAACCAAGTATTATCATCAATAACATCTAAAGATTCTTTGATAAGATTATCATCTAAGTCTTTTTCTTTTAAAGCATAATATATTTTATAATAGCCATCGTTACTTAAATTTATTTTAGTATTTATATAAGATTTAATATAATTATTATCATTTAAATATCCTTCTTTTGTTAATCTAGATATAACATAGCTAGTAATATTAGATGGATAATCCTTTAGATAATTTTTTATATCTTTAGTACATTTTTGATTTTTTAAATACTTTATGGTCTTATAATAACAATCTAGTTTTAAATTATCATTGTATATTTCTTTTAAAATATTATCATCTATTTTTTTTATTATTAAAAGATTATATTTTAAGATAAGATCAGTATATAAAATTAGTTTAGTATTATCTTTTAGCGTAAGTTCATATTTATTAGAACCTTTTTTAGTATATTTAATTATTTGCATGATATCACCAAAAGTAAAATAACACAGAAAAAAAAGATATGCAAGAATTTTACATATCTTTAACTGCGATTAGCATCAAAGCTTAACCAGCCTAAATTTTTAGCCTGCCCTATGATACCTAAGTCGTTTTCCGATGCATAGGTCGGATCAAAGGTTATAACCTGTTTTTCAGTTATTCCTATTTGGGCAAATGCATTTTCAAAGTCTAGATAAAAAGCTACTTTAAATTCTAAAAAATACTTCTCATCATTATCTAAACTACGATTTTGCAAATACCATGCCTTTAAATTACTAAAATTATTAAGTTGTCCTTTTAAACGACTATTTAAGTTTGGTGAAAAATCAGACACAGTTTGGCCTTTGAAAATTTTTTGAATGGCTTTAGCTAAATTCATATTAAAATCGACGGTTGGACAAAGAGACACTTTTCCTTCTATTTTTTCAGCTTTTGTTCCCGTTACTAAAATCATATCTATTTTATTAACTAAATCAAATTGATTAGCTTGATTAGCAATGTTGACGGTATTACTACTACTTGATATTTTAATACTAACCTTAGGTGGTACTTCGTGAATATCATAAAAACCAATAGCATATTTTTTAGTCATACTTGCTGATTCTGAGAAACGGCGAAGAAAGTTTTCAATGAATTTTTGCTTATCAATACGAATATCACTATATAAACGATAATAGGAATAGTCAACAGCATCAACCATAGAGGCCGAGGCGGTTTCCTTTAGTTCATAATAATCGTGGGTAGTACCGGTAGTGGTGCTGTTAACAAGTAACATAACACCAACTACCATGATACCAAGCATTACTAGCCAGTAACCCCAGTAGGACTCTTTCATTTTCTATCATCCTTTCTTAATCTAAGTTATTTTGAATCATCTTAGCGCAATCTTGATACTCAGAATTAGTTTCTAAGTCTTTTAAGAATTCACTACGATATTTTCTAGTTGCTAAGTTTTCAATACCACCAGTATAATCACCGAAACCTAAATCATTAATTTCTTGATGATTATTATATTCTTTTATCTTGGACATACAAGCACTATTTAATTCAATATAGTATTCAGGGTCATCATCATAAATACTATCGCCTTTACTTTCAATATCACTAATTATGCTAGAAATTTTTTGTTTAACTGGTTTATTATTTTCATCACGAGCTTCATTACCAGAAGTAGTATCTTTCCAGTTATCGCCTTTAGCATCAATGCCATTAGGGAATAAATTGTAATTAGAAACAACTTTGGTATAAAATTCTAAACCACCATTATTTTTAATTAAAGCTGTTTGACCACTTTCAGTAACATTATAATCCTTTGATGTCGTGTTTTGGTTTAATTTTTTGCAAACTTCTTCATTAGAATTTACACAGGCAAGAAGATGGAAGCCTTTACAATTACCATCAGGTTTACTAGAACAACTACTATCTCCAGGAGGACAACTACTACCTGAGCACACTTGATTATAGATTTCTTCCGCAGTATCAGGAATATCCGAACTTATGTAATCACAACAAGTTGTATTATTATTTTCTAATAACTTATTTATACAATTAGTCCAATTGGCCTTGTTATCTGTATTATAGTAATCTTTAGCGGCACTATGATATAAATCTTTAAAATATTCACCATTTTTAGTTTTACAAACATCTTTTGCTTGTTCTATTAAATCAGAGCAGATTGGATTATTATCAGAACATTCTGGATCATTGGGATCACAATTATCAGAACATTCTGGATCGCTCGGATCACAATTATTAGTTGCCGTTTCAACTTTATATGAACAAACATATTTATTTTCCATGATACCATTAATATAACCATTGTCATCTACTATTCGACCTAAAGCAAAATTGTTATTGTAATATTGACCTATATTATTAATAGTTAATCGATAAAAATATGTGCCTGGAGTTGTTGATAAGGCAATAGGATAAACCTTACCAGTTGGAGTTTTTGCTGCTTCTGTTCCATCTGCATTTTTAATTCCAGAAGAAATTTTATCATCAAATAGAGCTTTATCCCCATAATCAACAGGTATCTTATCAGAACTATTAGTGCTTGATGTATATATTCCTTTATTAGAGTATGTAAAGTATGGTTTACTAGACCTAAAATAAACAAACTTTTGAGAACCGCCACCATTTATAGAGGTAATTGCATCATAAATTTTGGTTACTATCGTATTTTTAGGTACATTTAGATAGTTAGCAACATAAGTTACCATATTTTCCGCAAATCGAAGTGTATCGATTCCTGAGATAGAAACACCTGGGTTACCATATCTAGAGATTCTAACGACACGGCCAACATTACGATAAGACATTTCATCTTTTCTAGATGGACCATAACGGAAATTAGTAGAAATTGCACTTATAAAATCGCTTATTATTTTGCCACTTATAACAGAATTGATTAAATCTTTTGAATTTTGAGTAAAACTATTTTGAATTCTTGCAATGGTATCCTTAAGTGAAGCGTTTTCAGTCATTTGATAAACGATATCACCAGGAATGCCAGTAATTAATTCATCATCTTTGGAACTAACGCATAGGTCTTCGCCCCCAAAAACACAAATGGTATTGTAATAATTGCCAAGGTATTGCTTTACTTTATCATTTTTCATAAATGATCTAATAACACCAGAATTATCATGAATAAATGAACTGATTGCTCCAAATGTTTCGTTATCACCAAGTAAAGCGGACAAAATCCCACCAATAATACCATCAGATGTTGTACATTTACCTTTAAATATGGTATTCAAAGACTGAATATCATTAATTTTAACATCAGAATCACAGTAATAATATACCTCTTCCGGTTGTTCCTGTTTATTTATCATTTCTAAATTAACGGTTTCGGTAGTGGATGACTTTACAGCGCCAAAGTAGCGATAACCATAAGTAAATGTTACTTTAGGATCAAATGAAAAACTATTTTCCCAAACCGTACAGTCATGCATATTTTGGGCTAGTTTAGATAGATCGGTTCTAAGATCATTATATTCCTGCTTTTGATCTAATAGTGTGTTATTAACATCAGCAAGCGATGCAAAATAAGGATTTAATCCTCCAAGAAGATTATATACAGCATTCATGCTAATATCTATTAATTCAGTTAAAGCCGATGATGCGTAACTAGCATTTGCGGATATATAGTTAAAAATAGCAGGGAATAATTTTTGCATGTTATCAGTATCAACATTTAATTTTGTTTTACCATTAGCATCTTTAGTTGTTGCATAATTCTTGATTTGGTTTAAGGCTGAAAGATTAGGATTAGCTAATGTTCCAATTAAATCGGTTAGACTTCCCGAAGTAAAACCACTAATATCAGTTAATAGCTCCGGTATTTTAGCGGACAGCTCTTGTATTTTGGCAATGCCTTGCCCAAATTTAACAAAATCTATGAATATACCAAAGGAGAAGAAACTTGGGTTATATGATCCTGGCTCTAAAACAGGAATAAATATTTCGTTACCTTTTAGTGTACCTTTGCCAGAATCAGTACCAACGCAAACAATATCTCCATTTAAAACATTAGTATAATAATTATCATCATTTTTAAATTCGTATTCTTTTTTACAAGAAAGTAAGCCTTCTGCTGGTAAGTTTCCGTAACTATAAACTCCGTATTGAAAATCATAACTAGTTTTGGCTGGTTTATAATATCCTAAGAAAAGTCCTCCACTCCACTGAGATGCTGCAGATAATGCTGGTACAACAGCCGTTGTAACCGATGCATATACTTCACAAACGCCTTCAATAGCGGCTGCTAAAATATTTCCAACAACGGGGAAACCATTTAATAGCTTAGCACTATGACAAGCCGTCGCAAGACCAAAGGCTACACCTAATTTAGCAGCATCACCCGCCAGAGCCAACACACTATCGGATGCTACTTCCCCAATATGACTAATAAAATAATTTACAGCTTTCTCTAATGCGGGTTTAAAATTTTCTTTGTATTCATCAATTTTTGATTTAAAAGCTTCCGTTAATAGGGTGGTCATTTCTTCCTTAGTAAATAATTGAGAAATATTCTTCTCACCGGACATTATTTGAGATAATATACTGCCTCCAATGCCTTTTATAACATCTGCTGCTTCATTAATAAGTTGAGAAGAAATTCTGTTTTTTTCTTCCGGTGAAACATCAGGCGCTACTAAATTGTTAACGAATTCTTTAACAGAATCTTGAAATATTACTCCTAATTTTTTTTCAATAGCATTTTTTAAATTCTCGATTTCTGTCTGTCCAAAATTGCCTATTCCAGTTTGATGAGCAGCAACAATCTCGCCATTATTATTATTTAATAACTCGTTTTGTTGATTGTATGTTTTCATTATTTCATTATATTTTTCAACAATTTCTTGCTTTTTATCAAAAGCATCACGAACATAGGCATCATTATCGATAGCAGTCGTAACACAAGTTCTTTGACCAGCAATGCCAACAGTTGCTTGATATATATTATCTAAATTTGTCGTTAAGTTTTGGCCGACATAAGCAGTGCCCAAGTTACCAGGCATTTTGAAGGCATAATCTTCTTTACAACTAATTGAGCAATACATGTTTTGACCTTGTACTTCATAGGCATTACCATCGGGATCAGTATTACCAATAATGCAATGTTCCCAATCGGTTGTAGTAGCTTTAGTAAATAAATTCATTATATCAGATAAATCATTAACGCTAGCATTTGGAATCTTTAAGGAGATGCTTTTCAACTGATCAATAATATTACCAACACTAGAAGTTGCAGTTTGTAATGTTCCTTGAATAGCACTAGACATATTTTGAGCTAAATTACGAATTGAGTCTAATGAGGGCTTTTTCTCTAAAATAGTACCATCAGTTACACTTTTACCAAACTCTGTTAGTCCATTTAAAACATGTTTCAAAGTATCTTTATTTTTTACTTCTTTAACAAGATTAAAGATTGTTTCAACGAAACCCTTAGTATAATTATCAACTATTGTTCCATTGGTTTTGGTAGCTTCATATATTTGATTTAGTTCATTTTTAAGAGTCTGATAATTAATTTTATCATCAGTAAGTAAAGAATTTATATTACCAATAAAATCAATAAAGGCTTGAGATTCATCCTTAGTATAATCTGGATCCGATTCCGAAATTTCTACATTATTAACCGTTTTTTTACAATTCCATATTTTAAAAATAAAGCCACATTTATATTTTACTTCCTCAGAAGTCTCGTTTTTATTTATTATTTTATCGCTAAGTAAGGCTGCTTTTAAATTTTTGGCTGTCGTATTATTATCAAATTCGCTAGAACTTAGAAGGTTAGTAAGTTGACTTCTAATTGAATTAAGATGTTTTAAGTCATCAGTTATATTATAAGCTAGACTACCTATATATAAGATATCATTGACATTTAAATCAAAATTTTTTAATTTTTCTAGTAATGCTGTTGAATTTTGAACTACACTAGTAAGCCTATCTACTGAATCAATACCATTCATTACTTGATTAAATATTTCTGGTGATTGTGTTCCTTCAATTAAGTAAGAAACAGTATTTATAGGCATGCAAGTTAGTGAAAACAGTGGATTACATTGGTCTTTTTCTACATTAGCAATATCAATTGGCAAAGTCTTTGAGAGTTCAATATTACCATTTAAAAAGGTTAAAAAGCGTTGATATTTACCATTTTCATTACCACCACCAGTAGAAGTTAATAATAATATATTACTTATAGAATATGGAGAACGATATTCAATATTAAACTTTAATTTTATTTTTTTAGCTTTAGAAGATACACCAACTAAAGCATTATTGCTAGTTACTTTAAACTCTGCATCTCTAGTGGTACCATCGGTTTGAAATCCTGTTAATTGTTCAATTTTATCAACATTTAAACTTTCACCGGTATCTGTTGTTGCCGATATAGACCAATGAGGATTATTAGCATCAGTAATATAATTTAATGCTTCAATATCGTTAGTATCACCAACACTACTTAAATGAATTTTAAATTGGGCTTCAAACCCTTGATTATTATTAGTTAGACCACTTGATACTTCTTCTAATTCAAATTTAATTGATCTTACTTTTTCTTCACTAGAGGCATCTGAGGAGGCCTCAATATCAGGAGTATTCTGTTGCCAATTACTTTGTTTACATATTTCTATGTTACTCATTGGCAAATAGTCTCTTGGACTATAAAGAGTGCTTCCTGTTTCCCATTTATCTTCTTTCACATCGTTACTTGATATATCAAAGTGCAAATGAGGCCCACTCGAATCTCCAGTATTACCAACATACCCTAAAAATTCGCCCTTTTGAACAATCTTATCTGCTTCATTTTTGGCAGCAGCTTTACTCTTAATTGATTTATCGATACTATCTAAATGCAAATATCTGGTTCTTAATTCTTTACCATCGGCGGTTTTAACAATAATTACAACCGCATTTCCCATATTGCCATGATTACCAGCGTACTTGACAATACCGGTTTGGGCAGCATATACGGCGACTTTACCTACTTCAGAAGGGTTTATCGTAAAATCAATGCCGTTATGTTTGTGAATATTTTCAGCTTCATTTCTAGCAAAAGCTTCAGCACTATATTTGCCATCACCTTTTACATAATTACAATAGCGCCCCATTGAAGAACCACTACGGAAGTCCCCAACTAACTTTGTAAATTTTTTAATAGGAATTATCCAATTACTACTGGCTACCACATTGCTAGATTCAGCTTGAGAATCATTTTTATCATCTGCAATATATTGTTTAACATCATTCCATATTCGTCTAAGAATATCTCTTGAATATTCAGTTGTAGCCGAAGAATCAGGAAAATCATTAACACTATAATACCCTATTTCTTTACCTGCCCAACCATTTTTTGAACATCTATTCTTGTTACCACTGGTATCACATTCGAAGGAAATGGATGGATTATCATTTTTGCCGTAATTATAAACTAAAAGACGAGCAACATTATTAACAATATAATCGATATAATCATTTTTTACTGTGTCCTCACTTATGCTACCTTGATTTTTTCCATTTTTCTTAACTTGACCAATACTTGGATTGAAGCCTTTTAAAATCTCTGCACGACCGGTTTCATTTTTATACCAGTGAGAATATAGACGATATACCCCTTTGCCAAACGGAGTATTAGGGCTAATTGTTTTACTTACGATATAATTTACAGGAGTTTCGGTAGGTCCGGTTAAACCTGGATCAATACAGAAAGAAGAAACATTTTCTTGACCGCCATTATCAGCACAATATGCTTTATAAACATTATAATAACTAAGGTCCGAATTTTTTGTAACTGGTGATTTAAAATAATCACTGGTAGTATTTAAAATTGAAGTGTTAGCATTACTAGACTTCGGATTATAAGTTCTAACACGAATAATTTTATAATCCTTACAAGCACTTTCGCCAGTATCAGTAATGCTACTATCCGTAGTCGTTGATTCAATATTTTTATTAGCTTCCTCGACTTTGGCATTGCCCTCGATATTATCAATGGTAGCTTGTTCTTTCATTTTAGTATTACAGTCTTCTTTAGATAAATTAGGTACTTCTTTAGAACCAGAAGTTATAGACGAAAGTTTGCCCCAGTGATATTTTTTTCCAGTTAAAATACACACTTCTTTGTCCTCTATTTCCTCAGCAGAGTCAGTCCCATTTTTCATAAGACAAGCATCTTGACTAGTAGCATCGCTTACGGTATTACAACTCGAATTACCCGTAAGGTCCCAATAATAATTAGTGCCATTATTAGTAAGATTACGACAACACTTACCATTACCATTAATTTGGCTATCTTCAAGGAATGTTAAATGCAAACGATAATCATAATTATTAGTAGTAGATTCATAACCGATTCTAACTATTTCACCGTACCACTCATATTGTTTTTCAGATTTTTCTAAATCATTTAATTTAGAAAATTTAACACTTTTCGTTTTAGTATTAACAAACATGTGCTTACTGTTAGAATAAATAACTTTCCAAGTCCCGTTAGCACCCGCAACAAAAGGATGGTCATAGCACTGACTAATAATACTTTTAATACTCATAGTCTTTTCTTTAACATCAGATACTTTAAACTTCAGATAACATTCATAAGTTTCAGGATCCTCAGCCAAGGTAATTTCTAAATTACAAAAGAATATTGCAAATAGTAATAAAAGTAATCTACCTACTTTTTTCATCTTAAACCACTTCCTTCTTTCTTTTTTCTTCCTTATATTTCTTGATTCCTACAGTAATAATAATTATAACAACTATAATGATTATTAGAAGATACCAGTATTTTTTAATAAATTGAATAGTATTTGCAATTATACCTTCTCTTCTGTTTTCATCTTCTTTTTTATGAGTCTTAGCATATTCATCTAAGCCGTTCATAAAATCAGTTTCGGTTATTAAATCGGCATTTAAAAATTGGCCACAATAATAATAATCAGGATAATCTTGGCACCTTAAATAACCATAGAAAGGATTGTAGCGTGGCAAGGTTAAATCGATAGTTCTAATGGGGGAAGTGCCACAATCTTTATTAGAACTATAAATAGAAATAGTGTAGTTTTTTACAACAGCCATGGACCCAGTAGAAATGGCAATAGCGCCATCAACATCATCCGCATAGGTATAAGTTTCTTTACCGTTATCGTTTGCAATATCAAAATAAATATCCTTTGTTAAATTATAAACATATATCATACCAGTATAGGCTGTAACTTGTTGCTGCTCATCGTGTTCCTCATCATAATTATCATATGTATATTCGAGACGACTAGCAACAGCATTTATGGAACCAGCCGCATTATTAGCGGCCACTTGATCTTCTAGTGGGCAAGCAGCATTAACATATTTTATCTGTAAAAGCATAAATAATATAAATATAAACAATCTTTTTTTCATTGTAAAACTCCTATAAATTTTCTTTGCTAATAAATTTATAATTTTTATCAAAGTTAAATTTTACTTTATTAAATGTTCTATCTTGCTTGCAAGATGATGGTAAATCAAAATCGGAATAAATCATACCGTAAATAGTTGTCTCACAGTAAGTTGTATCTTTAAAAGCATTATCATATAAAGCAAACTTCATCGCCCCACTAAATTCAAGTTCATAATAATAATATTCATCAGTTATCTCATAACCATTGGCCGTTTTAACAACCTCAGCATCGCTATTTTTATATAAACCATCAGATTTGTTGCCTGAATTAGTATTAGTCTTAATTGATATAATGCAATAAGTATCATCACAAACTACAGTATTAATACCATAAAAGAAGCCACTTGTAAGAATTGTATTTTTGGCAATTTCGGTATCAACAAATTTAGCATTTAATACTTTATTAATAAATTTTAAAGATAATTTAACTTCACCTAGATTATTACTGTAGTCAAACATCGCTTTATTATTCATATATGTCACTAAATCGGAGTCATCATAAAACAATCTACTTAGAGCATATAAAATTTTAATATCATCATGAATCTCGCTTGTATACATTACACCCCAGTAACTACTACTAAGTTCAGCTACATTATCCGTACTTTCAATAAAGTTTTTAATAGTCTCCTCTGTAAAGGGTTTAATACTATCATTTAAATATTTTTCAAATTCCCGGATGGTTGGATTATCAGTTGATATTTCGTGTTTCTTAGGAAATAGCTTAGGGACAATAATAATTGAAGCTACTACTAAGATTAAAACAATTCCAACTATGATTATAAGTTTCTTATTTTCTTTTAGTTTTCCTATAAATTTTTGCATATCCTCACTACCTTTATCTATTCATAATTTTAACATAAAGATGGTATCTTGTCGATTTTTTAAAGTTATTTTTTGCTCTTTTAGTTTAAAAAAAATAATAGTAACATTAATCCAAAGAGAATCTTATTACTATTATTTATAATTTTTATGTAAATCCTAAGCAGCTTTTGAGTCATTATTTTCAATTTGATTTAAGAAATCCATTAAGTTGATATTATCATCTTGACTTAGGGCTAATTTTTTATCTGGTTTAGTTTCTTCTGGTTGGATAGTGCTACTATTTTCCTTGTTATTAGACGCTAAAGAGCCAGATAAGAAGGCATTTAAATCAATTGGCGCATTAGTATCATTATATTCATCAGTTACTTCGCTAGCGCTGGCGGGATTAAATAATGGTTTTGGTTTATTTTTATCGCCATGACTATTTTCAATGCGTTCTTTAATCTCAGCGGCATCAGTTATTAAAGGAGCAGAATTTTCAGTACTTACTTTTTTAGTTTTGCTTTCATGAGAAACTTTAGGATTTTTAGCAGCTACAACTGGTTCTTGTTTAATTACTTTAATACCTCTTTGGAGTTTTGTTGTTTCTTTATCTTCAGATTTTAAGGTCTTATTTTGATCTTCTTCAGTCTTTAAATCAACATTAAAAGAAGATACTTCTTTAGGTTCAAGTAAATCTTTAAAGGCTTTTCGATCAATAGAACTTAAGTTTTCATCAAAGATATTATTATCATTAGCTGTAGACTTTTCATCATTACTCTCTTTAGATTCTTCATCAAATGATATTATATCATCACTATTAGTTGAAGTTTCATCTGAAACTAATTCTTTTGAATATGTTGTTTGTTCTTTACTAGGTTTAGCAGAAGATATACTTTCACTTTCTTGGTGTTCTGATTCGGTATTGATATCACTACTTAGAGAGTTACCAAAGATATCATCAGGATTAAAAGTTGTAACTTCCCTGGTCTCATCAGGGCTTGAAATAAGTTGTTTTTCTCGCGATGGCACTATTTCTTCTTTGCTAGAATCAGAATCCATAAAAATATCATTATTTATAGGATTATCACTTGGAGTATCTTCCATAAAGAATGGATTAAAATCGTTATTTTCAGCCTCAGTATCACTACTTAAAGTTGGATTAACCATTTCTTCGGAAAGGCCGGCATATGAAGAAGCCGTGTTTGCATAAATTTCATCTAAAGGACTTAAATCTTCAAAGAAATGATGCGGTTTTTCTACTACTTCCTCTTTTTTTACATAAGTACCATTAAAAATACTATTTAACTTAAGCTTAATAACATTATCAATTTGGGCATAAGTATCATTTACAAAATCTAGGATATTACTTTTTTTACGATTTAATTCTTCAATATTTTTCTTAACTTCAGCAATTTCTTTATCGATGCTAATATTGCGATACTCAATGTATTTAGTAAGGGTCTCAGTATCACGATAATCATAGATACTAACATTAATATATAAATTACTCTTTAAATATAAAGATAAGATTTGGTTATATAGTTCATCTAACATACTTCTTAAATCAGTACGATATTCTTCTAATTCATTTTCTACTCTCTTACTCTTTAAAGAAACTGAAACTAAAGAAATATATTGACTATTTTTTTCTTCTAATGGTTTTATCGTATTAATTAAAGATTCAAAATATTTACCAAAATAAGAAAGCCATTTATCTTTTTGAAATGGTAAATTAAATAAGCCACTTGCACGAACTGTGCTGTAAAGAAATTTTGATTCATCTTGAACACTTGGTTGTTTCTTTTTATATTCTTCTAAAGTCTTAATATAATTATGTGATTCTTTTAATTTACTATCTAAATCATTTAAGGTTTCATTTTCAAATTTAGGATTTTCTAAGGAATTTAGTTTAGTAGCATAATCACTACAGATACTACGATAATCAGCCTTTAAAGGTAGGGCTACTTTACTAATATTTTCTAGATAAGAACGATAGATACGAACATAGTTAGCAAGTTTTATTTCTTCTTTAGTCTGAACATAATCGCTTAAAATTAGTTCTTTTAAAGAATCAATATCCATCTTAAGTAGGTTAGATAGTTCCATTTGAAGTTTAGTAATATCATTACTTATCAATTTTAAGGATGTTTTAATTTTTTCCGTACAAACATAAGTAAAAGTTTCATGCTCTAAAGAATCTTTTTTCGCACGCAAAGACTTAATTTTTGCAATCGTTTCCGCATTTAAAATTAGTTCATGATTTAAAATTTGATCTTCTAAAGTCTTAATCTCTAGTTCGATCGCTTTTGCAGTAATATCTTCTTTAGTATAATTTCGTTCTTCTAAAAGGGTATTAGTTGTAATTTCTTTATGATTTTTATTAGTTTCAATGGCTTCAATTCTATTTTTTAACCAAGTTATTAGATGGTTACGATAATCTTCTAACTTAGAAACAGGAGATTCTAAAATCATATTCCAAGCTAGAGTAAAAATTGATTGTTTCTTATCGTTAAAATTTTGAATAAGTTGTTCTTTTTGACTGGTTAACTCGTCAATTACAGTATCATAAGAACGATACTGTTCCCAGTAAGCCTCTATTTCTGATTTAGAAGCATTGGTTTTTTCAGCAATATTGATGCGTTTTTCAATATCAGTAAGGGATTTTTTATTTACTTTTGTTTGTTCTTCAATTTTTTCTAATCTATTTAGAGAAGCATAATCCATTTCTGTACGCTTTTTGATGTTTTCTAAGATAGCTAGGATATCTATTATACTAGCACTTTCTAAATAAGTTTTTATATCTTCAGTTGGTAATTTTAATATATAATCGATACCATATTCCATAATTTTTACGACTCCTTACTATCTATACTCCTTAATTATCTTATAAATAGAAAAAAAAAGCAAGGGAAATTAGTAAATTTTCTCTTACTTCGTTTTATCCATATAATTTTTAGTAGTTTTTACCAAAAAGTATTTTTATATCTTTAGATTAAGGTTTTAAAGTTAGTTTATTTTGGTAGTTCAAGGTTTCTTTATTACCGTATAATTTAATCATTTCTTCTAAAGTTAGATTGTACTCAGAGTTATTTTTTATTGCAACACTGCTCATGGTAAAGATTTCTTTTAAGTGACCATCATCATCTATTGGTAAAGTCTTTTTTTCATTAAGCAAATAGTTAGTTTTGGCTATAAATTCAATTAAAGAAATACGATTTAAAACTTCTCTATTAAGATTTTTATCTATAGGTAAGTTAAATTCATCTATACAAGCGTAGATATCAGCCAGGTTTTTTCTAGGTTCCCAGATGATACCAATGGCTTTTAAGGATTCTATTTGTTCAAGTGTTAATCTTTTAAGATGATGACGGCGGCGTTGGGATTCAACCCAAGTTCCCAATGACTTGCCGCCTTCTTTATAATCACGAGGGACAAGTAAGTGGCCTTTTTCTTGGTAATATTTAGTTGCTAAGACATACAGTTCTTGCCAATTTTCTTTTTGATTATCCCTATCTATTTTGATTAATTCTAATTTTTGGCGTTGTTCTTTGGTTAATTTTTTGTTAGCTTTATAATAAGCTTTTTGATTTTTTAGCCAAGAAGTCAATTCCTCTTTAGTTACATACATTGGTTGATAGTTTTTAAGAATAGTAAGATTATGAAAGATTTGATAGTATTTTAAGGCTTCTTCATACATCAAATTCCACCTATTTTCATTAACTTTCCAGACCATGTCGATGTGATTTAAAGCCTCGATTCGCTCATCTAATAAAAGGCCATTTTGATAGTTTGCTCTTTGGTTTCGGATCCAATCACCAAGTTTCTTACCATCTGCTGTTTCATAACAAACTGGAACTAAAAGATTATGATATGTATCCTTATAAAGACAAGCTAATTTATACATTGCATCCCATTTTTCTTCTTTATGCTTGCAAATGATACCAACGGCTTCTAATTTAGCTATTTTTTCTTGATATGCTGCTCCTTCTTTTCTTTGATAATATATTCCTCGTTGCAATTTTACCCAAGATAAAAGATATTTTCCCTCTTCTCCTTTATATAGAGGAAGTAAGCTTAAATCATGATACTCGTCATAAAATTTTTTAACTTTATTATATTTCTGTTGCCATTGATACTCTGGAACATTCCATACCATGCCAATTTTTTCTAATTTATCAACCTCTTCTTGGGTTATAAGTAAGGTTTTAGAATAGTATCTAGCTCGAAGATCTACTATCCATATTCCTAGATTGGCGCCATCTGCTGTTTTGTATGCTTTGGGAACTAAGAGATTACCATGTTCGTTATAGTAATCACATGCTAAAGGATACCACTTAGCAAAAGCCCCTTGTAAATTCTTTCCTGTACTTTCTCCTATCATAAAAAACCACCCCTTCGTTTTACTTGAAGTATACTATACTACTTTTTATAGTTTTTGCAAGTTTTTTAATTATCTACTTCCCTGATATTAGCTTAAATAAAAATATAGCATGTAATTTATTGAATTTACACACTATATTATTAATTTCATTATATTATCCTATTCTTCTATACTTACTAGAGTTATTCTAGCATAACCATTACCAGAGTTTCCCATAATTATAGAGTTATCTGAATGTGATGGCATACCTATTTGTTCTTCTTTTTTAGTTGTCCATCTATAACCTTCCCCATCTATCATTAAAGTATTAGTAAAATAATAACCTGAATAATGAATGCTTTGTCCTGTATGAATAATATTATCTTCGGTGCTTTCTTCTTTTATGGCATCACAGCCATTATGTCCGGAAATAAATGATGAACCGCCACCAGAGTTTGCAGCATAGCCGAGATTGCCATTATAATAACCGCCACCGCCGATTGTAGTTTCCGAGGTTTTATTTACTCCAAATATGCTCGAATTTTGTGTTCCTCCTTTGCCAATTTCATAACTGTTTACTATTGTGCTAAAGCCATAACCATCATATCCAATTAGGCCACCGCCTGAGCCACCATGGCCTTTATAAATTGCACCACCGCCGCCAGCAGACACCATAATTCTAGATTTTATTCCAAGAAAATCGTACCAATTGTCTGAACGAACAATTCTTATATCAGTTGCACCACCGCCACCGGAACAATTTCCTACAGTACTACCATTAAAAGAAGAATTTGGATTGTAAGAATAACAAGATGTACTTGTATAAGAAGGATTTTCTCCTACATAAGCATACAAATTTTGATTGCTATATAATTTGATATTTCCAGAAACATATCCGCCTAATCCACCAATATAATCATTTGCGCCTCCACCACTAGCTCCCCAAAGTTCCAATTTATAAGTTCCAGAAATTGGGGTAGTAAAAGTTTGTTCAGAACCAGTGTAATCAAAATTAAATACGGTATCACCAGTATAATTTATAGGTTTTCCTACTACTACTATTTTTGATTTAAAAGATTTAATCTCATTGTTTAAATCTTCTAAAGTAGTATTATAATCTATCCATAGTCTTAGAGAATAATCTTTACTTTCATTAGATTTTAAGATGCCTGTAGTAAGTTTTCTACTTCCAATACTACTAGTATTTACTTTATCCGTAGAATCATAACTACTAAGTAAATTTATATTACCTTCAAACATGACATCAATAAATTTACTAGATAAAGTAGAATCTTTTAAGACTTCTAAATTAATATTATATTGAGCCGTTATATCACAAGTATTAGTAATAGTAAAAGTATAAGGAGTCAAACTTTTACCTTTATCATTACTTATTGGATAAGCATTATCCAAAGATATATTATTTTCTTTATTATTTATAGATAAATCAAAGCACTCAGTATAAGCAGTATTATTAGTATCTTGACTAACACTAACATTCCACATCGAATAAGATACTCCTATTCCTAGTAATATTATTAATACTAAAGATATACTTAAAAACATTATATTTTTCTTTGTCATAGTTAAACTCCTTTATATTCATTAAAAAGTAACTGGGGCCATTTTTGATAAGAGAAT
>CAKOKQ010000014.1 GCA_934095825.1 uncultured Bacilli bacterium | reverse complement strand
ACATTTTGTAACAAATAAGAGAAAAAAATTATATATAGAGTTATAGTTTATTAATCATACAAATTACAATTTGTTGATTGAATTAGTTTGAAATACAACTAATCTTTTTATATAATAAAATTTATATTAAAAAAACTAACTATTTCTAGCTAGCATTTATTACTACTCGAAAAGTTCGAGCTTTTTATCAATCTGGTGCCCAATGTAAGAATCGAACTTACTTTTAATCCTTACCATGGATTTGTAATACCATTATACTAAATGGGCATATCAAAAATATACCATATAATTAAAACGCCTACAAGTATTTTTAAATATTTCATATCATAATGTAGGTGATTTTATGGATTGGTTTATCAATTTAAATGTAGTTATGCAAGCTTTTATAGCAGCAACTTTTACTTTTTTAATAACGGCTTTAGGTTCAGCAATTGTTTTTTTCTTTAAAAAAGTTAATAAAAATGTATCGGATATCTTATTAGGTGTTTCGGCAGGAATCATGTTAGCGGCTTCTTACTTTTCTTTACTTGCTCCGGCAATTAAAGAGGCAAGTAACATGGCTTTCTTACCGTATGTTATTGTTCCTTTAGGATTTCTTTGTGGCGGTTTATTATTATTTTTAACTGATAAATTATTTTCTAAAATGATGGCTAAACAAAAGAAAGATGAGACTTCTAAAAGAATATTTTTGCTTGTTAGTTCTATTACTATTCATAATATTCCGGAAGGTCTTTCAATTGGTGTAGCCTTTGGTTCCATTGTTTACGGACTAGAAGGAGCTACCGTTCTTGCGGCTTTAGGTTTAGCATTAGGAATTGGTCTTCAAAACTTTCCCGAAGGTTGCGCTGTTTCTTTACCTCTAAGAAGAGAAGGAATGAGTAGAACAAAAGCCTTTATAATTGGGGCCTTAAGCGGAATTGTGGAACCTCTTGCGGCCATTATGGGAGCTTTACTAGTTTTAAAAATTCAATATATTATGCCATTTTTACTTTCCTTTGCGGCAGGGGCTATGATATTTGTTGTTGTTGAAGAATTAATTCCCGAGTCGCAACAAAATCATAATAAAAATATGATAACTATGTATACCTTAGCAGGCTTTATAATCATGATGATACTGGATGTAGCCTTAGGATAAATTTACTTAAAATAAAAACTCAAAAAAAATAGCAAAATTAGTCGATTTATTTTGGCTAATTTTCTTTTTTATAGTATAATCGATTAAGGAGGTAGTAAAATGAAGAAGATATGTAACTTGCTTATTGCTCTTGTATTACTTTTTGTGCCAATTGTTTGTTTGGCTGATGGACAAAAAGAAGCTGCTAATGTTTATGTTTTCTATGGTAAAGGATGTCCTCATTGTGAAGAATTCTTTACATGGGTTAAATCTTTAAGTGGTGAAGAAAAATCTAAATTTAACTTAGTAAAATATGAAACATGGTATAATACAACGAACAGTAATGCCTTAGCTAAAGTAGCTGAGCATTTTAAAGACAGTGAGTATGGCGTTCCTTATATCGTTATCGGTAAGACTCGTTACAGTGGTTTTGGTGATATCAACAAAGAACAAATTTTAGCCGCTATTAACGATTATTATAATCTTGATGAACGCGCCAACTTAATTGAAGAATTAGGATTAGAAGTAGTAGCAGATGTCCCTGAAAAAGTAGAAAAAACTAAAACAGCAGTAGTTATTGTTGTTGTTTTAGCCATTTGTGTGGGTGCTGCTGGATTAATTTATATGGTAAGCAAGTCAGAAGAGTGATTTGCTTACTTTTTAAAAGAAAAAATTTATAACAGGAAGAGGAATTATAATGATAGATATACAATTATCACCCAAAGGGTTTGTAAAAAATGGTTGTTTTGACCAAAAAGAAGCTTTATATGAAGCAGGAGTAAGAGCAGCAGTTTGTGTTGCTAAAAGTAACGATGATAAATTAGTTACCACGGCTGATATTAGAAAAAATAATTCGCGGGCAAATCTTATAAGAAGAGGTATTTCAACAATTTTGCAAGCCCATACAACGCCATCTGAACAAGAAGTCGTAAGTCTAGAAATAACAGGAATATCCAGAAGATTATGCTTAATCTTAAATAATGAAAAAGAATATGCCGCTGATGAGTTATCCCTAAGATATACCAAGGCTAAAGAAAGCGAATATAACACTAGAATGGAAATTGAGTTATATCATAAATGGCTTGAAATATTTGAAAAAGTTATAACTAAAGACTATTGGGATTATTTTCGGAAAACAGCTAAAAGCGATAATGAAGCTACCCGCATGATTAGAGAAAAAGCTCAAGAAAATGCGCGTAATTTTCTGGGACTTGCTACGCGTACTAGTATTACTTATACTGTCCCTTTTGCTCAAATTAATAAAATTGCTTATATGATGGAAAGAGTAATTAACAATCCCTTAGACGATTTTGAAAAATCATGTGTACCCGAAATGCAAGAATTTATGAATGCTTTAAAAGATAAGAAAGTTTTATTAACTAAAAATGATGTTTATGAGATGATTACAAGTGATGATACCCTAGAAGCTGAAGTAAAACTTCGGGGTAAAAATATTTTATATCTTACTTATCAGGGTGATGATTCTCTACTTTTTGCTAATACTAAGAGTGTAGATTTATCTTTATTTGCAAAAAGAAATAAATTTAGTGCCATCGATTTTCCCAATGAAGTAACAACTTCTAATATAAGTTATAATAATTATCAATCATTATCCTGTCTTGCTCAAAATCAAAGACATCGCACTATCGATTTAGAAATGAAAGTGCCTGAGGAAGAAATTACTTTTACGGTTCCCTTATTTTTAAATGATTACCCAGAACTTATAAAAGAGTATCTTGGTGATATTAATAAAATTAAAGAAACTTATCCTTTAGGAATGAATGTTAAAGTAAATATGAATGCCACCCTAGCTAATTTATTTAACTATGTTAGTAAAGAAAGATGTTGTATGCGTGCTCAAAGTGAAATTGCTCGTATGTATACTTTAGAAGTAATTCCTTATATTTATAACGAATTATTAACAAAAGCTGATTTAGCAACTAATCCCAGCATAAAGGCTGCTTATCAAAAGCAAGCTAAAGTAGTGGAAACATATTTAAATAAATATCGTTGTATGTTTAATGACTATAAATGTAGTAGTCCTTGTCATGTTATTAGATTAGAAAGAAAATTATAAAATATATTAAAAAATAAACAAAAAAAATAAGGAGAATTAGATTATGGAAAATAAAGGAAGATTAATTGTATTAGAAGGAGCTTGTGATGGTGTTGGTAAATCAACTCAGTTAGAATTATTAAAAAAAGCGTTAGAGAGTGAAACCGAATGTGAACAATGGCATTTCCCAAGTTATGGCTTTGGTTCTGGAATTATGGCAGTCAAGTTTTTAAAAGGAAAACTAGGGGAATTAGATGAAATTCCCGATGAAGTAATTGAAAGTTATTATGCCATTGATAGAGAATATGTATGGCGTAATTATTTAAAGAAATATTATGCGGAAGGAAAAACCATTCTTTTAGACCGTTATACGACATCTAGTTTTATTTATCAAACTTTAAAATGTAAGGATGAAGATGAAAAGAAAGATATGATTGCTAAAATGAAAGCCTATGAATATTATAATTTAGGTATTGGTGAACCTGATTTAGTAGTCTTCTTTAATGGAGACTTTGATACTTTAACTAAACTTCGTCTAGCCAGAGAAACTAATGATGGTGTTCAAAAAGATATCTTTGAAAAAAGTGTTGATACGCAAAGAAAAATTTATGAATCAGCCCAGTTTGTTAGTAATTATCTAAAATGGAGTACTATAAATGTAACTGAAGGGAATACTATGCGCAGTAGAGAAGCTATTCACGAAGATGTTATGTGTCTAGTTAGAAAAATGCGCTAGTGCTCGATAAACTTGTTGCTGATTTTTGCAACATTGTATTTGATCTTATCAATTATTATTTAAGTAAAAATATAGAACCTGATTTAATAGTTAGGGATATCAAAGAACTTTCTAGCGACGCCTTAGATGATTTAATCATGAATGGTATTAAAGGTTTAATAATTGATTTAGATGAAACCTTACGCTTTGCTAAAGAAGATATTACCAAAGTCAATCAAGAATGGTTACAAATGGCTAAAAGTAAATTAAAAATTGTCGTTCTAAGTAATGGCTATTCTCAAAATACGAAAAAATATCTAAAGAATATTGGTATTAATTACATAGGTCTGGCTTATAAACCTTCAAAATCTAGTTTTAAAAAAGCTCTTCAGGACTTAAATTTAGGACCAGATGAAGTATTTATGATTGGTGATGATTATTTTTCTGATATTTATGGTGGCAGTAGAAATAAATTAAGAACAGTTCTAATTAATAAAAAGATAAAATAACTTTGTAAGATTTCAAGAGTACTTAGTTTACTGGTTCTTGGAATCTTTTTTCATAGAATTTAATACGATTTAATTTTAAAAACTATAGACTTGTTTAAATTAAAAATAGTATAATAAAAAGGACTGGAGTGATTAACTTGCTAAAAGCCATATTTATAGATATAGATGGAACCTTAAGAGTAAATAAAAAGATTGATGAGAAAATAATAGAATCATTAGAACTTCTAAGTAACTTAGGAATTAAAGTAATTATTACTACGGGTAGAAACTTTATTCATGCCAGAAACTTAGCGCGCAAATTAAGCGTTTATCCTATAATTATTGCTTGTAATGGAGCCTTAGTTAAAAGATATGATAATAATGAAATAATTTATGCTAGTAAAATATCGCGTAAGACTATCAGGAAAATATTTGAATTCACTAGTAGTCATAATTGTAAATTATTAGCTCATGAATCTAGTAATAACTATTATATTCGTAAAAACGATGATATAAGTACAGGAATTGTTGGCCTTACTATTACATCAAATAATTATGAACGAATGATTACTATGAAATATTTATTTAAAGATCAAATACCCGAAGTAGATATAGTTAATTCTTCTAAAGCTATTTATTTAGAAAAAAGAATTCCTAATAAAATTTATTTTCATGATATTAATAATAAAAATAATACCAAGGGTAAAGGTATTAGTGAAGTTTTAGAATATTTAAATTTAGATTCATCCGAAGTAATGAGTATTGGAGATTCTAATAACGATATTCCTATGACTTATGTTGTTAATACTAGTGTGGCTGTAAAAGAAAGTACACCCTTATTAGAAAATTATAGTACTATAAAAATAGAAGAAGACTTAGGTACTTATTTAAATAAGTTAGCCCAAGATATTCAAAAAAAATAAATAATTTAAAATTATAAAAATAAGAAAAATGGTGAGATTTATGAAATTAAAACAAAAAGTAGATATGGTAATTGATACTATCTTAATTATTATAGGTATTGTTATGTTAATACTTCCAACATTTAAAATAACTGATATTAAAAATTTATTCTTTACGATTATGATACTTTATGCTATCCTAAATTTTATTCAGTTTATATTAACTAGAAAATCAAAAGATTTTGAAGGATTATATACTATGATAATTAGTCTAGGTGTTGGTATAGTAGGATTATTCTTTTCATTTAATAATCCCTTTCAGTTAGCAGCTTCCGTTCTTAGTTGGACCGCTTTAATGGGGATAGCTAAGTTACTTAAGACCAGTTATTATAATGATCGTAGAGATAGAATGTATAAATTAAGAATATTTACCTTAATAGCCTTTATGGTTTTAGGACTTCTTACAAGTATTAATTTATATTATGAAACTAGTGTTCAAGTAGTAGTTTTAGGTTTCTTCTTCTATACTCATGGTATTTTAGAACTTATCGATCCTTTAGTTAAATATTTACTTAGTTAGGTGGATTTTATGAAATTAGTTAAAGATTTTTTAGATTAT
This sequence comes from uncultured Bacilli bacterium, assembly GCA_934095825.1. The sequence continues at coordinate 27,566 of CAKOKQ010000014.1, read as the reverse complement.
CAAATTCTTGATATGGATAAAGGAATGAAAATTGAAAGTTGGAATAATGTTATTTTAAAAAGACCCGATCCCCAAATTATATGGCCTTCTAATAATCCTTATAATGGGAAGATAGATGCCGTTTATAATAGAAGTAATAAAGGTGGAGGCTCTTGGGATATAAAAAATATTAAAATGCCTTCTAGTTGGCAAGTTAGTTATCATGATTTAACTTTTAATTTAAAGTTAATGGGATTTAAACATACCGGCTTATTTCCTGAACAAGCTTATAATTGGAATATGCTAATAAGTAAGATAAAAGATGCTAAAAGAGAAGTTAAAGTATTAAATCTATTTGCGTATACTGGGGCTGCTTCGATGGCGGCTTTAAGTGCGGGGGCAAGTGTTGTTCATGTTGATTCTAGTAGAGGTATGGTTGACTGGGCTAAAGAAAATGCTTCTGCCTGTGGTCTTAGTGATAAACCAATTCGTTATATTGTTGATGATTGTAAAAAGTTTGTAGATAGAGAAATTCGTCGTGGTAATAAATATGATATTATCTTAATGGATCCCCCATCATTTGGTAGAGGAAGTAACGGACAAGTTTGGGATATTGAAAAAGATTTATATCCTTTAGTGGAAGCTTGTAGTAAGATATTAAGTGATGATGCTATACTTTTCTTAATAAATTCTTATACAACAGGTTTATCAATGAATGTTTTAGAAGATGTATTAAAACTTTGTATTAAAAATAAAGGGTATATTACTAGCGATGAGCTAGGATTACCTGTTAAAAATAGTGATTTAGTATTACCTTGTGGTATTTTTGCCCGCTGGGAAAAAGATAGATATAATGAATAGAAAATATTAAATAGATATGGAATGGTTTAGATGAATTTCGATAAACAACTATATTTAAGTAAAATAATTTTAGATCGAAAGAGGGTACCTGATTTTTCCAAGTATCCTTTTGCTATTCCTGCCCTTAAAAACTTTACAGAATTAACCCTAGATAGTCCTGTAACTTTTTTGATTGGGGAAAACGGTATTGGTAAGTCGACATTTATTGAAGCTATTGCTATTAATTTAGGATTACCAAAAGAAGGGGGTACCCAAAACTTTTCTTATGATACTAATGATACATCATCTGAATTATATAAATATTTAAGAATTACTAATATTTATAAACCTAAAATGAAATTCTTTTTAAGGGCGGAAAGCTTTTATAATTTTTCGTCAGAAATAGAAAATCTAGTTAAAAGTGGTTATGTTAGTCTTTATAAATATTATGGTGGTGATCTTCACAAGTGTTCCCATGGTGAATCTTTTTTAAAAGTAATCCAAAATCGTTTTACTGACCATGGACTTTATATTTTAGATGAGCCCGAAGCTGCTTTATCAGCCCAGAGTCAATTATCTTTGCTTTGTTTAATAGACGATTTAGTTAAACAGGGTAGTCAGTTTATAATAGCAACCCACTCGCCAATTTTAATAAGTTATCGTAATGCTAAAATATTAGATTTAAATAATGGGTTGGAAGAAGTAAAATATCAAGATACTGATATTTATCAGTTATATAAATTATACATGAATAATCCAGAAGCAATGCAAGATAAATTGTTTGATAGTAAAGGGTAGTTAAGTGCTACTCCTTTTTAGTATAAAAAAATTTTAAAATTATTAAAACTAGTTTATTTAATAAAGAAATCCTTAAGAATATTAAAATTTGATTTTATAACAGTTTTTATTTGCATAAAATCATAGAAATTGAGTAAAATACTCCTAAATAAAAATTTTCATAGAGTTTAAAGCTCTATGAAAGCGTATTTTCGTACTACTATTTTTAATTTATACATTAAATATACCATAAAAATAGACAATTTTCCATTAAAAATATACCTATTAGATATAATTTATAGTCAATTTTCTAGTCAAAATAAATTGTAAACTTTCCCATATTTATGCGGGTTTGCAGGCGTCAAGTAATTACTTTTTTAAAATTCTATTCTGGTCAAATTTGTGGTCAAATGGCCTTTGAGGCCAGTATTCACCTAGGTTTTTCATAGAGCTTTAAACTCTAGGAAAGGTGTAAAGTGTGTAAATGGTATTCAAATGACCATAATAAGTATTATTTATTTTTAAATGGAAATAATAGTAGTAGGTGGAATTATGTTACATAATAAAAGAAAAATAATATTAACCATAGTAATAATATGTCTTATAGGTTTAGTAGGATTAGGTATGTCTTATGCTTATTGGAAATTTACTTATATGCAAACAGATAATAATATAGCCGTTAGTAAATGTTTAAAATTAGATATGACTAATGAAAAGAATGAAATTAATCTAACTAATATGTATCCTATAAGTGATGAAGAGGGTAGAAAATTAACACCATATTCTTTTAAAATAACTAATACTTGTTCTATGTCAGCTGAATATAAAGTTAATTTAGAAATGTTAGAAGGTACTACTTTAAATAGTAAATATCTAGCATCTTTAGTTAATAACAGGGATATTAAGTTATTAAGTAGTTATGATGAGACCAAAACTATAATTAGTGGTTCTGTAGAATCAAGAATATTAGATACTAATGTTTTAACACCCGGTGCCTCTAAGGAGTATAGTATATCTTTATGGATGGATAAAAGCGTTACTTTAGCTGATGATGCCCAAAATAAAAGTTTTTCTGCCAAAGTAGTTATTGATGTCTCTATGTATACTGGTATTGTTGATAAAATCGTTGCTCAGTTAGATACTACTGGTAAGTGTCCAACAGTTAATGATGATGGTTCAGTTAATGTAACAAGTGCTGAATCAGAAAACTCTTTGTTATGTAGTGCACCAGATAATTATGGTACTTCATATTATTATCGTGGCAATGTTCAAAATAATTATGTCAAGTTTGCGGGCTTTTATTGGAGAATAGTTCGTATTAATGGCGACGGTTCAATCAGAATGATATATGATGGAACAACTGCTCACACAAATGGTGAAGCCAGTGATGATAGAATAATCGGAAAAAGTGCTTTTAATGAACAAAGCGATGATAATGCTTATGTTGGTTATATGTATGGAACACCTAATTCCTCAATTTATGAAGAAACTCATGCTAATATAAATGATTCGACAGTAAAGAAATATGTGGATAATTGGTATGAAAATAATATAAATGGTTCAATGAATGAACAACATATAGCAGACAATATATTTTGCAATGATAAAACGATGATAGGAAATATCACTACCAGCAGTGGCGCTGGAAAGGCTTATACGCAATATAGGTGGAATTATGGGCCTTATGATAATAATTCTAATTCGAAGATAACTATTAAGTGTCTAAATTTAAATGATGCTTTTACAGTAAATGATAATATAAATGGAAATAGTGCTTTAAAATATTCTGTTTCTATGCTTTCAACTGATGAAGTAGTTTTAGCTGGCGGTTATAAAGAGAATAACAAGATATATTTTTTGTATAGCGGCGTCTATTCATGGAGCATATCTCCTTATAGGTATGATAACAATTATTCACATATCCGTGGGTTTGATTCAAGTATTTTAGCAGATGATGCAAATATTTCTTATCGAAAATTAGGCGTCAAACCTGTTATTAACTTAAAAGCAAATTCCTTAAAATCGGGTGATGGTACTATAAATAATCCATATATGTTATCAGGAAATTAATATTATCTGTTTGCTTTAAAAAATTGGTTCAATAAAATTTAGTGTGAAGTTAGGCAAAAGAACAATAAGTTCTAGTGTGAGGAAAGATGATAAAATTTCACCTATTATTATGTGATAATATGTAGTGAATAATAATGACTCTTAATAATCTATAGGAGAGTTTATAACTCTCTTTTGGCAATTTACTTGGGAAATGACTTTGAAAAAAGTGCGCAATATCAATTACTAGATTATAGTTGACTTTCAGGAAAAAAGTGTTAGAATAAAATAGATTTTTCTGAAAGGGGATTTTATAATTGGAAAAAGTAGAAAAAATTGCTGAATTAAAGGCTATGTTAGAAAATTTGAAAGAAATTGCAGAATTATACAACGGTATGGTAGAAGCTCAAGAAAGAGTAGCTGTAGTCCCACAGCAATTAAAAGATGTAAGCAATGTCGTTGTCTGCGTTTACAACAATAACCGTGTAGGGTTGTTTAAAAAAATAGATTGGTCTTCTGATTTAGATCGTGTTTTGGATCATCATTATAGTGCTGGTACTATTTATGATGGAATTGATTCTTATTATACTGCTTTAAGAACTACTCATGAAAGATCTTATAGTTGTGATCGTTGGGAATTAATCGGTGCCCGAGTTGATCTAATAAACAATAGGAGATATGTTGCCAATTGTGTAGTTAATGATTGCATGAGTTTTGATGATATGCGTTTAATTATGTATAGTACTGGTACCATTGGATCATATCAAATTGGTAAGGCAACTTCAGAAGAAATGCTTGAAGTTTTAAAGTATGCGTATAGCTATTATGAATTAGAATCAAAAAAGCTAAAAAGATAATTTATATATTAGTAGGTAGTGAGGTTCTTCCAAAAGTTTAAGTATTTAACAAATTAGAATGGGATAGAAATATCCTGTTTTTAAATGAAATTGTAAATTGAAAAATTATTCTTTGTTGCTAAAAAGGCTATAAAACATTTTTTGAAAAGGTTGACTAAATTCATTTTTTGCATACAATTATCATTATAAGTTCAAATTTATTGTTGTTGCCTTCAACAAAACTCGAACTTATCGGAGTGTGTATTACATTTTTAACGGCTGCAATATTTTTTTCAATCTGTTACATAAACTACTTAGTTAGTTCATATTTATTTATAAATTCATCTGTTTTATTGACCGTGAAAGAAATAGGTTCAGACCATGTGCCTTAGCGCATCAAATTTTAAGAATTTAGAGATAATAATTGTCAATGCTTTTTAATTATTATGATATGATGAAAACAAAATTAATTAATTAGAAAATGGTGGTATTTATTATGATAGATTTTACTAATTGTACTAAAGCAGCAAGTACTTATGGGGGAACTGAAAAAAAGAAAAAGATAATTTATAATAGTTTTACCTACCTTCTTAAGTTTCCAAGGTCTATTAAAGAAAAAATTGGATATCATATACAAATATACAGTTTTCTAAATATATTGGCTGTCATATAATTGAAACATTAGGTTTAAATGTTCAAAAAACAGTACTTGGTAAATATATAGAATATAATAAAGAAAAAATAGTTGTTGCTTGTAAAGATTTTACTAATGAAGAGAAAATATTAGTTGAATTTACTAGTTTGGGGAATAGTATTACTAATACTGATAAAGTTTATTCGGCTTGTATAGAAGATATTTATGCCATTATAAATAATAGTGAAATTAAAAATAAAAAAGAAATAATTGCATCTTTCTGGGATTTATTTGTGGCTGATGCTTTAATCGGTAATCCGGATAGACACTTAGATAATGTTGGCCTTTTGTATAATAAAAATACTGGTGATTATAAATTTAGTCCTGTATATGATTGCGGGTCTTCACTCCACGCATTACTATCTTATGAAAAAAAGGAAGAGCTTTTAAAAGATGATACTGAGTTTAAAAATACTTGTTATAATGTTTTTTCCGTTTACAAATTAAATGGTAAAAAAGTATTTTATAATGAAATATTTAAAAATCCTCCCGAAGATTTAAAACATGCAATATTAAGAATTGTCCCTAGAATTAATATGGATAAGATTAATAAGATAATTGATGATACTGAAACTCTTTTACCTTTAGAAAAAAATTTTATAAAGAAGAGTATTAAGATTAGAAAAGAAGAAATTTTAGATAGAGCATATCATAATATTAGTAAGACTGTTTAAGTTTTACTAATATTTTAATCTTGACAGTTGAATATATATTCAACTATAATAAAGAAGTAATTAGTTGAAAGAGTATTCAACTATTGACGGAGTAAGATAATGGAAAATATAAATGTATGTGATTGTAATATAATACATAAAGAGGCTGTTAACAAAGCTTTAAAAAATAAACCAGAAAAAGAAGAATTAGAAAGACTTTCTGAAGTATTTAAACTCTTAGGAGACCTAACTAGAACCCAGATATTATGGGTTTTAGATAAAAATGAAATGTGTGTTTGTGATATAGCCAATGTCCTTAATATGACTAAATCATCTATTTCCCATCAATTAGCGGTTCTTAGAAGTGCGGGAATAGTTAATTTTAGAAGAGATGGTAGAGAAATATATTATAGGTTAGATGATGAACATATAACTAAGTTATATGAAATAGGTATTTTACATATTGAACATAAATTAAAGGGTGAAGACTGATGAAAAAATATAAATATAATATAAATAATTTAGATTGTGCTAACTGTGCTAGAGAAATAGAAGAAATGTTAAATGATAATGTTAACTTTAATAATGCCGTAGTTAACTTTAGTACTTGTAAGATTTCTTATGAATCAGATAAAGATTATACTTTAGAAGAATTAAATACATTAATTAAGACTGTTGAACCTGATGCTTATATACCTTTAAATGAAGAAGTAAATGATGATAGAAATATAAAAGAGTATCATTTAAGTATCTTAATTATAGCCTTAGGAATAGGTTTACTGGGATATTTTTTACCATTACCTAAGATAGTAAAGATCATACTATATCTTATTTCTTATAGTCTTCTTTTATATAAGACTAGTATTAATGCCATTAAACTATTAAAAAAGGGGAGTGGTATTAATGAAAATGCTTTAATTACCATATCTTGTATTGGGGCTCTTTTAATAGGAGAAGTCTTAGAAGGAATGATGGTTATAACATTATATACTATAGGGAAAATATTAGAAGAAAAAGCTATTAATAATTCCCGAAAGTCTATTAAAGATTTATTAGATATTAAAGAACCTTTTGCTTATCTTTTAGAAGATAATAAGACTATTAAAATTCCGGTTGAAGAAGTAAAAATTAATGATATTTTAGTAGTTAAAAAGGGGGAGAAAATTCCTGTAGATGGGGTAATTATAAAGGGAAGTAGTAGCCTTGATACTTCAGCCTTAACTGGGGAAAGCACTTTAGAAGATGTTAAAATTAATGATAATGTATTATCTGGTAGTATCAATATGGGTGATGTTTTAGAAATGAAAGCTACTAATACTTTTTCTAATTCGACAGTTGCCAAAATTTTGGATTTACTAGAAAGTGCTACGGATAAAAAGACAAAAACCGAAACCAGTGTTGCTAAGTTTAGTAAAATTTATACCCCTATAATTATTGGTCTAGCTATTTTAATAACTATTATTTTACCTTTAATATTTAAAGTTTCTTTTAAAATTAGTTTATATAGAGCGTTAACTTTCTTAGTTATATCTTGTCCTTGTGCTATTGCAATATCGGTTCCTTTATCATATTTTACGGGTATTGGGGTGGCTAGTAAAAAAGGTGTTTTAGTAAAGGGGAGTAACTATTTAGATAATTTAAGTAATACAACTAATATTATTTTTGATAAAACTGGCACTTTAACTAATGGTACTTTTAATGTAGAAAATATTGAAGTTTTAGACGATAAGTATTCTAAAGAAGAAATAATAGATTTTTTAACTAAGGGAGAGTCTTTATCTAATCATCCTATAGCCAAGTCAATTTTAAAATTAAAGAAGGGTAAAATTGATAATAGGGATATTAAAAACTTTAAAGAAATAGAAGGCAATGGTATTAGTTTTACTTTAGATAAAAAAAATATTTTAATTGGTAATAGCAAATTATGTGATTGTGATATTGATACAGACTTACACTTAAATATCGATGGTAAACATATGGCCTCAGTTGTTATTAATGATGGAATAAAGGAAAATGCTAAAGACACTATTAAAGAGTTAAAAAATAATAATATTAAAACTTATATGTTTACGGGGGATAAAAAGGCGGTTGCCCTAAATATTGGGAAAAAACTTGGTATTGATGAAATTAAATATGAAATGTTACCTCAAGATAAGTTTAAATCTTTCGAGGATGTTGCGAGTATTAATGGTATAACTATTTTTGTTGGTGATGGTATTAACGATGCTCCCGTTTTAAAAAGAGCCGATATAGGTATTTCAATGGGTGGGGTTGGTAGTGATTCAGCAATTGAAGCTAGTGATATTGTTCTTATGAGTGATGAACTTTCAAAAATACCTTTAGCCATTAATATTTCTAAATATACGAAAAAAATTATTAAAGAAAATTTAGTTTTTGCAATGAGTATTAAAATAATAATCTTGCTTTTAAGTGTTTTCGGATTTGCTAATATGTGGTTGGCTGTCTTTGCAGATACAGGTGTTACTTTACTGACGATTTTAAATACATTAAGAATTATGAATAAATTTAAGGGAGAAAATTAATAATGAGTTTGAAAAAATTAGATTTAGAAGAATTCTATCAAGAGAAAAATGCTTATCATCAACAGATGGGTACGAACGCTCCTTTTGGTCTTGGCGGTGTAGTTTTAATTACTCCTACCCAAACCATTGGCGTTTATAATGAAGAGGCTCTAGATATAAATGGCGTAATGGTTTCGGGTTTAGGAGGCCATGGTAAAACGGTAGATTTAGTCTTAGCTAAGATGTTTGATTTAAAATTAGAAGGTAATGACATTAAGAAAATAAAATATTAAAGACCGCGATTACGGGTAAGCAGTTAAATTATATTTATATCATTTTAACTAATTCTTTAGCGGGTAAACAAGCGATGGTTGAAATCCCAGCGAAGATAGACGAGAAGGAATTTAATGAGTTAGTAAAACTAAATAAAATCTTTTCATTATTAGGAGTAGAAACAAAAGCTTTAATAACTAGTTTTGATCCTACTAAAAAAGATGGCGGCGATTATGATGTTAATAATAATAAAATATCAGATGTGTCTTTAGAAGGGGCTTTAAATTATTTAAGAATTAATAAGATGGTTTTCCCTGATATTAATCTCTATAATGTTTATAAGAAAGAAAATATATGTGAATATCAAGAAGAAGAGGTTATAAGAACTAGGTAATTTAAGAATGTAGAAAATATATTTTAAGTATGTTAAACTTAAGACGGAGGAATTATGATAGAGATACTTTTTTGGATACTTTTTGGTTTAGCATTTATAATAATTATTGGTGGTTTTATAACAATGTTAAATCCTAATATACAAGGAAAATTATTAAGTAAGCAAATAAAATCTTTAAAACAGATGATGGACGAGTCAAAAGATGATATCAAAAGTATAAGTGATGAAATGACTGCCGCTACTAAAGATAGCTTAGAAGCAACTGCTAGAACTATAAAGAAAGGACTTACTTCAGACGAAGATAAAATATGTCCTTATTGTCAAAGCAAAATTGATAAAGATTCTAAGTTTTGCAAATATTGTGGGAAAGAAATATAGCTTAAAAATGATGTGCCTAACTGGACACATCAGTAAATTTTTTCTTTTCATTATAAAATATCTATGTTATAATCATTAGTATGAGTTCTGATTGGCAACGGAGGTATGGCAAGACAAATTGCGTGGAGCCAAGATGTGATTGAAGCCTTCATTCATGAAGGCAACCTCAATAGGCGTCAAGAATATATCCTGCGTACTCGAGTTCTCGGTTATTCAATTGCTAGGCAAGCAAATGATTTACACTTAAGTGTTGACCAAGTAAACAAGGAGATATCGCGAATGAAACGCATTTATGATGAAACGCAAGCTAAATCGTCCATACTTCCAAAGCGTCTCCATAAACGAGGCGATCTTCTCTAAGCATTGTAATATATGCTTATTGGCCATATGACAGGTTATCTTAAATTAAGATGCTTGTCTTTTTTTTGTCTCAATTTTAGTAGCAACAAAAGCACTGGGAATACCTAAAATTACTAATCCGGCTAAAATATAAAAAGTATAGTGATAAAGCATCAAAATGTGTTGATAATTATTAATAAAGAAAAAATAAACAAAGGCTAAATGAATAATACTTACAGCATATAACCATTTATTTTTAAAGACTTTATTAATTAGAAGACCTGCTAGTAAACTAGTAATAATTAAATCATTAAACCAAAGAATAGATAAAAAAGTTTCTAAATGTTCAAATTGATTAAATAAACTAACTTTTTTTAGCAATATATATTCAGGATATCGAAATATACAGGCAAAATCGCCGCCAAAAATACCTAAAATACATAGAATCATTAAGAAAATAGTAAATCCCCCAATTAAATAACCATAAATAATAGCTTTCTTGTTAACTTCATCTTGTTTTAGAAAAGCAAGTTCTAAAATAATGGGACTAACACTATAAAAAGCACTACTAAAAATACACTTTAAAGTATCTGTTTTATCAACCATTTCTAAAGGAAAATAATTACTAAAATCAATATTTTTTTGAATACTTAAAATAGCTATAATGCCAACAATTACACTGGTAAAAACTAAAATATCACTAAGTCTTAGAGTGGTTGCTAGACCCTTTTTAACCCCATATATAATTAAAATAATTAAAGGTCCAACAATAAATAAAGGTGGTGTATTAATTAGATAAAAATTACTTCCTAAAACAGCAAAGGCAATTAGACAATTATTAACTAGAAAGAAAGATAATCCTAAAATAATAATTTTACCCCAAATACTTTGAAAAAACACTTGCCAATCACATTTTAACATCAAAATTAACATAAAAAGTCCTAAGAAAAAGCCTAAAAGAAAATTAATAATAGTAAAATTATTACCATGAGCTAAAATGTAAGAAATACCAACTCCAAAATAAAGACCACGACTTAAAAAGATACTTAAAACGCCTTGTCTTTTACTATTCATTTGTAACCCTCCTTACTGTTAAACCTGGTTTATTAATATTAATTTTAACATCGACATTAACCTTGGATTTTGAAAAATAATCATTATCATTTTCTTTAGTCTTTAGAAAATGCTTATAGTTAATTCCTAAAATATCAGTCTTTTTTTCTTGTAAAAAGCTAATAAATTTAGTTATATCCTCTTGCAAACTCTTATTAAATTCCTGTTCTAATTTAACAAAATCTTCTTTATTTCTTAAGTTTATATCATTATCTAAAGATTCTACTTTTGCCTTTAATTTTAAGTGTAACTCAATATCATCTTTTAAATCAATTTTAGTCTTGTTACTATAAAAACCAATACTATTATTATCATTACTATAAGAAAAATTATTCTCTTTCAAAAAATATTTATACATTTTTAGATTAAAATCATCTAAATAACAAACAAACTTTTCTCCATGATAAATACCATAAGTCTTAAAGTTTATTTGGTTATCAATTTCAATTTTGGGTAAGGCAATATCAATTTTATTAAGAATTTTACTCACTTGAAAATCAAAATAATTACTCATTTTGGTATAATTAATATTTTTTAAAATATCATAAATATAATTAGCATTAATTACTTTATCATCACTGGTAAATCCCAGGATTTTTTCGGGATTATCTGCTATTGCCAAGTAAAAATTAGTCGATATCATATTACTTCTTAAAAGATAATCACTAATTTGCATAATATTAACATTTTCATCAATAATCATGACTTTTATATGTTCAAAATATGGCTTTTTACTTAGTTTGCTATTGGCATTTTCAATGGCCTCACTTAAAAACTTACCTTCCCCGTCAACGGTAAAACTTTTCTTACTATCGGTGTTATCTTTATCTAATGTAGTATTTATAACTTCATAAGTAACCTTGTATTTATCATCTTTATAGGTAATCCCAATTCCACTAATAATATCTAGACTGTTAAGTTCGTTATAGTTGTAGCAACCACTCATTATCAATATAATACTAAATAAACATAAAAATTTTATTAATTTTTTAATTTTAATCACCTTCTTTACGAATGTTTTTTCTACTTAATAAATGCGAACGGTATTTATCACTTTTTTTTGTACTACGAAACACGGTTTTACTAAAATAAACTTTATCAAAGGGAGCAAGCGGATAGGTATAGGGTCTATCTAAACTTGTTAGACTGCAAAGGTGAATGAGGGTAGTAAAGATTCCCATATAAAAACCAAAAAGACCAAGAATGGAAACGAGTAAAAGGGTTAAAAATCGGATGTGCCGAAAAGAATTAATTAACTCGACATCAGTAAATACCATACTGGTTATATAAGTAACAGCAACCACAATAATCATAATAGGACTGACAATACCCGCTGATACGGCCGCATCTCCCATTACTAAAGCCCCCATAATCGATATGGAAGAGCCATAATTAGTGGGAAATCTAATATCACTCTCTCTTAAAATGGCACACAGAGTTAATATAACTAAGCATTCGATAATTGAAGGAATAGGGACACTACTGCGTTGCATTGCAAAATTAATTAATAAGTCGAGGGGAATTGCGCCTTGATTATAACTTATTAAAGCAATATAAAAGCCGGGGAGAAAAAGTGTTACAAAAAAGCATAAAAATCGTAAGAATTTAACAAAGTTAATATTGATATTTTTACTATAAGTATCAACGCTCGGATTAATAAAATCAACCAAAAAAGAGGGCAGACTAATCGCTAAAGGGGAAGCATCTACTAAAATGATAATTTTTCCTTCTAGAAGATCGGCGGCGGCTTTATCGGGTCTTTCTGTTAATTGACTAGTCGGGAAAGCACTTCTATTTTCCTTGCCAATTAACTGTTTTATATTACCAGCATCCAAAATACCATCGATATTTATTTGATTTAATTTGTTTTTAACTTTATTAATCAAAGAAACTTCGGCAATAGAACTAATATATATAATACTTACTTTGGTTTTGGAATAAAGCCCAATATCCATGTCAATATTTACTAAATCTGGCGACTTAATTCGTCTTTTAATTAAGCCCAAATTAGTTTGAATCGACTCATTAAAGGAATCTTTTGGTCCGTGTAAATCGGATTCCGTGGTTGGTGCGGTTACACTTCTAACTAAGTCTCCTTTTGTTTCTACTGCATACCAATTATTACCTAAAACGATAGTAAATCCATTTAGAAGCAGATTCGTTATTTCACTCTTACTTTTTATTTTTTTAGTATTAGGACCCACTAAAATATTATTTAAATCTTTAATTTTCTTTTTAGAAAGACTTAGTACTTTTAAGATATATTCATTAATCTTATCACTAGAACATAAACTTTCTAAAAAAATAACATCAATATCTTTAATTGTCTTTATTATTAAATCACTACTATTTTTAAATTCTTCCTTTATTTCTTTTAATAGTTCTTTATTGTCTTTATACTCTTTAATATTAGTTAAATTAATCATTAAAATTCACCATTCTTAGTATGGAGTGAATAATAAAAATTTATGTGTTAAATAATTAGAACTTTTTATATTTTATTTACTATTTAGTAATATTAAGTATGTTATTAACATGCTAGGATAAATTATTTAATAAAAAATATTGCTTTTATAATTAAAATAATGTATCTTATCAATATCTTATAAACATAATAAGTCATAATAGTTATTTTCTTTATATATATAGGGTGCGGATTTTTAAATAATATAAATAATTTCCTAAATATCTATCATTTTAAAAGAATACCTAGTATAATAGGTTTAATTTGGGGGATATATGGACGATAATAAAATATAGAAAATATTTAGATGCGGTGATTCAGAAAGCTGATTATGATAGACTGTGGTAAATACAAAAAAGGTTTATATAAAAGGATTGATTTTAATGAAAGTAACAATAGTAAGATTAGATGATTATGGAAGAGGTATTTGTTATGTTAAGGATAAGATAACATTTGTTCCTAATGCTTGCGTTGGCGACATTTTAGAAATAGAAATAGTAAAAGAGGCTAAAAAGTATAATATTGGTAAGATTAAAAACATAATTTCTTCGAAGCGTCAAGATTCTTTTTGTCAGTATAGTAGCATTTGTGGTGGGTGTAGTCTTAGTTTAATGAGTTATGAAGATACTCTTAGTTTTAAAAAGCAGAAGTTAGAACATATTTTTAAAAAATTTTGCCATGAAGATATTAATATTCCGATTGTTGCCTCACCCAAACCTTTAGAATATCGTAATAAGATAACTTTGCATGTGAAAGATGGCTTAGTTGGCCTTTATAAAGAAGAAACTAATGAAATAGTAAGTATTAATGAATGCAAGTTGGCTCCTTATAAAGTTAATGAATTTATTAGAATTATTTCTAAATTTAATATTCAAAATGGTACGGTTGTCATTAGAAACAATTACAATATGGAGTTACTTATTAATTTTATAACTGATGATAATATTACCATTCCTAATTTAACAGAATTTAAGATTGTAGGGATTCTACAAAATGGTAAAGTTTTAAAGGGTGAAGATTTCTTTATTGAAAGGTTAAATGATATGTATTTTAAAGTGTCATATGATGCCTTCTTTCAGATTAATCTTGGTATAACTGAAAAACTATTTAATCTTTTAATAGAGCTGGCTCCTAAGGATAAAAATGTTTTAGACTTATTTTGTGGTACGGGGAGTCTGGGTCTTACTTTGGCTTCCTTTTGCAAAAAAGTATATGGTATTGAAATTAATAAAAATGCCACCATTGATGCCACTTATAATGCCAAAATAAATGGTTTAAAAAATTGTTATTATTTATGTGGGGACGCTAATATACTAATTTCTAAAATTCCTCTAAAAATAGACTTAGTAATAATTGATCCACCTCGCAGTGGCATGACAAAAGAAGGAATAGAACTTTTAAGAAAAATTAAGGCGGATACTATTATTTATATCGCTTGTGATCCCATAACTTTGGCAAGAGATATTAATTATTTAAAAAATGATTATATGTTAAAAACAGCAATTGGTCTTGATATGTTTCCTTTTACTTATCATATTGAAACAATTTGTTATCTATCAAGAAAACAAGATAAATAATATTATTTTCAGTGAAATATTAATAAATCATTTATTAAAGTGATTAAAATGCTATAAAGTAATTAAAAAAATTAGAAAGTGAGAATAATTTATGCAAAAATTTAATGAATTAAAATATGAAAGAATAAATTATGAGGATACCAAGGACAAAGTAGAAAGCCTTATTGTTAAGCTTCATGAGTGTTTGGATTATCATGAGTACTTAAGTATAGTAAAAGAAATAAATACTATTCAAAATCATATTGAAGAAATGGCTGATTATGCGGATATTCGTAATATGCGAGATATGAATGATGCGTACTGGCAAGAAGAAATAACTTATTGGAATATCAATAAAAATAAATTTGATGCGTTATTTCTTTCCTTTTATGAAGAAATTCTAAGTAGCAAATTTAAAAATCAACTTAAAGAGGACTTACCAGATAACTTTTTTCGGGTAATTGCTTCTCAAATAAAAACCGTAAGTTCTAATAATGATGAACTAATAAAAAAAGAAAATGAACTTAAAAGGCAGTACCGCACTTTAAATAAAAAAGAAGTAATGTTTGATGGTAAGCCTACTACTATCGGTGCTGTTAGCGGGTTGTTTTCTAGTAAAGATAGAGCTATAAGAAAAAAAGCTCATGATACTGTTAATGATTTTTACTATGCAAATAAGGATGAGTATCAGAGTATTCTATTTGAAGCCATAAATATTCGTAATGCTATCGCTAAAAATGCTGGTTTTCAGAGTTATGTTGATTATAGCTTATATAAATTAAAAAGATTTGACTATGATTATCAAGATATCCATGAGTTTCGAGATAGTATTGTTAAATCCATTGTTCCTTTGTGTCAAAAGATGAGTAAATGGCAACAAGAAGAGTTAGGTTTAGATAAACTTGCTTACTATGATACTGTTTTCTTTACTGAAATGCCTGTGTTAAGAGTAAAAGGAGAAGAGTTACTCTCAGAATTAAAAGATTCCTTTCGAACTGTAGATACTGATCTTTATAAACTATATATTGAAATGTTAGATAATGGTTATATTGATTTTTTACCAAGAGCTTCCAAAGTTAATTTTTCAATTACCAATTATTTAACCGAAAGGGCTATGCCAGTTGTTACCGGTAATTACAAAAATACTTATCTTGATTTACAAACCACTACTCATGAAATGGGGCATGTTTTTCAAAAATATTGTGCTTCTTTGGAAGATAGAAACCATATTGTCTCGCCCTTACTTAAATATCCGACTATGGAGATTGCCGAAATGTTTTCACATGCGATGGAACTTATAATGAGTGATAAAGTGGAAAGTTTGTTTGCTAGTGATGATTATAAAAAGTATTCGTTTATGAATATATACAATTTTGTCAGTCTTCTTCCTTATATTTGTGCCGTTGATGAATTTCAAGAACTTATTTATTCTAAAAAAGATTTAAAAGTTGCTGATATCAATGCGATTTGGTTAAAAGTTGGTAAAAAATATCATTTAGATAAAAATAATAAAGGCCATGTTAACTTAGATGATGGGGGCTATTATTATCGGCAAAGTCATATCTTTTTAGATCCGTTCTATTACATTGATTATGCCCTATCTTATGTGGGTGCCATATTAATTTGGCATAACTCTAAAGAAAACTTAGACTTCTTTAAAGAAGTAGGAGCCGTTGCTTCTTATTATTCATATAAAGATTTAATTACTAAATATAATATGCCAAGTCCTTTTGATGAAGAAGTTATTGCTAGTATGGCAAAAGAGTTAGATAGCGAGCTTATAAAAAGAAGAATTTTAAAATAAAATATTTTTTAATAAACTTAAGTTAGTTAAATAAAAGCTAACTTTTTTAAATTTTAAAATGTAGAAGTATAAATAAAAGATTTAGAAATTCAAGACGAAGCTAATACTAAAAAATCAAATATGTTTAAAAATAGGTAATTTGTAAAAGCAAATGAACCGCTCAAATTAAGTAAATAAAAGAGAAAACTAAAAGAACACAATAGTTTAAAATGCTGTTTTACTTTTCTAATTAAGAAATGTTCAAAAAATAATTATTTTTAAGTTGCAAAAAGATAAGTCTATGTTATAATTGATTTACTTGAAAAAAGTGGGTTTTAAAAATATAAAATAAATGTAGTGAGGTTGTATGGAAGAAGTAAAAAATAAAGATACCAAGACTCCGAATCGTAGTGTTTGGAAAAATTTTAAATCAACTTATAAATATGCTAAGAGCGGTCGCAAGTACTTGTGGTTATTCTTAGTAACTAATATTGTTATGACTATTATTTCTGTAATAGCGCCCGTTCTTGGTGCTCAAAAATTACTGGCTTTAACAAGTAATAATTATCAAAAATTATTAGTAATTGTCTTAATTGTTTTTGGTCTTGAAATATTTAGAAACTTTAGTCGTTTAGCTTACAATTATTTTTATAATAAGTTTTATTATGATGTTAGAAGAAACTTGCAAATAGAACTTGTTAGAGAAACTCTAAAAATTACACAAAAAGACTTAAACAATAATTCTAGTGGCGTTTTTATTGAAAGAATTAATAGTGATACAGATAATTTAACTGATATCTTTACTTCGTTAATTGATTATATTAGTAGTATTATCGGTAATTTAGGTGTTCTTATAACTGTTTTCTTTATAAATTGGTGTTTTGGTTTAATCTATGTAGCCTTAATGATTATTATCATTATTTACAATAAATTTGCTAGTGGCATTAATTATAAAAATAGAAAAGAATGGAAAAAGAGTAGAGAAAGAACTGGGGGTTTTATATCAGAGATAGTAAGAGGATCTAAAGATGTTAAAATTTTAGACGCTGAAGAGTCATTTTTAGCTAAAGCCAACGAATATATGAGCGAAACCAATAAAGTTTCTTATAAGTATCAACGCCAGAGGGCTATTTTACGCCTTTTTGGTGGTTCTATAAGAGATACAGGTGATTTACTGGTTGGCGTATTTATCTTTATGTTTTTAAGTATTGGTAGTTTAAGTGTTGAAAGTGCTATCATCATCTATAATTATAATGATAGAATTTTATGGACTGCTGATTGGATTGAGCAGATATTTGAAATAATCAAACAATTTAATTTGGCAGCCAATCGTATCTTTGGTATCTTAGAAGAAGATGAGTTTGCGAAAGAACAATTTGGTACTAAGAAGCTAAAGAAATTTGAAGGTAATATTGAATTTAAAGCTGTTTCTTTTGCTTATGAAAAGAATTTGCCAGTCTTAAAAAATATGAATTTTAAGATAAATGCCAATGAAACAATTGGTTTTGTGGGGCCATCTGGTTCTGGAAAAACAACCATTTTTAACTTAATCAGTGCTTTAGAGCGGGTAGATAAAGGGTTAATTACTTTTGATGGGGTAGATATTAATACCTTAGATAAATCAAGCATTCGTGGAAACTTATCCGTAATTAGCCAAAATGCTTATATCTTTAATATGAGTATCATGGATAATTTAAAAGTCATTAAGAAAAATGCTACTGTTAAAGAAATAAAAGAAGCTTGTCATTTAGCTTGTTTAGATGATTTTATAGAAACTTTGCCCAATAAATATGATACTATTGTTGGGGAAGGTGGCGTAACTTTATCAGGTGGTCAAAAACAACGCTTAGCAATTGCTAGGGCCCTACTTTTAAAAACGGAGATATTACTTTTTGATGAGGCTACTAGTGCTTTAGATAATGAAACACAAACTAAAATACAAGAAGCTATTAGTAATTTAAAAGGTGAATATACCATTCTTATTATTGCCCACCGTTTATCAACCGTAATCGATGCTGATAAAATATTTGTTATAAATGATGGTAAAGTAGAAGCTACGGGTAGTCATAAAACGCTTTTAAAAACTAGTAAGACTTATCAAAAACTTTATGAAAAAGAAACAAATGAAAATAATAAGACAAAAGATGAGGCTAAATGAAAATAATTTTCCTAGACTTAGATGGGGTCTTAAATAATTGGAATCATCCTGATTTGATAGATTTAAAAAATGCTAAAGTGTTAAAGAAAATAATTACTTTAAGCAAGGCTAAATTAGTTTTAACAAGTTCTAATAAATATCCAATTCAAAGAGAAAATAGAAAAAGTATAAACGGAAGTTACTTAAAAAAGTATTTAGATATTTTAAAGTCTTTGGGAATATCTTTCTATGATATGACACCTTATGTTACGGAAAATCGCGAGTTAGAAATTAAAGCTTATTTAAAATCTAATCCTTTTATTACGGATTTTGTAATTATTGATGATGAGTTCGTAAGTTCGGACTTAAAAGAATATCAAGTCTTATTAGATTGGCATACTGGGTTACTTGATTTACATATCAAACCGGTATTAGCCATATTAAATGGTAATTTAGAAGAATGTCAAGAAGACTATGAATTATCTGAAACGCCAACCAAATCTTTGATGAGAATTAATGAATATTATAAATAAAGAGAAAAATAGCTATCATATTTATTTGAATTATGATAGTATATTGGAAGAAACGGAGTATATATGGAATATATAGTAGTTAAAGACGCAGATAAAATTGTTAATAGAAGTCCTTATGTAGTTGCAAATCCCACTAGTTATATTGGCAAATGGAGTAGTCTATTTAATAACAACAATCCTATCAAAATTGAAATTGGTATGGGTCGTGGAGATTTCATTATTGAAATGGCTAAAAAATATCCCCAAGTAAATTTTATTGGGATTGAAATAAATGCTTCCCAAATGGTAAGTGCTATAAGGATACTAGATAAAGCTAAACTAAATAATTTAAAATTAATTAATATGGATGCTGGCGACTTAGATAAAGTATTTAAAAAAGAGATTGATACAATATATCTAACATTCCCAGAACCTTGGCCAAAAGCTCATGATGAAAAAAGAAGACTTACTCATGTTAACTATTTAAAATTATATGATAGAGTGTTTAGAAAAAATAAACACATTATTTTAAAAACCGATAACAAAGGTTATTTTGCTTACTCTTTAATGAGTTTATCTCAGTATTGGTACACATTTGATCGAGTAAGCCTAGATTTACATCATGAAGAAAAGCCAATTGCTAATGTTTTAACCAATTATGAAAAACAATATCAAAAAGAAGGAAGACCAATTTATTATTTAGACGCTACTTTCGAAAATTAGGGCTTGCTTTTTAGATAAAAATAATATAAGATATTTAAGAAAGTTTATTCATGGCTTAAACCACTCATCTTTCGGATTTTTGCTAAGATTAAACGGATTATATAGAAAAGGAGAGATATCATGGCAGTTTCAAAAGAAACAAAAGCAAAATTAGTTAAAGAATTCGGTAAGGAAAAAGGTTGCGGCGCAACTGAAGCACAAATTGCTATTCTTACATACGAAATTAATGATTTAACAGAACATCTAAAACAACATATTCATGACTATCATTCAAAAAGAGGATTACTTATGAAGGTAGGTAAAAGAAGAAGTTTATTAGATTATTTAAAGAAAAACGATGTAGTTAGCTACAGAGAAACAATTAAAAAGTTAAATATCAGAAAGTAAGCACTTATTTTTACAGTGCTTTTTTTCTTGAATATAAGAAAGAAAATAAAATATTACCATCTTAGCATAAATATTTATATTTTTATGTTACTATGGATATAGAAGTCTTTATTTAAAATAAAGAGTTGATGTGAAGGAGTAAAAATTATGAGTAAAAGAGTATTTGAATATGATTTTCTAGGTAAAAAATTAGTCGTTGAAACTGGCGAATATGCTAAACAAGCTAACGCTTCGGTGTTAGTTCGTTATGGTGATACTGTTATTTTAACAGCAGTAGTTATGGGTAATACCCCTATAACTCAAGATTTCTTTCCTCTAACCGTTTTATATCAAGAAAGATTATATTCAGTTGGCAAAATTCCGGGGGGATTTATTAAAAGAGAAGGAAGACCAAGTGATGCCGCAACCTTAACGGCTCGTCTAATTGATCGTCCAATAAGACCAATGTTTGATGAAAACTTTAGAAATGAAGTTCAAGTTATTAATACCGTTTTATCAGTTGACCCTGATAATTCCCCAGAAATGACCGCTATGTTTGCATCCAGTCTAGCTTTATCAATATCTAATATACCTTTTGATGGACCAATTGCGGGAGTAATTGTTGGCAAAATTGGTAAGGATTATATTATTAATCCAGATACTAAACAAGCAGTTGATACAACTCTAAGTGTAACTGTTGCAGGTAGTAAAGAAGCTATCTGTATGGTTGAAGCGGGCGCTAAAGAAGCAAGTGAAAAAGAAATGTTAGAAGCTTTAATGTTTGGGCATGAAGAGATTAAAAAACTTTGTGAATTTCAAAGTAAAATTGTTAAGGAAGTTGGTCAAGAAAAAGTAACTGTTGATTTAGCATCTATTGACAAAGAACTAGAAAGTCAAGTTAGAAGTTATGCAACGGATAACATGTTTAAATGTTTTGAAGTTAAAGGAAAACTTGCGCAATATGAAGCCATTGATAAAGTTAAAGAAAGTACCATTGGTCATTTTGCTGAAATATATGCTGGCAATGTTAATATTGAAAGTATTATTAAAGATGTTAAAAAATTAGTTGATAAAATTGAAGGCGAGTGCGTAAGAGAATTAATTACTGATAAACATATTCGCCCTGATGGTCGTGCGATGGACGAAATTCGTCCTTTAAAAGCCGAAATTGATATTTTACCAAGAACTCATGGTTCGGCCGTATTTACAAGAGGGGAAACTCAAGCTTTAGCTACAACTACTCTAGGAGCTTTAAACGAACATCAAATTTTAGATGGTTTAGGTTTAGAAGATACAAAGAGATTCATGTTACATTATAATTTCCCTGCTTACTGTGTTGGTGAAGTTGGTCGTTATGGTTCACCGGGGCGTCGTGAAATTGGGCATGGTGCTTTAGGCGAAAGAGCTTTACTCCAAGTTATGCCAAGTGAAGAGGAATTTCCATATACCGTTCGTGTGGTTTCCGAAATTATGGAATCTAATGGTTCTTCATCACAAGCTACTATTTGTGCAGGTTGTATGTCCTTAATGGCCGCTGGTGTTCCAATTAAAGCGCCAGTTGCTGGTATTGCTATGGGACTAATTACCTCTAAAGATGGTAAAAAATATACTATTCTAACTGATATTCAAGGTTTAGAAGATCACATGGGGGATATGGACTTTAAAGTTGCTGGGACCAAAAAAGGTATTACCGCTTTACAAATGGATATTAAAATTAAAGGTGTAACCGAAGCAATCTTAAAGAAAGCTCTAGCTCAAGCCAAAAAAGCTCGTTTAGAAGTATTAGATGTTATGACTGCGACAGTCGAAGAACCAAGAAAAGAATTATCTCCTTATGCTCCTAAAATCGAATGCTTTACAATTAATCCGGAAAAGATTAAAGATGTCATTGGTAAAGGTGGCGAGATGATTACAAAAATAATTTTAGAATGTAGTAATGTAACATCAGTTAATGATAAAGATGCAGTTAAAGTTGATTTAGAAGATGATGGTCGAGTTATTATTTATCATCAAGATCAAAATATTATTAATGAAACAAAAGAACGCATTTTAGCTGTTGTTCGGGAAGTGGAAAAAGACGCTATTTATACTGGTAAAGTTACTAAAGTAGAAAGTTTTGGCTGCTTTGTAGAGTTATGGCCTGGGGTTGAAGGATTATGTCATGTTTCTCAATTAGATAATAAACGCGTAGAACATCCAAGCGACTTATTTAAAGTTGGCGATGAAATAACTGTTAAATCTTTAGGCTATGATAATAAAGGTCGTTTAAATTTATCAAGAAAAGAAACTCTTCCTAAAGAAAAGAAAGAAAAGAAAGAAAAAGAAAATATATAACTTTCAAAATTAGTCTTAAAAAGCTAATTTTTTTTCTCTAATAATTTCTTCGTTCATGGTATAATTAAACCAGAGAATAGAGGGAATCTTATGAATAATAAAGAACAAAATATTTTAATTGCTGTTATCTGTGTTGTCTTAATGGGCTTTGATATCTTTGCATTATCTTTAAAACCAAGAAAGAAAGTTGATGATACCTCAATCAAACCAGCGGAGATTATCCACGAACCTTTAGTTCCCGTAAGTGAACAAATAAATCCCGTAACTGATAAATTTTATATTAATGGCTATATGTCAATTAATGATAATACAACTTATATGACTGAAAATAACGCTAAAAAAGAGCTAAATATTGAAGCTAGTAAGTGTAATCTTCCTAATTTTTTAAAAGAGTATAAAGATGATATTTATCTTGTTATAACATATAGTAATGATGATGATACCATTTATGATATCCTCATTTATAATAATGCTGACGGTGCAGAAATTAAAGATTTAACTTTAGAAAACTTTCAGAAGTTATTTGATGTGGCTTTTGGTAAGATTGCTAATGAAAGTAAGTGGAGTAGTAGTATTAATTTATCAGATTTAGAAGAAGACCAAATTTATTTATATACGGCAACAGAGGCTACTAACAATGCTCCCAAAATAAATAATAATTTAAATACCAATTGTCTTATTTTTACCAGAAGTACTAAAAATGGTAATCAAGATAAATGGAGTAAAGAAATTAGTATGGGCACATCTTTAAAAAGTAATGCTCTAAGTATTAGTTATAATAGTTTTAAAGTAGGAGATACCTATGAAATTCTTTACCGTAAAATAAGCAATGACCAATTATTAAAACTAATTAAGAGTGATGATATTATATATTTAAGCAACTATCAAGATGGTGATACTATAAAAAGTAGTTTTGCTAAGTATATTTATAATGATACGGCAAATTCTATTACCATTTCGACAACTTCTAATGCCTTTGGTATCGAAAATACCGGTGCAACGACAATTCCTGCGGGCTATATTTATGGTTATGACTGGATGATTAGTAATGCTACTGTTAAAATAAATTAAAAAAGTGTAACAATCAATTACATTTCTGTAACTAGTTATTACACTTTAAAGTATAAAAGACTTATTAGTTAAATGATTTTTATGAAAATATTATAAAAATCTTAACATAAGTCTTTTATTTTAACTAATATATTGAATTATTTAAATTGGTGTATTAAGAAAGCTAAACTACTAACAATAGCAAGCATAACTAAAGCGGCAACTAAAGCATAGTTTATCCAGAAACATGAACTTTTTTTGACTTTTTTGTCCTCTGTATCTTTCTTTATTTTTGTATTTTTGGTGTCTTGATTTATTTTTGTCTTAATAACGCTATTTTCACCAGTTTGACAATCATCTTTAGAATTTATAACTTTTTCTAGTTGAGATTCTGTTTCCATTTTTGAATTAATAGCGGCATTTTGGGCTTCATGATTTTCCATTTTAGTTTCTAAAATTTCTTCATGCTTAATGTCATCATTCTTTTTAATTATATTATCTAAATTAATATTTTGAAGTTCAGGGGACTCTTTACTAACATTTTCTAAATCTAGTTTTAAATCAATTAGAGTGTTATTAATTAAATCATTATATTTATCATCACTATAATTATTATCACTAGTTGCTTTTGGCTTTAAATTAACCTTAATTTCCGTCGGTATTGTATTTTTATCTTTATCATCAAAAACAAAAATATCCTCTAAATTGACTATATCATTATTATTAAACTCTTTATTATCGATAGCGTCTTTAATTTCTTGATTACCATTATTTGTTGTAACTTCAGGGGCTTTATCATTTTTGAAAATTTCATCATATAAAGTTTTTCTTTTATCTGTATCGTTCATAACTACTCCTCATATTCTTATATTAGTGATTATACCATAAAAACAACTTAAAAAATACCAAAAGCCTAAAAAAGAATAAAAATCCTTAATTTTAAAAGTAACCCTATTAAAAAAATTGTTAAAAAAGAACCTAATTGTTAGGTTCAGTTTCATTACTTTCAGTAGATTCTTCATTGGGATTGTTAACTTGATCCCAGATAGCATTAAATAAATTATTTTTCATATCACTTAATTCTTCCTCGGTAATATCATTTACTAGTACTGCATCGGTATAATCAAAAGCATTTTCCTTACTTTTGCCAAAAACTAAATCCATTTTAATTTCGGCATTATAATCATTATTATTAGTATTTTTAAAGCTAAATAGGAAACTACCCTTATTATTATCTTCTTTTGTTAAAATCATGCTACCTTGATAATTATCTAGAATATTACTTATTTGGAAATCTAAATTAATTAAATCTTTTTTATTTTTATTACTTTTAACATCAATTAATTTAATGTCATCAATATAAATAAGTAATTTATTATCACTTAAATTAATACTTGTTTTTCTATCACCATAAATATTTAATGTAGTATTGCCATCAGTAAGATATTCTAAAATCTCTTTATCATCATTATAAATTTTAATTCCAGCAAAAGTTTGTAAGAAACCTTTGGTATAAATTTTTATTTGATAATTACCATTTAATTGGACATTTTGATTAAAGAAGTCATTAACTGTAACCTCATCAAGACCAATGTTTTTAGCAATTGATTTTAGTAACTCGCTATCGCTTGCAATAGCTTTTAAAATATTTTGAACACTACTATTAAAGTCATATTCAGAAAAATCCAAAATTAAGACATTAAGTTTTTCACCATTTAATTCTTCTTTGCCCTTTTTACTACTAGTATACTTAATATTATTAGTTAAATAATTTCTAATAACCTCAATATTATTATTTAAATTACTATAATTAACACTTAAGGGATTAACCTTAATAGGATTATTAATTTCGATAGGGTAGTAATAAAGAGGTGTAGATATATATAAATTTTTATCTAAATAACTATAGGTATTATTAATATTTTTCTCATCTTTATTTAATTCAATATTACCATAGTAATTATTATTTTTATTATAAAGACTAAAATTATAAGTAAAATCTTTTAAATTAGCATAATTACTATTAGTCGTATCCAGTGTGGCTGTACCGGTAATTCCTTTATTTAATTCCTCTTTTAAAGTATTTAATTCACTTAAAGAAGTAGTTAAATTAGTATTAATATTAGTAAGCGCACTGTTAATAATAGCACTGTCTTTAGTAAATAAAATGAAGTAAAGTCCTAAGAAACAAAGAATTAGTAAGATAATAATGATAAAGGGTTCAAAAAAGTTATATTTTTTTTCTTTAATTAATAATTCATCAATCTCTTCATTTAGTTTTTCTTGGTTGTTTTCTTCTATTTTAATGGCTTCAGTAATATCATCAGTATCCCAGATAGCCTTGGCAAATTCTTTATTAGCATTAATATCTTTAAGTTCATTTTTAAAATTTTTATCTTTATTAGAAGAATTATCATTAATAATTATTTTTTCTTGTGGAATTTTTTTACTAGTTTCTTTAACTACTACTTTTTTACTCTTTGGACTTTTTATCTTTTTATCGCTATTATTTAAAGTGTTACTTTCTTTTTTATTAATAGTACTAATTTTATCTTTATTAATATCTTTCTTAATTTTATTATTATCTTTTTCAATATCTTTATTATCACTAATATTTTTAATTTCTATGTTTTTATTTTCTTTGGGGTTAGTGTTTTTAGACCTATTTAAAGTTTTATTGTTATTATTTTTCTTTGGCTGATTATTATTATTTGTTTTTTTCTTAGAAGGGTTAACTTTATTAGTATCTTTCTTCTTTTTAGAATTACTAGTATTTTTGTTTTTTACGGTATTTTTAACGCTAGTTTTATTGGCTTTAACTTGTTTATTATCTTTTAATTTGGGTAATTCTTGCTTACTACTGGTAAGATTGTTTTTTTTATCACTGTCATTCATAAATTAAATTACATAAATACTATTTGTTAGAAAGAGATAGTATTTAATACTCCTTTTGCTTATATTTCTTTCTATATTTTTAATTGTAACATAAATCTAAATCTTTTAGGAAAAAAGTATTTAGTAATATTCTTGAAATATCTAAAATATTAGGGTGCTATTTATCAATTTTTCATAAATAAAGGGCATCTAACCGTATTTTATACTTTTCAATAAAAATTGTTTATAGTAAAGTGTGAAAGAGGTGATAATAAGTGCCTAACAAATATAATATGTCTAGAGAAGATAATTTAGCTTTTGTTAAAAGAAAATTAGTAGATATTATTTATAGAAGTGCTAATTTAGAAGGAATTGCTGTAACACTCATTGATACCTACGCTTTTATGAATAATGTTAATACTGGTAAAATTTCGGTCGATGATATGCTTAAATTAAAGGGATTAAAGGATGCATGGTCTTATGTAATGGATTCTTTAGATGAAAAACTTAATATAAATTATATAAAGAAAATCCATTTTGAAGTTTGTAAGGGTCAAAATATTTTTCCGCTGGGTGATTTTCGAAACAGAGGAGTAGGAATAACAGGAACTTCATGGCGTCCAAAATTACCAAGTGAGTGTGATTATACTGCGGAGTTACAGGAAATACTAAAAATAGAAAATGCTTTAGATCGCTGTCTTTCTATATTTTGCTGGATTCAAAGAAATCAAATGTTTTTAGACGGTAATAAAAGAGTAGCAAACATAGTGGCTAACAAAGAAATGATAAAAAGTGGTCAAGGTATTATCTCTATTCCCGTTGAAAGAATCGCTGAATATTTAGGATATCTTATTAATTATTATGAAACTAATGATATGACGCCTTTAAAAGAATGGTTATATGAAAATGCGGTTGATGGA
>CAKOKQ010000013.1 GCA_934095825.1 uncultured Bacilli bacterium | reverse complement strand
CATTTTGTAACAAATAAGAGAAAAAAATTATATATAGAGTTATAGTTTATTAATCATACAAATTACAATTTGTTGAAATGGAGGATTGATTATGAAAAAAACATTATTTGCTATTTTAGTGTGTGGGGTTATGGTATTAGGAATGACTGGTTGTAGAAAGTCAAAACAAAATAATTCAGATGATATTCATACCTTTGCAGGAATTATAACAGAGTGCGAAGAAAAAACTATGATTGTTCGCCCAAATGAAAATGAAGAAGAATATAAGTCTAGCGATAAATTTAGAATTGAATATGTTGGTGGTTTTAATTCTTGTAAAATTGGTGGTAAGGTAACTATTACTTATAAAGGTATGATTAATGAAAGTTATCCAGCACAAGTAGGAACAACAAATATTGAAATTAACGATTTTGATTTTTATATAACAAAGCCTGAAACTCATACTGATATTAGATTTAATGATTATTGTACTGTTGAAAATCGCACAATTTATTTAGCAGGAAATATTGGAGAGTTTTATATTAAAGATCAAGATAAAGATATTACTTTGAAAACTTATCTTTCAACTGCATATCAAACACTTGATGATGGCATAAAAAATATTACTGATAAATTAGAGTTAACAGTCACATTGAAAGATGGAGGAACAAAAATTTACAAATCTAAAAATAAAGATATAACTATGATAGTATGTCGTACCACTAAAAATGATAAAAATATATTAATTGGCGATTATTCTATGGAATATATAGAAGGAGATTGTAATAATTAATAAATTACATTTTGTTGAAATGGAGGATTGATTATGAAAAAAACAATTTTAACTATTTTATTATGTGGAGTTATGGTATTGGGAATGACTGGTTGTGGAAAGCAAAAAAATGAATTTGATATAGGAAATAAGTCTGATATTAAAATTTCACAAAATGATGTTATAATGACTATTAAAGAAGGAACATTAACAAATAAAAGTGCAACTTTAATTTTAACTAATAATAGTGATAAAAATTTTCAATATGGAACTTCATATGGAATAGAAATTAAAAAAGATGGAGAGTGGCATAAAATAAATGTGGAATTGACTTCTACTGTGCCTGCTTTTCAACTTTCGGCAAGAGAAAATAAAGAAATTGAAATTAATTGGGAAAATGGTTATGGTAAACTTGAAAAAAGAACTTATAGAATCATAAAAGGAATTGATTATGAATATGAAGAGGGAAAATACAAATCTTTTATTATAGCAGTTGAATTTACTATTTAATAACAAATTACAATTTATTAAACTCTCACTTTATGTCCTGTAAATATTTATATAGATTTTATATAATTGTTTTTGAAAAGAGGGATTAGTATGAATCAAGAAAAAATTGGAAAATACATAGCAACATGTAGAAAAAATAAAAAACTTACTCAAGAACAATTAGCTGAAAAATTAGGTATAACAAGTAAATCGATAAGTAGATGGGAGAATGGAAAAACTATGCCTGATGTTTCTTTGTTTCATGCATTATGTAAAGAATTAGGTATTACTATTAATGATTTATTAAGTGGAGAAACAACAAATAAAACTAATTTGGATTTATCAGCAGATAAATTATTGGATTACAGCAAATATATTAAGAAAACAGAAAAGAAAAAATCAATTATTCTATCGATTGGATTAATTACTTTAATTGGACTATTTTTAATAGTAATCATTTTGATTTTTAATAAAACATTTTTTAAAAATTCTTATGAATTAGACTATATGAATAATATAAGTATTCCAATACCCAGATATTCTTATTATAGAGGGACGGGAGGAATGGAAGCGTATACAACTAAATTAAAAACAATTAAACAACCCGATGAAGTAAATATTTTGATAGATAGATATTTAAATACTTTAGATAAAATAGAATGTAATAATGAAAACTATTATTACGATAAAAATAAAAATTTTACAATAATTCAATATAGAATAAATAATGATGGTATTGGATTTGTTAATACAATTTATATATCATATAGTGATGGAAATATTTGTAAGTAACAAACTGGCTAATATAAATCAAGTTTAAATGTGAAGTAAAAAAATGGATAATGATGTTCAATCTATTATTGGAAAGATAATGAAAAAGAAATATTCTAAATAATAAGTAATGTACCACTATGTTTAAAAATATCTATTTATGTATAATTACTTTTATATTTATATCATGAAAAACTTTTATGTAAAAGATATTTGACAGACAACTTTTGCAATTCGTGTTAAGTTCAGGTAGGAGGTGCAAAATGTTATTAGGTAATAGAATTAAAAAATTTAGAAAAAAAAATAAACATATCACAGAAAGAACTTGCTGATAAAGTTTATACCTCTCGTCAAACAATTTCAAACTGGGAAAATGATAAGACTTATCCTGATATTAATAGTCTTAAGATTATTGAGTAATATTTTTGATGTATCTCTAGATAATTTAATAGAAGGAGATATAGAAAATATGAAAAAAATAATTAACGAAAGTGATAGAAAAGGCTTTGCTGTATTATCAATAATTTATACGATTGAATTGTTTATTATGATAGTAAGTGCTTACCCATTATTAAAATATGCAGGCTTTATTGGTATAGTTATTTGGAAATTATTTACAACTATAACTATAATTACAGCTTTTGAAATTGAAAGGATAAAAAAACTATATAATATTCAAACATACAAAGAGATAGTGGCGTTTTCCAATAATAAATCATTAACACGGAATGAAAAAATAGAAGAAAATGCTAAAATTCCGTATCAAAGATTTTTATTAACCCTTTTATCAGCAATAATTGCTATAATAGTTTTTATCTTAATTAAAGTTTTGATTGGATGATAATTTAATAAACCACAAATTTAGTGCTTGCTAAATGCTATATAAGAATTATTAGGAGGATAGAATGAATAATTTATCTAAAATAATCGAACCAAGTGTTTGTGTGTCTTCCAAGAGATTTCAAGCAATTAAAGTCTTGTCTGATAATGGAATATTTGTAGGAGTTATGATGAATCTTGTTTTACCTTTTATAACGGATAATGAAAATGATATAAAAGAGTTAATTTGACTTGCTTATCTAAATGGTGCTAAATTTACCCATACTTATATGGGAATGACTTTAAGAGAAAATCAAAGAGATTATTATTTTAATAAACTAGATCAAGACTTTAAT
Source organism: uncultured Bacilli bacterium (assembly GCA_934095825.1). Next base: position 44,116 of record CAKOKQ010000013.1, on the reverse strand, counting down.
GACTTAAAAGAAAAATACATTAAACATTATGTCAATAAATATAATTGTATGGTTCCCAATTATAAAAGACTATATAAAATATTTATTGATGAGTGCAATAAATATGGAATATTATATGATATGAAAGACATTATTAAAGCATATAAAAAAGAAATAAAAATTAACGAACAGATAGCATTGTTTTAGAAAGATAAATTACACTTTGGTAAGTAGTTAGAAAAATAGGAATTTTCAGAGGAAGTTTATATAAAAATTATAATTTAATTTTAACATCACATTGTATTTCGGAAGATATGAAAGCCGTTACAGCCAAGATGGCATATATTAAAAATTTATTAAAATGTTAATTATATTGTAAAAACGGATAGGAAAATAATTATTTTAATGATATACTATTTACCAACTTGGAGGAACAAAATGACAAATGAAGAAAATGTAATTGCAATATTTGCCCTTATGCATAAATTAAGAAATACTAAAAGAAAAGGCTGGTATGATGAAAATATTGATAGGTATCGGGTTGAAAGTGTAGCCGACCATATTTATGGCACTCAAATGCTAGCTTATGCCATGCAATCAGAATTTAACTATAATATTGATATTAAAAAAGTAATTTTAATGTTAGCTGTTCATGAAATTGGCGAAACTGTAATTGGTGATTTAACACCAGAAGATATGCAAGAGGATGCTAAAGCTGAATATGAACGTCAAACAGTTAGAGATTTATTAAAACTAATTTCCAATAGTGATTTATTAAAAAAATTATTTTTAGAATTTGAGGCTAGAGAAACAAAAGAAGCTAAATTCGCTTACCAAATAGATAAAGCCGAATGTGATTTACAGGCTAGACTATATGAACAAGAAGGAGCATTTTCTAATAACTATTTAAAATACTTATTTACTAAAAAATGGATTGAATTTGATAGAAAAAGAATACCTTTTGATAAAAACTTTTCGGATTTACTTGATTTTGTAACTAATAATGGTATGACTGTATGTAGTAATTCTGAAAATAAAATCCAAAATGTCGTTAGTTTTTATACTGCAACTAATTCTTTAAAAGATGTTCAGCGAACGGGTGAGAAGATTTGGAAAATTAATCTTGAACATTATGGTAGTATTGCTGAACATATTTATAGTACTGAGACTTTAGCACTTGCAATCTATTTAGCTTATGGTGTAAACATTGATATTACCGAAGTAGTAAATATGTTAGCTACTCATGAGTTAGGCGAAATTGTTATAGGTGATAAATCAGCCTTATTAAAAAGTAAAAGTGATAGAGATTATGAGTGGCAAGGAGCTTTAAAAATAGCAAATCTTTTATCAAATGGAAAAGATATTATTGACAGACTATCTTCATTTAACGAAGGAAAAACACCCGAAGCAACTTACTGTAAATACTGTGATAAACTTGCCCCAGACATAATAAGCAAAATTTATGACCAGTTAAATTTAATTGATTTAAATAATCAAGAAGGCAATCCATTATTAAATAATCCTATTGTAAAAAAACATTTAGAAGCTGGAAAAAGTTTTTCAGAGATGTGGATTTTATATGGGCAAGAGGCTTACAATTATCCAGAACCATTTATTTCTATATCTAATTATGTCTTAAATAATGAAGTCAGAGAACCATATACAAGAGAATTAAAAAGAAAATAGTCCATTATTTTATCTGTTTCTATTTAATTATGAAATATGCCAAGTGAATAGAATATTTAAAAGCAAAATAATTTTTTTAAATGATTGCTACTAGTGTTAAAATAAATGGCAAAATTAAATAGTCATTATTTTACCAAATAATCATGATTATAATTTAATGGAAAATTAATAGACTACAAAAGTCTATTTTTTCTGTATAAAACCATAAAAAAATTAAAACACATAGACCACGCTATACCCTAGTTAAAGCTGGTCTTTTATATTTTGAGGAGGAAAGAAATTTAGAAAATATAAAAATTAATAAATGTTTAAGAATTATTAAAAAAGTATCTGCTATGAATAGTCTTAAAAATATTAACATAGTTTTAATTGGAGGAAGTCTAAATGTTAGATAAAGATATTGAAGTTAGATTTGATACCAAGAAATTACCATTTGAATATAAATTATTAGAATATAGACTGATTGTTAATAAAGAATTATATGATGAAAAAGTTATTGATTTTAAGACTTTCAATGAAATGGAAAATTCTTTAATAGGCAGATTAACTAAAATAAGAAATGAATATTTATTAAAAGAAGCAGGAGATAACTAGTTTATTAATAAAAAATGTATTTTATCATTATTTATTCCGAACTTTTTCATAAATATGAAAAAGTTCGGAATGATGTTAAAAAAACGCCTTATATTGAATATACTATACCGGTTTCGGAATAATAGCTGTTGACACATACTACCGAATTCGGTATAATTAAAAAGAGGTGAGTACTATGCAATACATGACAACCAAAGAAGCAGCAAAGAAATGGAATATTAGTGAACGAAGAATAAGACAGTTATTAAAGGAAGGCAGAGTAGAAGGCGTTATTAAAGTAGGTAATAACTGGAACATACCAGAAAATGCGTTAAAGCCGGTAGATAAAAGAACTATTAAACCAGATAATAATAATTTTATAATTGATTTAGATGATGACTATTTTGATGAAGTGAATAACTTAAAAAAAGAGTTAGATAGTAAAAGACCTTTACCAAAAGAAACACTAAAATCATTAAGAGAATCCATAAATTTAGAATGGACTTACAATAGTAACGGCATTGAGGGAAATACTTTAACTTTAAGAGAAACACAAGTTGTTTTAGAAGGAATTACCATAGGTGGTAAATCAATCAAAGAACATTTAGAAGCAATTAATCATGAACATGCCATTTTATATTTGGATGATTTAGTAAAGGATAAAAATCCTATCAATGAGTGGAATATCAAAAGCATTCATCAATTAATTTTAAAAGGTATTGATAATGACAATGCTGGACAGTATAGAAAAGAAAATGTAACTATCAAAGGAGCGGTTCATGTACCACCTGATTATTTACAATTACCAGAATTAATGGAAAAACTAATTATTAATTACAACACTTGGAATAAATATCATCCTATAATAAAAGCCTCCTTATTACATGGAGAACTTGTTAAAATTCATCCCTTTGTGGATGGCAATGGTAGAACTTCGAGATTATTAATGAATTTAGATTTAATGAATAGCGGTTACTTACCAGTAATTATAAAAAAAGAATCACGTTTAAAATATTATGAAGCCTTAGATAAAGCACATACTACTGATAATTATACTGATTTTGTTAAGCTAGTTAACAAATTAGAAGTAGAAATGTTAAAAAAGTACTTGGCATTAGTATAAAAATGTAAAATTCATTTATTGCTCACTCCGAACTTTTTCATAATTATGAAAAAGTTCGGAGTGAAATGATTTACAAATCATATAATGGAATGGTATAATCCAAGTATAATTATTGGAAAGGCATTAATAATGAAAGAAATAAAAAGAGATTTTTACTTAAAACAATTAATAAAGAAAGATGGCAATGGTCAAATTAAGATTATTACTGGTATTCGTCGTTGTGGAAAATCGTATTTATTAAAAAATATTTTTTATAAATATCTATTGCAGAATAATGATAAAGACCACATTATCTATATACCGCTAGATATTAAAGAAAATGAACAGTTGTTAGACGGTAATAAATTTATTGAACATATTAGGTCTTTAATAAAAGATGGAAGAAAATATTATTTACTATTAGATGAAATTCAAAAAATGGATGATTTTGTGCCAGTATTAAATACATTTCTTTACGAAGATAATATAGAGGTTTATGTAACAGGCTCTAATGCTAAACTATTATCCAAAGACGTTGTAACAGAATTTAGAGGACGTGGTGATGAAATCCATGTATATCCTTTAAGTTTTAGTGAATATATGCAAATCTTCGACGGCGACCAGTATGAAGGATATGAACAATATAGTATCTATGGCGGTTTACCATATACATTGGCATTTGATAATGATAACGAACGTTCTAAATATTTAAAAAATCTTTTTGAAGAGACATATTTAAGAGATATTATTGAAAGAAATAGTTTATCTAATGTTGAAGAGTTAAATGAACTATTAAATATTATTTCATCACAAATTGGCTCTTTAACTAATCCACATAAACTGCAAAATACTTTTAAAAGTGAAAAAAATATGATTTTGAGTGATAAAACCATAAGCAATTATTTGGAATATTTTACGGATTCCTTTTTAATAACAAGGGCTGAGCGTTATGATGTTAAAGGCAAAAAATACATAAATTCACCATACAAGTATTACTTTGAAGATATTGGTCTTCGTAATGCAAGACTTAATTTCAGACAAATTGATAAAGGACATATTATGGAGAATATTATTTATAACGAGTTATTAAGACGTGGTTATAATGTTGATGTTGGTGTTGTTGAAATTAATGAAATTAATGATAAAGGTGTTAATGCAAGACCAAAGTACGAAGTTGATTTTGTTTGCAATCAAGGAAATAAAAGAATATATGTTCAGTCAGCATATGAAATGCAGGATACTTTAAAAGAACTTCAAGAAAGAAAATCACTTTTAAATATTAATGATTCATTTAAGAAGATAATAATTTTAGGTGATGTTAGTAAACCAAGAATGGATGAAAATGGTATTATTACAATGGGAATATTTTATTTTCTATTAAATGAAAATAGTCTAGAACAATGCTAAATAAAGATTAGTAATAGAAAAAATTAAATAATGGTTATATGTTTTAATAAGTAGCACTATAGGTATTTAGAAACCATAATCCGTTTTTATAAATAGATACTGTTTTGATTGAATTTACATAAGCAAGATTAGAAATAGTTTGGTCTTGCTTTTTTCATATAGCAGAAAAGTCATGCAATATTGTGCTTTTTGGTATGTAAAAAATTCCGGCATTTTGGCTTGTAAAATGCAAAATTTTTAAAAATGAAATTATAAAAATATGATGGTAATCATTGCGGTTTAAGTCTTTGGAAATCAAATTACATAAGAAAAAGCCATCTCAGAGGATGACCGAATCGAAATAAATTGGTAATAAGCGCTTTAACTTTTTTGCTTTGTTAATTTTCTTTCATTTTTTTCTTTCTTCATATTGTTAACAGTTATGGTCTTAGCAAGTTCTGTAGCTTCTCTTAACTTTTCTGTAACAAAATTCATTTGCTTTGGAGTAATTTTTTCTTTATCGCCTTTATTAATTTCTAATATTTTTTGCGTAACATTATAATCTAATTCAAATTTTCGCTTTTGATCGCTTACGGAATAGTCTATATAAAGGCATTCGCCATTTTTATTATCATCAGGTACGGAAGAAAAAGTGTGATTTACAATCAAATATTCATTTTGACTGAAAAAGTATATTAATTGATATAAAAATCCATCAGCTCTTCTAATATACATAATATGACTTTTTTCGTTAATTGCACATATTCTCATATTACAACAGTTTTCTCTATAGCCATAATAATCCCCGCTACCATATTCACTATAAACGCTGCCATTAATAGCTACTTTTTGGGTATAATTACCTACAGAATCTAACTCAATATCATTATTTAAAAATGGATTAACAGTTTTATCAAACTCATCAAGTTCTGCTCTTAAAGGGAAAGTAAAATCATCTTTATCATTACCTGACAGACAATCCATAAACTCTTTATTATCTTTTAACCATTCATAACTCGTTATTGTCGGATTTAACTTTTTAAGTATTTCTGCATTAACTATAGTCATTATTTCATCATAATTTTTAACGGCAGTTTCTTCTAGGCCTTGCTTTCTTGCGTAATAATCAACAAGTTCAGAAAGTAGAATAATAAGTCCTTCTTTAGAGTCAACATGATATAGTTTCATATATTTATCTTTATCATTCCTTATTGCCATCTTCTTTTCTGCTTTTTTATATCTAGCGTCAAGTTCAATAAAATTATGGCATTCTTTTTCCGCCTTTTTAATTTCTTCTATAAATTCATCATCAACAGCATGTTCCATTGGAACGTAATCATCACAGCCGCCTTCAATTCTAATACCGTATGGATTATCAGAATATTTTGCATATATTATATTGGCTACTTCTAAAGGAATCTTTCCTTTAACCACGACATAATAAGTCCCACTAAAATATATTTTTAAACCTTTCCCAAAAATAACTTTTTCTTTTTTACCATTGATTGTTATAGTGTTGGAAGTATCATCGATGCCCATTGCTTTTAAAACAGCGTCCATCTCTATGCCACTTGTATAATTATAATTCGTTGTCATTTAATCATTTCCTTTTCTTGCCAAATATTATAGCATATTTTTAGATTTTATTAAGAGAATTATACTCACTATAATTTAACATAGCAAGACTTTTATGATGGCAATTATCAAAGTTTATTTTTTGAAATTAGTTTTCATAAAAAAGAACATCAATGATGATGACTTAGTTTAAATATATTAGTATTAAACATTTTTGCCTTTTGTTCTATTATTTTTATAAATTAATATGATTAGTTAGAGTTTATAAATAATATTAAAACTACTTATTCAAGTAATGATTTTATTTTTAGTTGTACTCGAGTTACCATCCAACCATCCAGATATCTCTTGGTTTAAGAATAAAAAGAAAGGACGTGTACATTATGGAAATAAAAAAAGCAAGAGAAGAATTAAGAAGGGGAAAAACTATTTATGATATGCATTTGAAAGTGGCATACTACGGTCGTGTTTCAACTGATAAAGATGACCAATTAAACTCGTTGGAAAATCAACAACATTATTTTGAAGATATGATTAAAGAAAATCCTAATTGGTTATTTATTCATGGGTATATTGATGAAGGTATTAGTGGCACCGCTGTTAAAAATCGTGAATCTTTTTTGAAGATGATTGAAGATGCCTCACTTGGCAAAATCGACTTAATCCTTACTAAAGAAATATCTAGGTTTTCTAGAAATACGGTTGATAGTATCAAATACACCGAATATCTTTTAAAACAAGGTGTTATTGTTTATTTTTTATCTGATAACCTTAATACTATCCAAGAAGATGCCGAGTTTAGACTTACTATTATGTCTAGTATGGCTCAAGATGAGGTTAGAAAACTATCTGAAAGAGTTAAATTTGGTATTAACCGAATGATAAAAGACCGCAAACTAATTGGTGGCAACTTAACTGGTTATTATAAAAAAGATGGTAGATATGAAATTAATCCTAACGAAGCTCCCATTATTAAATATTTATTTACTACTTATGCTAGTGGTAGCCTTGGTCTTAAAAAGATAGGAGAAGAACTAGCAAATATGGGGTATTTTAATTCTAAAGGTGAACCGTATTCCCAGACGACTCTAGCTAAATTACTTACTAATCCTAGATATAAAGGCTTTTACACCGCCAAACTTACTGAAGTTGAAGATTATAAGACCCATAAAAAGAAAAAAATTCCTAAAGAAGAACAAATAATTGAAAAAGACAAAAGAATTCCAGCGATTGTTTCTGAAGAATTATGGGATAAAGCCAATGACTTGCATGAAAGAAGGAAAAAACTGCCTTCTAGACATATTTTAAATTCTGAAGACCATATTAAAAATTATAAGTATTCGGCTAAACTGTATTGCAAAGATTGTAATAGTATCTTTATCCGTAATGGTGGTTCCAATCGAAGTGCTAACCCAACTTGGTCGTGTAAAACCTATCGTACCGAAGGTATCTCTAAATGCCAGTCGCCAATAATAAAAGAAAGTTACCTAGATAAAATATTTACCGATCTTTTTACGGACTTTATCAAACATAAAAAAGATTATTTAAGCCAAGTTTTATCTGAATATAAAAATATTATTAAAAATAATTCTAATGAAATAGATGCCGAAGAAATAAGTCAGAAAATTGATCAGATTACTAAGCAAAAAGATAAATTATTAGACTTAAGTTTAAAAGGCATGATAGATGATTTTGAGTTTAAGAAACGTAATGATAAATTTAATATAGATTTACAAAATCTTCAAAATCAACTGCAGAATTTAAAAAGTGATAGTATGGAAGCCGAAAAGCTGCAACAAAAATTAAATACGATTGAAAATTGTCTAAGCTCTAAATTAGATATTAGAGAAAATTTACCATACTTAGTAAATCTTTTGATTGATAAAGTTATAGTAGAAAAAGTAAACAATGACCGTAAGCACATTAGATTAGCTATATATTTTGATTTTAATACACCAGAGGTTGCTCTAGAACTTGATATGAATCAAAAAGACTGCCTAAAAGTCCTAGCTATGCAAAATTTAGCCTATAAAAAGCGTCAAAATAGCCAAAAGTGTTCACATGTCGATACACATCAACCCGGGGTTTGTTAACTTGGGTTTCCGTTTAGGTAAAGAAAAATTATTTAAATATATTAAAGATTTTGGTTTTGGGGAAAAAACGGGTATTGATTTGACCGGAGAAGCTAAAGGAATATTATTTGATTTAAATAAGGTTGGTAATGTCGAATTAGCAACAACTGCTTTTGGTCAAGGAGTTTCGGTAACACCAATTCAACAGGTAAGAAGTGTATCTGCTGCTGTAAACGGCGGTACTTTATATCAACCTTATATCGTAAAAAAGATAGAAAATGCCACTACAAAGGAGATAACTAGTGAAGTAAATCCGACGGTTATAAGAAAAGTAATAACCGAAGAATCCTCGAAATTAGTTCGCTTTGCCCTAGAAAATGTTGTTGCTCATGGTTCGGGACGCAATGCTTATATTGAAAATTATCGTATCGGTGGCAAGACGGGAACAGCTCAAAAAGTAAATAATGGTCGTTATATGGTTGGTAATTATATTTTATCTTTTATTGGTTTCTTACCAGCAGATGATCCAGAAATAGTTTTATATGTTGCGATAGATAACCCTAAAGGGGTAACTCAGTATGGTGGAGTTGTTGCTGCCCCAATTGCGAAAGCTATTTTCTCATCTTATATTGAAATGAATAATGTTCCAAAGAGTAAAGATACGATTCCTAAGACTTATAATTGGTTGGATACAAAGTACAGTATATTACCAAATGTAATTGGGAAAACTATAAAGGAAGCTAATAATATATTAAGAGATTATAAAATTGAATATTCAGGGGAAGGGGATAAGGTAATTTATCAATCACCGGAACCTGAATACTATGTAAGTGATGGCTCGACTGTCAAATTAATGTTAGGTAATTGACAAGTGAAGTGTAAATAAATTATAATTATAAACTGTGTTTATAGGAAAAATATAGTATAATAGTTTTAAGGACGTGAAAAAATTATGTTAATATTAGCAAAAGCAGCAATGGCGTTAATGCTAGGCTTTGTTTTATCAATAATAACCGGTGTTATTTTAATACCACTTTTAAGAAAATTACATTTTGGTCAAAGTGTTAGTTTGACTTTAGGAGAAAGACATTTAAAGAAAAATGGGACACCTACTATTGGTGGGTTAATCTTTATTATTCCAACTATTATTAGTTTATTACTTTTATGGTTCCGTGGTAGTATTGAAATGACTTCTAACTTAATGATAGTCTTGTTTGTTTTTATAAGTTATGCCCTTTTAGGATTGGCTGATGATCTTTTAAAAATAGTATTTAAGAATAATAAAGGCTTAAGTATTATGTTTAAACTTTTAATGCAGACTGTTATTGCCTTGGTATTTTTCTATATCTTTATTCGTAACGGTGGGGTTCCGGAAATTAGGATTTCTGCCATTAACCTTTATATTTATATGGGGTGGACTTATGGCTTATTTATTCTTTTTTTGCTTGTCGGTTCTTCCAATGCGGTTAATATTACGGATGGATTGGATGGTTTAGCTGGTGGCTTATCGGCTATTGCCTTTTTAGCTTACGGTCTTATTGCTTGGAATACTACTTGGCTTGCCGGTTATCAAGAAATTGCTATCTTCTGTTTTGTTTTAATTGGTTCGCTACTTGGTTTCTTAGTATTTAATACGCATCCAGCGAAAGTATTCATGGGTGATACTGGTTCTTTGGCTTTGGGTGGTTCCTTAGCAGCTATTGCTATTCTAACTCGCCATGAGTTATCACTTGCCGTTGTTGGTGGTGTATTTGTAGTTGAAACCTTATCAAGTTTAATTCAAATTATTGCTATTAGAAAATTCCACAAAAAGATATTTAAGATGGCTCCTTTACATCATCATTTTGAAAAACTAGGCTGGGAAGAAAATGATATAGTTAAAATGTTCTGGATAATTGGCTTAATTTTAGCTATGTTAATGATTACTTATAATGTTTGGTTATAAAAGTACTATTGTTAGTACTTTTTTCTTTTGAAAAATTTATAAAAATATCTATTTATTAGTTTGGATATTGCAATTAGTTCTTGTTTGTTTGTGTATACTTTTTTTAGAACTTTTAGTATAATTGACTTAGAGGATACGATATGAAAAAGAAAATATTAATAATATATGCGTCTTATGGAAATGGACATAAAGCAATTGGAAAATATATTGAAAGATATTTTTTGAGTCAAGATAGTACTTTAGAAATAAAGTGTCTGGATTTAATGGATTATGCTATGCCCTTAATTGGCAAAATCAGTCAAAAAGTTAATTCGTTTTTTATGTTGAAAACCCCAATTATTCATGATATGTTTTATAAAGGTAGTAATACGGTAGTTGGCGGTTATATTGTTGATTATATTTCAACTGTTTTGTTTAAAAACAAAAGAATGCGTAAGGCGTTAATGGATTTTAATCCTGATTTAACTGTTGCAACTCATTTCTTTGGTAGTAGTTTGATTAGTCATTATAATCGTAGAGGTTTAATTAATTCAAGGTTAGTAACGGTTGTAACTGATTATGAATCATGTGAACTATGGTTAAATGATTATAAATGTGATGATTATTTAATTGTTGGTGATAAGAGTGAAGTGCCATTTTTAGTTAAAAGAGGAATTGATAAAAATAAGATAAAACCACTAGGAATTCCGATTGCACCGATTACTGATAGTGATTTTAAAAAAGAAAATTTATTAAAGAAATTAGGTATTAAAGATAACAGGTTAGTATGTACATTTTTTGGTGGTGGTGGTAATGGGTCAACAACTTCGATTCCATACATTAAAAGACTTATGAAAAATAATCTTGATTTAGATATTATTTATATTGCTGGAAATAATAAAAAGAGTAAAGAAATAGTAGATAATTATATTGCCACTAATAATATTAAAAATGTTCATACATTGGGTTTTGTTACTAATGTTCCTGAAATTTTACAGGCAAGTGATTTTGTTATTTCAAAACCAGGTGGTGCTCAATCAACAGAATGTTTGTATTTTCATAAACCTATTATGATGATAAATGCCAGTGGTGGTCAAGAAATTGCTAATTATAAGTTTTTTACAAAAAATGGTTATGGGAAAAGATTTCGTACGTCGTTTGGGTTGATTCGAGAAATTAAAAATATTGTTAATAACCCTGTTATTTTAAAAAATATGCAAGATAATATGGCTAAAAATGATAATAAAGATGCAATGGCTAAGTTATATGCATTATGTAAAGGGTTATTAATGGTTGATAATAAAAAATAGAAAGCTAAAATCAAAAAATTTTGAATAATATAGTTTGTTTTTATATATAAAAGGATAAAGTGGGATTATGAAAGAAGATACAAAAAAATATTTAAATTTATTACGAATACTTAGTGTTGATATGATAGATGCTGCTAGGGCTGGGTATCCAGGTATTTCCTTGGGAGCAAGTAGTATTATTTATACTCTTTTTACTCATCATTTAAATATTATGCCAAGTGTACCTAATTGGTTGAATCGTGATCGATTAGTGTTATCAGCTGCTCACGCTTCGGGTTTGGTTTATGCGAATATGTATATGGCTGGTTACGATATAACTCTTGATGATTTGAAAAATTTTGGGCAAATTGATAGTAAAACGCCAATTTTAAACGATATGTTAAAAACAACTGGAATCGATTTGACGACCGGACCGGTTGGCTATGGTTTTAGCTGCGCTGTCGGTATGGCGATGGGGGAAAAGTATTATCAAAATTTGCTTGATAAATATATAAAAAATCAAAAGTTAGTTAATCATTACATCTATTGTTTAGTAAGTGATGGTGATTTAGAATCAGGAATGCTTATGGAAGCAGCCTCTTTAGCAGGACTTTATAATTTAGGAAATTTAATTGTACTATACGATTCTAACAATATGACAATGGATAATAGTATTGAAAAATCTAGTATTGATGATGTTTTGAAAAAGTTTTCAAGTTTAGGTTGGCAAACTGATTATGTAGTTGATGGGGCTTCTGTTGATAAGATTGATAAAGCTATTAAAAGGGCCAAAAGAGTTACTAATAAACCAAGCTTGATTGAAATTAAGACTGTTATTGGTAAAGATTCTTTTAATCAAAATACTAATGTTGTTCATGACCATCCCTTAACTAAAGATGATTTAGAAAATTTAAAAAGAAAATATGGCTTTAGTACGGAAAAATTCCAAGTAGATGATAAATTACTAGATAATTATCGCAAGTTTATTCAAAATAGAATGCGTAAAAAATATAAATTATGGCAAGAATATCATGAGGCGATGGCTAAATATCCTTCAGAATGTATAAAGATGTTAGTAAATTTTGCAGATAATAAGAGTATTGGCTTTAATTTAGATATTAATAGTTTTAAAATTCAAAATACTTATCAAGAAGAAATGACTGAATCAAATAAGAAAATATTAAATATTATAGCCGATAAGACTCCATTTATTTTAGGGGGGTCAAGTGATATGGCATCAAGTTGTCGAGTTAATTTGAATAAGGAAGCTTATTTTACTTCGAAAAATTATTTAGGAAGAAATATAACTTTTGGGGTACGAGAAGCAGCGATGGGAAGTATTTTGAGTGGGATTTCTTCTTATGGTTTTCAAACTTTTGGGGCGACGCACTTAAGATATGCTTATTATATGCTAGAAGATATTAAAATGAATTCTTTAATGGATTTACCAGTTTGTTATATTTTTACCCATGATGGTTTTAGTAATGCTAAAAAAGGGGCGGTAGAATCTAGTTTTGAAATGTTAAATATTTTAAGAAATATACCTAATGTTCTAGTTTTTAGACCGAGTGATATTAATGAAATAATTGGTTGTTGGGATGTTATTTTAAAATGTAAGAAAACAACGTGTTTACTTTTAAGTAATGAGATAACGCACATTTTAAAAGGAAGTAGGACTTCTGGAGTTAGTCATGGTGCTTATATAATTAGAGAAAGTAAAAGTGGGGTAGCCACTATTCTTAGTAGTGGTTTTGATGTTACTTTATCTTTAGTGGTAGCAGAAGAATTGGTATCGGAAGGTATTGATTTAAGAGTAGTATCAGTTCCTTGTAAAAATATTTTAGATAAGATGAGTGAAAGTGATAAAACTAGTCTTTTAGTCGGAAAGGTTATTGTTATTGAATCAACAGGTAAAGATATGTGGTGTCGGTATACTAATTATGAAAATATAATTGGTGTTGATGAGGTTATGCCTAGTGGTGGTATCAAGGCAAGTATGCAAAAGTTAGGCTATGACAAAGATAGTATAAAAGTTAAAATTAAAAGTATTTTAAAATAAAAAATTTAAAGCAGGTGGGATAAATGGTAAAAATATTATTAGTCGAAGATGATAATGATATTCATAATTTAGTTAAAAAGTTATTGATTGATAATCATTATGAAGTAATATCGGCTTATTCAGGGACAGAATGTCTTTTGGTGTTAGAAAATGAAGAACCAGATTTAATTTTATTAGATTTAATGCTTCCCGGTATTAGTGGCGAAGAAATAATTGCTAAGTTTAATAATATTCCTATTATTGTACTGAGTGCTAAAGAAAGCGTTTTTGATAAAGTAAATAATCTTTTAAATGGGGCGATTGATTATATAACTAAGCCTTTTTCTAATGCTGAACTTTTAGCACGTATTCAAGTGATTTTAAGAAGAAAAATTGTTACTCCAAAAGTACAGCTAATTTATAAAAACTTACGTTTAGATACTAATTTACCTTATTTATATATTGAAGATAAAAAAATAAAGCTTACTAAAACAGAGTATGCTATATTAAAACAATTAATTATCAATCAAAATAAGGTCTTATCTAAAAACAATCTTTTAGCTCTTATTGAAAATGATACTTTTGATGGTGATGATGCATCTATAAAAGTACATATAAGTAATTTAAATCGCAAAATAAAGGATTATACAGGTATTAAGTATATTGAGGCCATTTGGGGAATTGGTTATAAGTTAAAAGACTAAGAAGTATCAAAAGAATGCCTTCTATCTAGAAAATTAGGATAGAGGCTTTTTTGTTTGGCAATAAATGTTTTTTTGTTAGTAAAAAGTGTTTAATAATGTTAAATAGTAATAATATTAACCAAATCTTAACATTTTTTTAACCATTTTGTTAACTATTTTAGGTTATAATTGTAGATAGAAAGGAATGATTAAAGATGGTAAATGTTTTAAAGCTCACCAATTTATTTAAGTATTATGGGAATACTATAGTTTTAGATAATGTAAATTTACAAATTAAGCAAGGCGATATTTACGGCTTGATTGGTAATAATGGAGCTGGTAAAACGACGATTATGAAAATAATAACAGGGTTACAAACTCCTAGTAATGGCACTTATGAACTTTTTGCTACTTCCTATAATAGTAAAGAAATAGAAAGACAACGCAGAAGGGTAAATGCCTCGCTGGAAGGGTGCAGTTTTTATCCAAGCTTTTCCGCCTATGATAATTTAGTTATTGCTTACAAAACTTTTGGGTTACCAATCGATGATAAAGAGATAAAAAAGCTTTTAGAACTAGTTGGCCTAATTGATACGGGTAAGTTACATGCCGAATATTTTTCGCTAGGGATGGCAAGAAGGTTAGAATTAGCTATCGCTTTAGTGAGTCATCCGGACTTTTTAATATTAGATGAGCCGACAAATGGTCTGGATCCAGAAGGAATTATTTTTTTACGAGAACTTATTTTGAAATTAAATAAGGAAAAGAAAATAACTTTTTTGATATCTTCTCATAATTTAGATGAATTATCTAAAGTAGCAACAACTTATGGTTTTATTAAACAGGGGCATATTATAAAAGAAATAACTAAAGATAACTTAAATAAGATTTTGCGGGCGAAGATTATTATAAAAACTAATAATATAACGAAGATAGTGCCAATACTTGTAAGAAAAAATTATGAATATGAAGTTGTTGATAAAAAGACGGTTATTATTTATGATGTGAAAAATTTGACTAATTTAATTATTTTATTAAGTGAAAATGGGGTTGA
The DNA here is from genome assembly GCA_934095825.1 of uncultured Bacilli bacterium. The sequence goes on along the minus strand of CAKOKQ010000013.1, from coordinate 28,755 downwards.
TATTTTATCTTTAGAAGAAAATAAAGAAAATTTAGAAACTTATTATCTAAATTTAATGGGAGGACAAGATGTTTAAACTTATTAGTGCTAATCTTTATCGTTTAAGGAGAAGTAAGACTTTTTATATTTTAGGAGGGATAATATTTTTAATCGGAATTTATAGTTATATCAATATGAATGGTTTTGAACCCTTAGCTTGTGTTGATTGTCCTAATCAATTAGGTAGTGTTATCTTTATGCATAATTATGTTGGTTTTCTTTTTTTGCCTATTTTTCTGGGATTTTTCTTTAATGCTTTTTATCGTCATGGAACGGTTAAAAATCAGATTGTTACTGGACATTCTCGTGCTAGTATTTATTTAGCTAATTTACTAATTAGTATCTTAGTTAATATCATTTTTTCCTTATTTTATTTAAGTGGTGTTTTGCTAATATATATGATTTTAGGAGGTACTGGTATCGCTAATACTTGGCAGGAGGTTATTTATTTTTTCTTTTTATCGTTTTTAATTATTCTTTTTATTTCTAGTATGTATACATTTGTAACTATGATTTTTGCTTCAAGTCTTGGCAGTTCTTTAGTTAATTTTATTACCATTGTATGGCAGATGCTTTGTATCGATTTAGTATTTATTGATTACCGCTCGGCTCATGGTTTTTATAAATATTTTTATGATTTTATTCTTAATATTACTCCAATGGGTGAAGTTTATAAAATAAGCTCTTTAGAAGATTCTCTTCATACTTTACCTTTAGCAAGTATAATACTATCAATTTTTCTAACGACTTATGGTATAATTTTATTTAGGAAAAAACAAATTAATTAGAAAGGATTTGATTATAATGAGTATTATTTTAATCATAATTTTAATACTTATTATAGTCTTTTTTCTTGTTGATAAGGTTATTACGAGTATTTCGTTTAAAGAGATAAAATCGTCTTTACAATTTATTTTAGATAATGATACTAATGGAATTGTTACGGTATCTAGTCATAATAGAAGAATACAAAGTTTTGTTAAAGAGTTAAATGATTATTTGAAAACATTAAGACAAAAAGAGATAAAATATCAGAAACATACTAGTACTTTAGAAGAATTAATAACTAATATGACTCATGATATTCGGACACCTTTAACGGTAATTAAAGGATATCTTGAATTATTAGAAGTGGATAAGAAGTATAATAAAGAATATTTTCGAATTATGATGAAGAAGACTAATGAGTTAGTAAATTTAACTGATGATTTATTTCTTTATTGTAAGACAAATAATTTAAATAAAGATTATAAAGAAAATATACTTGTAAATAGTGTTTTAGAAGATACTTTGCTTAATTTTTATCCTTTAATTAAAGATAAAAAGTTAGAAGTTAAGGTAAATATAACGACTGCAAAGATAAGAGTTTCAGTAAATAAAGATTTACTTGCACGAGTTTTAGACAATGTTTTTTCAAATGCAATTAAGTATAGTAAGACATTTTTACTTATTTCTTTAGATGATAATGGGGTAATAAAAATTAGTAATGATGCGACTAATTTGAATAGTGTGAATGTATCTAAGTTATTCGATAAGTATTATACTGTTAATAGTGGTAGTAAAAGTAGGGGATTAGGTCTTGCTATTGCAAGGTCTTTAATAGAAATGACAGGTGGTAGTATGACATGTGATTTAAAAAATAATGTTTTAACCATGATGATTTATTTGAAGAAGTAAATATTTCACTTAGTTTCGTCAAAAAAATATTAACTTAAAATTTAATAATATAGTAGATTTGTATTGGTTATTATGGTACCATATTTGTTAGATATATTTGATAGTTAGGTGTTTTACCCTCAGTCCATATTTTAAATTTTTTTAGAAATGGAGAGGTGGTGGTCCTAGAATGGAGAAAAAAAGTGGAATATTTAGTAATATTCGCTCTTATCTTAGTCATACTAGACGAAGTTATCAATTCTATAAGAAGGAAATAACTTATTATCTTTTAAAGATAAAGAAAAACATCTACTCGCTTATGAATAGATGGTTTTCTTAACATTAATTATTTAATGGACTGAGAAACATCTAACGTACGAAGTCAAATGTATCTCTTTTTTATTTAAGAACAATCAAGTTCTTTCACTAAGTAGTATAGCATATTTTTGGTTTTTTGCAACTTTTTGTTTTTTTACTAACTACTATATATATAATTATAATCAATTTAGAAACTATTATACTTTATTTAGATATAAAAAAACTTATCAGCCCGATAAGTCTTTTAGTGATTTTAGATATTATCTAAAGTAAATAAAGATAAATAAGGCTACAACTACACAGTAAATAGAAAATTTCCATAACTTGCCATTTTGTACAATTTTAGATAACCATTGGTAAGTAAAGTAAGTTACAATACCAGCGGCAACCGTACCTAAGAAGTAACCTAATAATAAATTACTAGCAATGCCACTTTGAATGACATCAATACTACTTAGACCAAAAGAGGCAACAGAAACAGGAAAATATAACATAAAGGTATATTTTAGAGAAGATTCTCTATTTAAACCACAAAGTAAGCAACCAACAAGCACCATACCACTACGAGATAGCCCTGGAAGCAAGGCACACATTTGAAATAAGCCAATGATAATAGCATCTTTATAAGTTATTTCATTATCTTTTTTCTTACCCATACTATTTTTTACGATGAATAATGCTAAGGCCGTAATTAGAAGAGCAAAACCAACTTCTTTAACACTAGCAAATGCTTCAATCTTATCTTTAAATATTAAGCCAATGATACCAACTGGAATAGATCCTACGACAATTAGCATACAATATTTAAAATCTTCATAGTATTTTTTCTTATCTTTTTTATCGGCAAATAAATATTTAAAAAAGCTAGTTACTAGTCTGACAATATCTTTCCAAAAGATAATCAAAATCGCAATAAATGAACCAAAATTAACCATAACTTCAAAGTTTAAATCATTAAACATATTAGTATTAAATAATTCTCTAAATATTAATAAATGACCACTACTAGAAATAGGAAGAGGCTCTGTTAAACCTTGGATAATACCTAAGATCACATATTTAATTAATTCCATAAAAATCACCTAGTTAATTATATAATAATTTTTTCAAAATAGAAATATATTTTATTATGAATATAATATTTATTAAATTAATTAGTACTCTTTTTATAAGTAATTACTTAGTATTTGCTTTTTTAAACCTTAATATGTTAGTAATAGGTTATACTTTTTTAGAATATTTAAAGTACATTATCTTTAATATCTGGTTTATTTTATTTTTATTGGGTTTATATTCTTTAATTAAAAGAAAATAATTAAATTATTTAAGTCTATCCTTTAATATTCAATTTCCTAAAATAAATATTATTATAAAAGCAAGAAGTATATAAAAAAGATATAAATTGTCAAAAGGTGCTGTCAAATAGATGATTATAAAATAATAAATAAGACCATTAAATTAAATAAAAAAGATTTATCTTTGTTAGGAGAAACTAATTTTTTAATTAGATTGCTGTTAGCTAACTAGCAAAATTCTTGCTTGCCAAAAAGTTGTATGTTATAATTTATTAAGGTAGGAGGATATTAAATGGAAAAGAATAGAAATGCTCAAGTTATCGCTATAGTGGCTTTAGTAGTAGCAGTATTAGGTTTATCAGTTGGTTTTGCCTCATTTTCAAATGTTTTAAACATCCAAGCTAGTGCTAATGTAAAACCTGATAGCAGTACATTGAATGTTGATTTTTCAAGTTCAATTGATAGTGTTACTGTTGCGGAAATTACCCCAACAGCCACTCCTAATAGCATCGTAACCACTAATGCTACTATTGATAACAGTGCAGATCCCACAATTTCTAATTTAAGTGCAACATTTACCGAACCAGGGCAATCAGTTGTATACAAGTTTTATGCTTACAATGCTGGCGAATTAAATGCTTATCTAAAAAGTATCGTTTATGCCAACGCTGCTGGTAGCAATGCGACTAAAGTTTGTACGGCGAAAGAAGGTACTACTGATGCTTTAGTTCAAAAAGCTTGCGAAAACATTTTAGTAAAAGTAAAAGTTGGTAATGAATTAGAAACTGCTACTGGCAAAGCATCTATTACTGGTCATAGTTTGGCTAAAAAAACTGGTGAGATGATCACTGTAACCTTAGAATATGCAGCTGGAGCAGAAAGAACTGATGGCGATTTTAGTGTTGTTTTTGGAAACATCACTTTAAATTACAGTTCGGCTGATTAAAATTAATCTCTTCAAGACAGGAGATGCGAAATGAAAAAAAGTTATATTAAAATAATATTATTTATCTTTATTCTAAGTCTAATGTTAATTTTAAATATATTAAAATTTAAATTATTAGGACTTATCGAATTAAGTATAATACTCTTATTATCTTTAGGTATTTTCTATCTATTATTAGGTTTTGAAAAAGATAGACATCGTTATACTAAAGATATTATCTTAGAGATAATTATTATTTTAATAGCTTTTTTTCTTATCTATTATTTATCAGGAATCTTAATTGGTTTTGCTAAAAATGGTAACTATTGGACTCTTAATTCTTTTAAAAACATAATCTTGCCTTTAATTATATTTATAATTATAAAAGAATTACTTAGATATCAATTACTCATAAAATCCAGTGAATCTAAATACTTAATCGTCTTCGCTTGTCTATTCTTTATTTTAATAGATAATATAATAGTTTTAGCATCTCATAATATTGGTTTTAATAAAGAAACTTTCTTATTAATAGCCCTTAATATCTTACCTTCTATTACCGAGAATATCTTATGTACTTATTTAGATTTAAAAGTAGGTTATAAACCTGTAATTATTTATTTATTAATTATAAATCTGTATAAATACTTACTTCCTATAATTCCTAATCCTAATGAATACTTATATTCCATAATATTTCTTTTATTACCCTTAGTTATTTTAAAGCACATAAGAAACTGGTTTCAAAAAGATCGAACTGAGGCTTTAAATATTGCTAATTATCAAAATAGAAAAATAGAAACACTAGGATTTATACCAGTTATTCTTATTACTAGTATTCTAGTATATGGTGTATCTGGTTATTTTAGATATTATGCTGTTGCTATTGCCAGTGGTTCTATGGAACCTAAAATATCTAAAGGCGATGTTGTGGTTGTTGATAAAGGATTTACGAACTTAAAAATAGGGGATATCTTAGCCTATAAATATAATGGTAAAGTAGTAGTACACCGAGTATATAAAATAATAAATACTAATGAAGAATATTTTATTTATACTAAAGGGGATGCTAATAATGATTATGATAAATATAAAATAACTGAAGATATGTTTATTGGGGTTGTTAAATTTAAATTACCTTTAATAGGCTATCCAACCGTGTTATTAAATGAGAGGTGGTAAACATGGAAAAACATTCTAAGAAGAAAATAAATACAAAAGTAAAGATTATATTATTTATTCTTATCTTTGTTCTAACATATTTTCCAGGTTTAAAATTATTTACTAGTTCTTTGAAATTAAAACAAAAAGAAAAAGTATATTTTAAAGAAACTGGTAATGTATCTTATAATGTTTGTTTAGGTAAAAATGATTTTTTTGATGTTGATTGTCTTGATCCTAATATGTCCTATGTAGCCAGTTTAATTAAGAAAATACCTATTTCTTTTAATTATCAATTTAATGGTAATTTAGATGATATGGTATCGCAAGTAGAATATGAAATCATTGCTAAATTAGTTATTAAAAATAGTGATACGGGTACTAAATACTATGAAAAAGAATATGTTCTTACGCCTAAAACTACAGATGTAATAGGCTCTAATACTTTATATAACTTAAAGAAAAATATTGATATCGATTATGAATATTATAATAATATTGCTACTACTTTTAAATCGAAATATAATGTTGATGCGGATAGTTACTTAGTAGTTTATTTAAATACTAATAAAAAAGTAAATGATAACTATTCCATTTTACCAACTTATGGTCAAATTGCCCTAGAAATTCCTTTATCTAAAAAAGCCATTGAAATTAAATTAAATACTCAAGAATTAAATAAAGATATAAATACTATAATAGCCACAAGATGTTTTATCGTTAATAGTTATTTTAAATTAATTATTGCAACCTTACTTCTTTTAACTTCTTCCTTTTTCTTATGGTTAGCTCTAATAAATATCTTTAAATATAATAAAAAAATAAGTGATTATGATAAACTTATTAATAAGATTTTAAAAGAATATGACCGTTTAATAGTTGAAACTACTACTTTTCCTAATATTAAAGATTATGACATTTTAATGATTAAAAACTTTAATGAACTTGTTGATGTAAGAGATAATTTAAGATTACCAATAATGTTTTATCGGTTAAAAAATAATGATGTTGCGCACTTCTATGTCTTAAAAGATAATAATTTATATTTATATACCATAAATAAAAAAGAGATGGTACCAACTAAAAAGGCGAAACTATGAAAAAAGGATTTAGAGCTTGTTTTTATCTAATTATTATCTTTCTGGTAGTCTTTTTAAGTATTGGTTTTGCCGCTTTACAAAATAACCTGGCTATCGAAAATATTGGGGCAAATGTAAAAATAGATAAAGATATTAGAATTACAAATGTCCGTGTTTTAGAATCGCAAGATGCAATTAGTAATTATAATGAATATAATGTTTCTGATGTATCTAGTAGTCTTAGATTTAATAATAAAGAGGGCTATCTTATCTATGAAGTAGAAATTTATAATCTAGGAAATGTTATCATGGGTATAAGAGATATTACAATAGATAATAATAACTTAGAATATGAATTGTTAGACTATAAATTAAAAGATAAGTTATGTGATAGTGAATGTACTTTAGGTGTTAAAAAAATGATAAAGATTAAGGTGTCTTTAAAAGATGAGGGAAACCTAAATACTGATATGCCTTTTAACTTAAAATTTGCTTTTGGTCAAATATTTACAGTTACTTATTATAATATTAATAATAGTCAAAATTTACCTCAAGAAGTTATTGAGAATGATTCTTTAAATATTAATATTATTAATACTAGTGATAATGTTTTAAATGTTTCTATGGATAATAAAATATTAGTGAGTCCGGATGATTATACTTATACTAATGATAATTTAATAATTAAGAAGGTTACGGGGAATATTAAGATATATTTTAAAATGCCAATCTGTCAAAGAGCTACTATGCTTCATCAAGAAGAATGTTTAGGTTCTTATTGTAAAGGTCTTGGGACTACTATTGGCAATAAGAATATAATATCTTATGGTTCTTTAGGTACTTTAGGAACTTTGGAGTCTGGAAATGCTTTTGATTGTGATGTTAATGGGGATGGCGTATATGATGCGACCAAAGAAAGATTTTATTATTTATTTGATGCTTCTAGTGATGTTGCTCTTTTAATTTATTATAGTAATGTTACTTTAGGAGAACCTAGTAAAAATACTTATAAGTATGATGAAAGTGGGGAAAACTGGAATGGCCCCGTCAGTGCGATATTACAGCTTCCCACCAAAAAACAGTGGTCTAATGTCCATCTAATTAATGAAAAAAGAGCGATAATAAATGAGTATGGGACTAATAAATTAAAAGACGGACATAACTTGCCTAGTGCTTTTAATTATGAAAATTATGCCGCTCGCTTTCTTAGTTTTAACGAATTAAAACAGTTAGCCGGAATTTATATTCCAACTTGGCAAAATGGAGAATTAAATAATCATTTATATTTAGCCGAAAACACTAATTTTACAACTAAAAACACTTCTAATTTTGATGGCTTTTGGTTAGAAACCCCTAGATTTACACCAGCTGGTTATGCTTGGTTTTTCTATGCTACTGCTAGAAGGGTTCATAGCTCTCCTGCTAACAAGGATGGTATTTTAGGTGTAAGACCAGTAATTGAAGTTTATAAAAGTGATATTTCTTATTAAGAAAATGTATTTAAGAATAAGTCTACTATTAAGTTATAACTCATATAGTTATTTAGGTGATAACTAATGAAGAAATACTTATGGTTACTTATTCTTTTTTTAATTCCTTTTAAAGTTTATGGTAATTCTAGTTATATTGTCATGGATGCTGATAGTAAAAGAGTAATAGAAGGCGCTAATACGCAAGAAAAAAAACTCATTGCTAGTACTACTAAAATAATGACAGCCCTAATTGCCCTTGAAAATGGGGCATTAGATGAAAAAATAAAAATAGATAAAGATGTCTTAAAAGCTTATGGCTCTAATATATATATTGAAATAGATGAAGAAATAACTTTAAGAGATTTATTATATGGTCTGCTTTTAAGAAGCGGAAATGATGCCGCTATCGAGATTGCTAATGTAATAGCGGGTAGTATGGATAAATTTGTTCAAATGATGAATGATAAAGCTAAAGAAATTGGCATGACCAGTACAACCTTTATAAACTCGAGTGGTTTAGAAAATGAAAAAAAGCAGGGTAATACTTCGACGGCTTATGATATGGCTTTACTGATGAGTTATGCTATTAATAATAAGGACTTTGTTGAAATTAGTGGGACTAAAAGACATATAGCAACCACTAATTATAAAACCTATGATTGGTATAATAAAAATAAATTATTAACTAGTTATAAATATACAATTGCCGGAAAAACAGGCTTTACTAAACTAGCCCGAAGAACTTTAGTAACTGCTGCCTTAAAAGATGATAAAAGATTAGTAATAGTAACTTTAAATGATCCTGATGACTTTGATACCCATAAGTATTTATATGAAAAAAATTTTAAGAAATATAATAAGGTTACGATTTTAAAAAAAGGTAAAATTAATGTTCCTAATAATGTGTTTTATGATAATTTATATATCGATAAAGATATTAATGTTTTGTTAACTCCTCTTGAAGAAAAGGAACTTATTATTAATTATGAGTTAGAAAAGAAAACTAAGTATGAAGATAGGGAAGTAGTAGGAACGGTTTTAATAAAATTAGATAATAAAATAATTAGTAAAGAACCTATTTATGTTAGTAAAGGTAATGATAAAAAGAATGATTCTAAAGATAAAGAAAGTCTTTTACAGAGAATAATTAAGTTTTTAAAATTTTGGGAAAAGTAACTTCTTTAAAATAAGAAGTAAAAAGGGGATATATGATTAATTTAATATGGGTCTTTTTATGTGGGAGTGCTATTATCTATAGTCTTTTAACTGGTAATGGAGAGTTTATTAATAAAGAAATATTAAATGCTGTTTATAGTGGGTTAAATCTTTGCTTAGATATGGCACCCATTATTATATTGTGGATGGGTATTATGAGTCTGGCGCGTTCTAGTGGTTTATTAGAAAAATTTGGTAAATTAATAAGACCTTTTCTTTGTAAATTATTTCCTTCTTTAGATAAAAATAGTAAGTCTTTAGATTATATTGCTTCAAATATTGCCTGTAATATGTTAGGAATGGGTTCGGCGGCAACCCCATTTGGTCTTAAGGCTATGGCTAGTATGCAAGAAGAAAATAGTAATAAAGATACGGCCTCGACTGCTATGATAACTTTTTTAGTTTTAAATACCGCTGGAGTTACTTTAATTCCTACGACGACCATAGCCCTTAGAATGGCTCATGGTAGTCTGAATCCTAGTTGTATTATCTTACCAAGTATTATTGCCACTACGGTTTCTTCAGTGTGCGGTTTAACTCTTGATTATCTTATTAGAAGGAAAAATAAAGAGTAGTAAGAAAGGGGTTTTATGAATTATTGTATTCCGGTATTAGTTTTAATTATTATTGTCTATAGTTATTTTAAGAAAGTGGATATTTATGATAAATTCTTGGAGGGAGCTAAAGAGGGAATTAAAACAGTATTTGATATAGTGCCGGCTGTTGTTGGCATGGTTTTTGCTATTAACTTGTTTGTTAAAAGTGGAGTAATTAATTTTTTATTAAGTCCGTTTAATAGTTTGTTTGCTAAAATTAATATTCCTAATGAAGTTGCAACGATGGCTCTTCTAAGACCAATTTCGGGGAATGCTTCTTTGGCTATTATGAATAATATTTTTACAAAATACGGTGTTGATTCGTTTTATGGGTTGGTTGCTAGTGTTTTACAAGGGTGTACGGATACGACTGTTTATGTGCTGGCTTTGTATTTTGGCAGTGTCAAAATTACCAAAAGTAAGTATGCCTTAAAGGTAGGGTTGTTTGCTGATCTTTGCGGAATTGTTGCGGCTTTCATTTTATGCCATATTTTTTTTACAAATTAACTTTAAGTAATTGACTTATGCTTAAAAATTTGATAAATTATAAATGCCTTGAAAGAAGAAGCAAAGTTTTAAGGAAAAAAGATATTGTTTTTATTGACAATTGATTGATAAAATGGTATATTTTGAAATGTATGTACGGACGCTTAGCTCAGTTGGTTAGAGCACCTGCCTTACAAGCAGGGGGTCATAGGTTCGAGTCCTATAGCGTCCACCATTAATTTTTGCCGACTTAGCGTAATTGGTAGCGCAACTGACTTGTAATCAGTAGGTTGGGGGTTCGATTCCCTCAGTCGGCACCATTTATTTTTGGAGGGATAGCGAAGTGGTCAAACGCGGCAGACTGTAAATCTGTTCCTTCGGGTTCCATGGTTCAAATCCATGTCCCTCCACCACTTAATTAATATTGCCTCGTAGCCAAGTGGTAAGGCATCAGACTTTGACTCTGACATTCCGATGGTTCGAGTCCATCCGAGGCAGCCACTTATTTAATTTTATTTATGTCTCGTTAGCTCAGTAGGTAGAGCATTTGACTTTTAATCAAAGGGTCGGGGGTTCGAGTCTCCCACGAGACACCATTTAAGAAGTAGAAGCTCCAGTGATGGAGTTTTTTAAATTATAAAATTTGATTTATATTAGTTTATTATTTGGGAATAATTATTCTAAAAAGGATATTAGAAAAGTGGCTCCTCTTTAGAAAATAGTTATTAAAATTTATCTTGACGATTACAATTAGTAAAAAAAATCTCGAAAATCATTAAATTTGCATAATATTCCATGAAATGTCATAATATTTAATTGACTTTGCTTAATTTATTATGCTATAATTTATTTGTTGCTGAAAAGCACATGGAGGAATACCCAAGTTGGTTGAAGGGACTGGTCTTGAAAACCAGCAGGTCGTGTAAGCGGCGCTAGGGTTCGAATCCCTATTCCTCCGCCATTTCTTATTTATATATCGCGGAGTAGAGCAGTCTGGTAGCTCGCGAGGCTCATAACCTTGAGGTCATTGGTTCAAATCCATTCTCCGCAACCAAATGGTTCGTTAGTCTAGAGGCCTATGACGCCTGCCTGTCACGCAGGAGACCACGGGTTCGAATCCCGTACGAACCGCCATTTATGGCTTCATAGCTCAGTCGGTAGAGCAGAGGACTGAAAATCCTTGTGTCGCTGGTTCAATTCCCGCTGGAGCCACCATGGAGATAAATAATACCCCTTAATTGGGGTTTTTTGATACCTAAAATTAAAGGAGAAATTTATGAAAAAGGTAGTATTTGTAGATATTGATGGAACAATTAGAAATAATAATAAAGAAATTACCCAAGAAACAAAAGAAGCAATTAAAAATGTTGTAGCGAAAGGAATAAAAGTAGTTATTTGTACAGGCAGATCTCGCGATTACGCTATAGAAGTAAGCAAAGAGGCTCTGGCAAGTCCTTATGTAATTGCCTCTGATGGTGCTTATGTCTATGATTATCATGATAAATTAGATTTATATACCAATGAAATTAATAAAACAACTTTAGAAGAAATATACACTATCGCTAAAAGATATAATGTTAATATAACGGCTGATACCACAACAGGCCAATATACCGATAATAGATTAGAAAAAAGTCCTAGTGTAACTTATAAAGAAAACTTTTTGGAATATGTTTTACAAGAAAAAATTATTCATATTCACTTAACTAGTAAAAATGGTACTGATATGCAAAAAGCACTTGTAGATATTAAAAAAGTAAAAAATATTAAACTGGGTTTTGACGGCGTTTATCAGTTTCAGGATAATTATTTTATTTTTATAGCAAATCCTAATTCTAATAAAGGCGATGGTATTAATAACTTCTGCAAGGCATTAGATATACCTTTAAAAGAAACTGTTGGTATTGGCGATGATTATAATGATATTGCCATGTTTAAAATTGTTGGACAAAGCGTTGCTATGGGGAATGCTTATCCTGATATTAAAGAAATATGTGACTGTATAACAGATACTAATGAAAATAATGGTGTTGCTAAATGGTTAAATAGTAATTTCTAATAAATCTCAAATAAATAGGTTTTCCCACCTATTTTTTTAATTCTTTGTAACTTTTTAAAGATAATGTGATATCATGTAACTAGAAAGTGGGATATATATGAAAAAAAGAAATATTTTAGGATTTATTTGTATTGGGATAATTATTTTAATAATTATAGGAAGTATATTTTATTCTAAGAATAGTAAAAATAACCAAGAAAGTAATTCTGTTATCTTTCAAGCAAGTAAAATAAATAATTGTAAAAATACTAAAGTTTATGCCGAAATGGCTGATTATCAAATAATTAGTTATTGCCTAGATAATATTAAAATTAGCGATGGTTCTTCTAAAGATATAGTTGATTATTTAAGTAATAATAATATTTTAAAAGTAGTAGATAGTTGGAATAAAAAAGTATTAAATAATAACAATGGAACTTTATATTATAATAGTGATTATAAAATTGTAAAATGTAACTTAGATAATAATAAGAATTTATATGTTGGCACAGATGATATGACTGTTGATGATTTATGCGTTAAGAATAGCGAAAAAACGGCTTTTAAAAGAACTTATCAGATTTTAAATATTACTGATAGTGATAACGAAGAATATTGGTTTTTAACTTTAAAAGAATATCAAGTAGATGAAGTTGTAACTGCAAAAGTAAAAAAAGAAATTAACCCTAATTTAAAAGAAAAAAAATCTTATATTTTTGAATTCGAGTTTAATGGAACCTGTATAACCGATGAATTAAAATGGATTTTAGAAAATACTGATATTGTTGGTATAAAATCGACTGATAAAATTGGTATGGACGCTATCCGAGATGAAGTAAATACTTGTAACTAAGTAGGTTAGGTATGGATAAGTATGCTTAGCAATGAAAAAAGTATTAACCAATGTCGTTAATACTTTTAAAAACTACTTATTTAAAATTCTTTTAAAATTTCGAAATAACGGATAATGACTTTATCATCATCTTGAAAATCCTTTTTCGGATAAATATTCTTTATTTCTTTATATAATTTTGTTTCTTCTTTAGTGAATTTTATTAACAATTTAATATTATCTTCTCCGTCTGCAATTAAGACTTTATTATCAATGAAAAAGTTCTTGCTATAATCAGAAAACCATTTAAATACCATAAAATTTAGTTTTTTAGCCAGCATTTGTTTTAAAATGGAATTGTTAACACGATATATTCTAAGATTGCCATACTTTTCTTGATTTTTATTTCTATATCTACTTACGGGAATTTTTCTAGTTTCCCCAATATCTTTTAAACCAATAAATAATAAGTATTTTTGTACTCTTCTTAAATAATGTAATTCTTGCTCACTATAAAACTTTTCATCTTCTTTGGGAATACTAAATGATTCAGGAAAATCGTATAAAGAGCGGACAACTTCTTCAAACGAATGAGCATGACTATGACCATATGTAATTTTTACACTGTCTTTTGTATAGGCTATTATTTTGCAATTAAAAGAATAATATAACCCTGTAAATGCTATATCGGCTAAGGCATCAGTAAGCATACAATTAACCTCGGGAAATTTATCACTATCATTATTAAAGAAATCATTAGAATAATATACATACTCAAAAGTTTGTCTTTCATCATCAAAGAAAGGAGTAGGTAAGTTATTCTTTTTAAATTTCTCATACCTTTTTTGAAATTCTATAAATTCATGTTCTTGCATAGTTACTTTTTGATTGCCATCAGTTATAAATAATATTTAATGCTGATAATAATCATTTCTTCCTTAATAAATTTCTATTTTAGTATAGCATAATGACAAATGGACGCAAAATAAAAAACAATCTAGTGATTGTCTTAAAAAAATGGTGCCAAAGAAGGGACTCGAACCCCCAACCTTCTGATTACGATTCAGCTGCACTACCAATTGTGCTACTTCGGCAAGAAAAAAGGAGAAGTAATTAACTTCTCCTTAATAATCTAAATGGTGTCCCCTTAGGGATTCGAACCCTAGACCCACTGATTAAGAGTCAGTTGCTCTACCAACTGAGCTAAGGAGACATACTCGTTCGTACAAGAAAAATTCTAACACAAACCATAAATTAATGCAAGTACTTATCTTGCGTTTTTTTTGTATTTAATATATAATTTTCTTACGAAAGAAGTGATTTTTATGTTAGATGTATTATTAGATGGGTTAATAGATACTATAAAAGTATTTCCTTTTTTACTTATTTCTTTTATTATAATCGAAATTTTAGAACACAAAATTAATTCTAATCAAAAATTAGAAAAAGCCGGTCATCTAGGTCCTTTATTTGGTAGTTTCCTAGGTATTATTCCCCAATGTGGTATTGCTAGTATTGCTACTAATCTTTATGTAACGGGTATCATTACTATGGGAACCTTAATTAGTGTTTTTTTAAGTACTAGTGATGAAATGATACCCATTTTGTTAAGTGAGAATGTTAGTATAAAATTAATTTTAATTATTATAGGAATAAAATTTATCGTTGGTTTAATAAGTGGTTTTATAATAGATTGGCTTAGACCCAAAAAGATAAAAACTCATTATGAAGTCTGTGAAGAAGAACATTGTCATTGTGAAGAACATCCTTTAATATCCGCCTTTAAACATACTTTAAATATTACTTTATTTATATTAATTATTAATATAGTTTTAAATTTCATCTTTGAATTTAGTTTAAATAGTATTTTAAATAATATCTTTTTACAAAATAGTTTCTTAAGTCCTCTTGTTACTAGTCTTATTGGATTAATACCTAATTGTGCTTCTAGTATTGTTATAACTAAGTTATATTTAGCATCATCTATATCATTTGGTTCTATGATAAGTGGTCTTTTAACTAATTCTGGTATTGCTTTAGTAATTTTATTTAAAACTAATAAAGATAAAAAAGAAAACTTTATTATTATTGGTTTAACTTATCTTATTAGTATAGTAATAGGTATTATTCTTAATTTACTTCATATTGCTTTTTAATGTTTAATCGGGCCTTTCTTAGGCTTTTTTTCTTGCTATCAAATAAAAAGATGTTATAATTTAAATTAAGAAGACAAAAGAGCATAAAAAAAAGGACTGCTAAACAGTCGCAAACATTTAGGGTAAAACCTTTATTTTAACTCTCTATGTCATCTTAAATGGTATTAAGACAATTACATAATACCAAATGTAGGAGGGTAAGTCAATGGAAAATTATAATATCGGATTAGATATTGGAACAACATCAGTAGGTTGGGCAGTTGTAAATGATGCAACCAATAAAGTCATGAAAAAAGGTGGCAAAGCCTTATGGGGAGTAAGACTTTTTGAAGAAGCCGCTAAAGCCGAAGATAGGAGAGCAAAAAGAGGAACAAGGCGTAGATACGACCGCAGAAGAGAAAGAATTAATTTATTACAAGAAGAATTTAAAGATGAAATTAATAAAGTTGATAACAATTTCTTTCTAAAGTTAGAAGAAAGTAAATATACTTCTAAAGACATAAAAAATAAAACTGTATTAATTAGTATGGAAGAAACAAATGCTACTAAGAAGTACTATGAGGATTATCCGACAATTTATCATTTGCGTCAAAAATTAATGAATTCTAATGAAAAAATGGATATTAGATTAGTTTATCTAGCAATTCATCATATTATTAAATATCGCGGTAACTTTTTATATGAAGGTAATTCATTTAGTGTTAATAATTTAAATATAGATAATAAACTTAAGGATATATTTTTAGCATTAAGTGAAGCAGTAGAAGAATTAGATATTTCCGAAGAATGTCTAAATAATATTAACTATAAGCAAATAACAAGTATTTTTAGTGAACAATCAAAAAATGATTTAAAAGTTAAACTAACAAACGAATTAACAAGCTATTCTTTAAATAAAAATTTTATAAGTGAATTTTGTAAACTAATTATTGGCAATAAATTTAGTGTGAAAAAGTTATTTAATTTAGAAACTGATAATGATGTATCTTTAAGTTTTGATGGTACTGATTTTGAAGACAAAGTTAGTGATTTAGAAGCCTTACTTAATGATTATTTAGAAGTTTTAGAACAACTAAAAGAATTATATGATATGGTCTTCTTAAAAAAAATGTTTGGGGATAGTAAGGAAACAACGTTATCTGGTTTAATGGTTGAAAGATATGATCAGCATAAAAAAGACTTAAAATTATTAAAAGATACATTTAGTTCTGATAGAAAAATATATAATAAAATATTTAGAAGTAAAAAAGATATTAAAGATGACAAAGATATGTGTTTTTATGATTTATATATTCATAATAAACTAGAAACTACGGATTTTCTTAAAGAAATAAAAAAATATATCAATACTGATAATTTTATTATTAATGATGAAGCCTTTTTAAAGCGTTTAGAAAATAACGAGGTTTTACCAAGAATAACTAGTAAAGAAAATGGTAAATATCCATATCAATTAAATAAAGATGAGTTAGTTAGTATCATTGAACATCAAGGAAAGTATTATCCATTTTTATTGGGCAAAACCGATGATGGTATATATAAATTAGTGAGATTATTAGAATTTAAAATACCTTACTTTGTTGGCCCTTTAGTATCTAGCAAGCAATCTAAAAATGCTTGGATGCTTAGAAATGAAGGAATGCAAGGTGTTCATATTACGCCTTATAATTTTAAAGAAGTAGTTAATTTAGATAAAACTGCGGAAATATTTATTAAAAGAATGATATCTCATTGTACTTACCTTCTAGATGAAGAAGCCTTACCTAATAATTCTATTCTTTATTCCGAATTTAAAGTATTAAATGAGTTAAAACAAATAAAGGTTAATGGGGAACATTTAACCCAAGATGAGCAGCATAAAATAATTGAAGAACTATTTATGAAGACTAGTGGGACAATCACTGAAAATAAATTTAGAGAATTTTTACTTAATACTTTAGATTACAATTTCTATGAGAATGAATTGAAAATAACAGGCTATTCGGCTGATGGTAAGTTTGCTAATAATATGCAAAGTTACGTCGACTTTTTTGGTGAAAATGGCCTTTTTATGGGAACTAGTTATAATACTAATGATGCTGAGAAAATTATTGAATGGATAACTATTTTTGATGATAAGGATATCTTAAAAAGAAAAGTAGAAAATGAATATCCTGAATTAAAGAGTAATCAAGTTAAAAATATTTTAAATAAAAAATATAGTGGTTGGGGTCGTTTATCAAGAAAACTTTTGTTAGACCTTAAAGTTGCAGACAAAAAAACTAATATATTAAAATCAATAATGGATTTAATGTATGAAACTGATGAAAATTTCATGCAAATTATTAATAACGATAAATATAATTTTCAAAAATTAATTGCTAAGAAAAATAAGATAGAGGAAACCACCAACGAATTATCATATGATGTTGTAGAAAATCTTGCCACATCACCTGCTACCAAAAGGGGCATTTATCAAGCCTTAAAAGTTGTTAGGGAAATAACTACTTATATGGGTTATGAACCTAAAAATATAATAGTAGAAATGGCTCGTGGTGATGAGAAAAAGGTAAGAAAAGATGACCGTAAAAAGTACTTACAAAAATTGTATGACAATATTAAAGATGAAGTAGATAGTAATTACAAGAACTTAAAGAAAGAACTTGCTAAAGAAGAAAAAATCGATACTGATAAATTATATTTATATTATTTACAAGAAGGTAAATGTTTATATTGTGGAAAACCAATTAACGTCGACGATTTAAATACTAAAAATAGTTTATATGAAATAGACCATATCTTACCAAGAACTTTGGTTAAAGATAATTCTTGGGATAATAGGGTATTAGTATGCCGTAGTTGTAATCAGAAAAAGGCCGCCTCTTTAGTTTTACCAAAAGAATTTAGAAACGATTATACGAAGAGTATTTGGATAAGATTAAAAAATAATAAGTTAATGAGTAATAAGAAGTTTTATAACTTAACAAGAAAAAGTTATAGTGAAGAAGATATAAAAGGTTTCATTAATAGACAGTTAGTTGAAACAAGACAAATCACTAAACATGTTGCTAATATTTTAAATTGTTTTTATCCTAAAACAAAGATAGTTTATTTAAAAGCTAATATTTCCCATAGTTATCGTGATAAATATGATTTATTTAAATTTAGAGATATTAATGACTATCATCATGCACATGATGCTTACCTTGCTGCAACACTTGGAAGTTATCAAGAAAAATATTTACATTATGATTTAGATTATAATAAAATAAATGAATTTAATGAAAAATTAATAAAAAATGAAGATTACAAGAGACTACATTATGGTATTGTAGTTAATAGTCTAGATGAAGAATTTCAAAGTGCCTTTGCCAAAATTGCTCCAAGATTAATAAATGAGGAAACTGGTGAATTATTATTTAATGCTAAAGAATTTAATGATTTAGTTGAAGATACCTTATATAGAAATGATATTTTGATTAGTAGAAAAACTGAAATAAGAACGGGTAAACTTTATAAAGAGACAATTTATAAAAGAGGTAAAGGAAATATCAAAATAAAGGAAAATATGCCAACAGAAACATATGGTGGTTATTCTAATATGGAAACATCTTATTTAACTTTAGTAAAATATGGTAACAAGACTAAATTAATTGGAATACCTATGAGTATTGCAAATAATAAAGATGTTAAAGTAAAACTTGATTTTATCAAAGAACATTTAGATTTAAAGTCTTTGGACGATGTTGTGATTCTAAAAGACAATATTCCTTATGATGTAAGTATTAATTATAAGAATCAAGATGTTTATGTAAAGGGATATAGCACGGCTGATAAAAATTGTGAACTATCTAATGCTCATCAATTAAAAATAAAAAAAGACATGATGAAAAAGTGTAAATATGTATTAAATAAAATTTACAAAAATAAATCTGATGATATAACTAATTCGGATATTGAAAATGCAATTACTTTTATAAATTACTTGTTTGAAATAAAAAAAGAATTCCCTTTATTTTCTAAAGAAATAACAAAGATTCAAGATAATATAAATTTAACAGAATGTTCGTTTGGACAATTAGCTAATATAATTAAGCAATTATTAATAATTTATCATTGTAATAGTAAAAATGGTAACTTAAAGGAATTTGGTTTAAGCGACAGAATCGGTCGTCTTTCCGGCGCTAATGTAACTGGAGGAGATTTTATATTTACCTCAGTAACTGGTTTAAAAGAGAAAACAGCAAGTTATAATGGTGAATAAATGAGCTTTCGAACAGTTGTAATAACTAGACAATCTAAAATAAGTTATAAGAATAGATTTCTGGTAGTTAAACAAGATAATGATGAAAAATATATTCATCTATCAGAAATAGATACGATTATAGTTGACTCTATTTCTGTATCTATTTCTGCTTATCTTTTAAAAGAGATTGCTGATGCCAAAATAAATATGATATTTTGTGATGAAAAACATAACCCTTTTGGCGAACTATCACCGTATTACTCTAGACATAATTCTAGTAAAAAAATAAAAGAACAAATTAAATGGACTAACAAATGTAAAGATGACTTATGGATGAAAATAGTTAAAAATAAAATTCTTAATCAAAGTTTATTGTTAAACAAAATAAAAAATGATAAATATGATTTATTAACTAGTTATATTGATGAAGTTGTAAGCGGTGATAAAACTAATAGAGAAGGACACGCAGCCAAAGTCTATTTTAATGCTTTATTTGGTAAGGACTTTGTTAGAAATAATAATGATAATATTAATGCTGCCCTAAATTATGGTTATGCTATACTTTTATCTACAATTAATAAAGAAGTTATTGCTGGTGGTTATCTTACCCAACTGGGAATTCATCATAAGAATGAGTTTAATGAATTTAATTTAAGCTGTGATTTAATGGAACCGTTTCGAGTAATTGTTGATAATTTTGTTTATTTTAATCAAGAAAGAGAACTAAATACTAATTATAAATTGGATATAGTTAATATTTTAAATAACTCCTATAAATATCAAAATAAAAGCTATACTTTAAAAGATATTATCGGCTTATTTGTTAAAAATACTTTAAATGATGTCAATAATAGTGATGAATATAAGGATTTTATATATTATGAGGGATAGAATAGTGCGAACAATAGTATTTTTTGATTTACCTAATATTTATGCCAAAGATAAAAGAAATTATTTGCGATTTCGAAAATATTTACTAGGAGAAGGTTTTGTTATGATGCAAGAATCAGTTTATTCTAAATTAGTATTAAATAATAATCAATCCGAATTATTACTTAGTAGATTAAGAAAAAATGCTCCTAAAAAAGGTCTTATTCAAGTTTTAACTATAACTGAACAGCAATATTCTAAGATAGAATATATAATTGGTGAAAGTAATAGTAAAATTATAAATAATGAAGATAGGTTAATAGTATTATGAATTTAAGTGTTGATTATTTAGATAACAAAATAGTATTTGCAAATGAGTATATAAATGCAGTTGAAATCGAAAATAAAAGATATTTTTATCGTTTTGTTAATGATTTATATTCTGTATATATAAACGGTTATAGTGATAATTTAAAATTTATTCAAGATAATAAAGAAATAAACATGAATGGTAAAATTAAAGTATTTATTAATTATTTCGATTTTCAGTTTGATTCTAAAAAATATACTAATGAAATATCTAGGTTTGTAAGTAATTATATAAATGAAGAAGATACTAAAAATTTAATTAATTTATATGGCAAAATGACTAGAATTTATAAGAAAGCTTTAAATGATATAGATTTACCTTTATATGTTGAAAATGATATAAGTATAGATAATATTAATAAGTTAATAAAATTAGGAATAAGTTCTAAAGAAGAATTATTAGATAACTTAATGTTGTTAATTGATTTAGAACATACTTTGAAAACTAATAATTTCTTAGTATTTGTAAATTTAAAACAGTATTTAACTAAGAATGAAGTAGTAGAATTATATAAATATGCTATTTATAATGAAATTACGATTATGTTAGTAGATTCTATATGTCATGGTGTAACTTTAAAAAATGAAAAAAAGTATATAATAGATGAAAATTTAGATGAGTTTATGTTATAATTGGCTTAGTTGACATAGAAAAAAGGTACCATTTATGTAACAGTGTTCTATGGATGTTAAGATATAGTTCTAGAATTTGAGGTTTTAGTTCTATGTCATCTTAAATGGTATTAAAACTGAGCAATACTGGGGTACTAATTTTTATTTGTTTTAGTTCTATGTCATCTTAAATGGTATTAAAACGAGAAATCTATCTTTTCGGATTCATCCTCGGTTTTAGTTCTATGTCATCTTAAATGGTATTAAAACATTAGCAATCTATGACCTAGTAAACAATGAGTTTTAGTTCTATGTCATCTTAAATGGTATTAAAACTACTTTTATGTTTTATTGTGGAACTAGACCGTTTTAGTTCTATGTCATCTTAAATGGTATTAAAACTTTACTGTACGATCGCTTCTTGCAACCTAAGTTTTAGTTCTATGTCATCTTAAATGGTATTAAAACTAAATGCAATTTTGATATGTATGTTAGATAGTTTTAGTTCTATGTCATCTTAAATGGTATTAAAACGTAATTCCAATTCTTACGACTGTATAATTTGTTTTAGTTCTATGTCATCTTAAATGGTATTAAAACATTTCATCAACGAAAACTATTGTGAAGTGGGTTTTAGTTCTATGTCATCTTAAATGGTATTAAAACAGATACCTCGGCTAGTGCTGATACTGATACGTTTTAGTTCTATGTCATCTTAAATGGTATTAAAACTGGCTTAATTGGTATTATAAATAAAGTTCCGTTTTAGTTCTATGTCATCTTAAATGGTATTAAAACTATTACAGCTACTTATAGACCTGAACTTATGTTTTAGTTCTATGTCATCTTAAATGGTATTAAAACTGATTTAGATAAAATTTCTGGCTTTTACAAGTTTTAGTTCTATGTCATCTTAAATGGTATTAAAGCCGATTTTAAATAAATTTCAAAAGTAACATTGTTTTAGTTCTATGTCATCCTAAATGGTATTAAAACTATTATTTCTCAATTAAATAATCTACTTGGGTTTTAGTTCTGTGTCATCTTAAATGGTATTAAAATTGCAAGTGTTGGAACAACATGGCATTCTACGTTTTAGTTCTATGTCATTTTAAATGGTATTAAAACGGAACCCAGGAGAATTGCCAAGCATTTATGGTTTTAGTTCTATGTCATTTTAAATGGTATTAAAACTAGCCATACATAGCTTTATAACATAGAAGAGTTTTAGTTCTGTGTCATCTTAAATGGTATTAAGATTATAGAAAGTTTAATTATATGAATGAAACATTTACAAACGAATTAAAAAAATGGAAAATAGATTATTTAAAAGCCCAAGCCAAACTTTTGAAGAAACATCCCCTTAATGACACCTTGAATAATAACCATCTTATTAATAAATTACAAAAAGAATTTTGGCAAAAGAAAATAAAAATATATCAAAAGTATAATAAACTGTAATAATTACTAACTAATAGCAATTAGTAAAATTACAGTTTTTTTACAGTTTTAATCCTTATAAAAGTGCTAAACTATAAAACAAGGTGATTTTATATGACATATAAAGAAATGCTATATCTTTTAAAAAATAAGATATATAACGCATTTACTACTACTTATTTACTTAACGAAAGTAAAGATTCTAATATGGATTATTTAAAAGTAAGAAATATTCTTCTAAACCTTCTGGATAAAGATACTTATTATGATTTTAATAATATCCTTATTTTAGAAAATGATTCTAAAGAAATAATTAAAGAAGATATTCTTAATAGTAGTATTTTCTTAATTAAAAGTATAATTAATGAACTAATTATTCATACAACATATTATCCAGAAGATATAAAAAAGAAATACTTAGAATTTTTAGATATAGAAGAAGACTATCTAATAAATAAATTACAAAAACTAAAGAAGGCGGAAATAAAGTTAGCAAAAGTTATTTAAAATTAGTGCATATTAACATATTTTTTGATATAATCACTTAAGCAAAGAAAGAAGTGATTTTATGTTACCAAATATGATTGATGCTAAAAAAAGAACTAAAAGTGAAGTAGAGGTTGTTTATCTAGAAAATGAAGAGAAGAGTAATTTATACAATGGTAAAAAGTATTTTTTAAGAACTTATGGTTGCCAAATGAATGTTCATGATAGTGAAGAAATTAAGGCTATTTTAGAAAATTTAGGGTATACCGAAACTGAGGAGTTAGAAGATAGTGATATAGTTGTTTTAAATACTTGTGCAATTAGAGAAAATGCCCACGATAAAGTTTTTGGCTATCTTGGTAGATGTAAACATTTAAAGGCTACTACGAAAAAAGATTTAATTGTTTGCATTGGGGGTTGCATGGCTCAAGAAGAGGTTGTTGTTAATGAACTTAAGACCAAACATCCTTATGTTGATATTATTTTTGGTACCCATAATATTCATGAATTAGCAACAATGATTAAAGATGTTAAAAAAGTAAAACAAGATATAAAAGTATATTCTATTGAAGGAAAAGTCTTTGAAAATATTGATTATAAGCGTGATTCTAAGATTACGGCCTGGGTTAATATTATGTATGGCTGTGATAAATTCTGTACTTATTGTATTGTTCCTTATACAAGAGGTAAACAAAGAAGTAGAAAATCTTGTGAGATTGTAAGAGAAGTAGAAAAACTAGTTAAAGAAGGATATCAAGAAGTAACCCTTTTAGGTCAAAATGTTAATGCTTATGGTAAAGACTTAGAAGGTGAAGTATCTTTTGCTGGTCTTTTAGAAATGGTGGCTAAGACCGGTATTCCAAGACTTCGTTTTGTTACATCTCATCCTTGGGATTTTACCGAAGAAATGATTACAACGATTGCTAAATATCCCAATATTATGCCTAATATTCATTTACCATTACAATCTGGTTCTTCAAGAATTTTAAAACTAATGGGAAGAAGGTATACTAAAGAAGAATATTTAACTCTTTTTGATAAAATGAAAAAAGAAATACCTAATGTAGCTATTTCTACTGATATTATTGTGGGTTTTCCTAATGAAACCGAAGAAGATTTTAAAGAAACCTTAGATGTTGTTAATCATTGTAAATATGATGGCGCTTATACCTTTATTTTCTCCCCAAGAGTAGGGACTCCGGCTGCTAAAATGAAAGATAACACTCCTTTAAAAGAAAAAGAAGAAAGATTACAACGCTTAAATACCATTGTTAATAAATATTCTTTAGAAAATAATCAAAAATTATTAGATAAAGTCGTTCCGGTTTTAATTCAAGGAATAAGTGAAAAAGGAACCGATAAAGTTTATGGTTATACTGATACTATGAAACTTGTTAATGTAACTGGACCTCAAAGTCTTATTGGAAAGATTGTTAGTGTTTATATTACGGATGCTAAAAGTTTTAGTTTAGATGGCAAATTAGCTGGAAATTAATAAAATTTTTTCTTTTCAAGTTTTTATATGTATGGTATAATTTCAGGTATGAGCTTTTAATTGGCGAGGGTGTATGGCTAAACAGATTTTTTGGAATCCTGAGATTGTTGAAACTTTCATACATGAAGGAAATCTTAACCGCCGCCAAGAATACATAATTCGTACGCGAATTCTCGGATATTCGATAGCTCGGCAAGCCAATGATTTACATTTAAGCATTGATCAAGTCAACAAAGAAATATGTCGATTAAAACGTATTTATGATGAAGCCCAAGCAAAATCAGCCATATTACCTAAACGTTGCCACAAAGGTGGCGACCTCCTTTAAAACTGGTTTTACAGTTAAGGCCAATATAACTTCTAGAATTAGATTTTTGTTCTAGAAGTTTTTATATTTAAAAAAACAAGAAATGTGCATAGGATAGTTAAAATACATAAGATATAAAAAGTATTATTGTAAAGAAGTAAAATATGCTGATAATTATTAATAAAGAAGAAATAAACAAAACTTAGATGAAAAATACTTACAATATAGAGCCATTTACCTTTAAATACTTTATTGATTAAAAGACCAGCAATTAGACTAGCAATAAGTAAATCATTAAACCAAAGAATTGATAAAAAAGTTTCTAAATGTTCAAATTGATTAAACAAATTAACTTTTTTAAGTAAAATATATTCAGGATAGCGAAATAATAAAGCAAAATTACCGCCAAAAATTCCTAAGATACATAAAATCATTAAAAAGATAGTAAGACTGCCAATTACATAACCAATAATAATAGCTTTTTTATTAACTTCATCTTTTTTTAAGAAAGGTAATTCTAAAATAATGGGGGTAATACTATAAAAAGTACTACTCATAATACATTTGATAATATTATTTTTATCTAGGAGTTCTATTGGTAAATAATTAGTTAAATCAATATTCTTTTGAATACTTAAGATAGCTAGAATACCAATAATAATGCTAATAAAAATTAAAATATCACTAAGTCTAAGAGTAGTTGCTATTCCTTTCTTGACACCATATAATATTAAGATAAATAAAGGAATAATAATTAGAAGTGGTGGCGTGTTTATTAAATAAAAATTACTTCCTAAGACGGCAAAAGCTACTAAGCAATTATTAACTAAGAAAAAAGCTAGACTTAGAATAATAATTTTACCAAGAAAACTTTGAAAAAAGTTATACCAATCACCTTTTAATATTAATATTAAGAAAAGAAGTCCTAAAATAAAACTAATAAGAAAACTAATTATAGTAAAATTATTACCATGAGCTAAAATATAAGAAATACCGACTCCAAAATAAAGAACACGACTTAAAAATATACTTAAAACTCCTTGTCTTTTACTATTCATTTGCAATTCTCCTTATTGTTAAACCAGGTTTATTGATACCAATACTAACTTTGATTTTAGCTTTAGTATTTTTAAAATAATTATTGTCATCATCTTTGGTTTTTAAATAATGCTTATAATTAATACCTAAAATATCGGTATTTTTTTCTTGTAAAAAAGTAATAAATTTTGTTAAATCTTTTTCTAAATTAGTAGTAAATTCATTTTTTAATTTTATGAAATCCTCTTGATTACGTAAATTATAATCGGTGCTTAAAGATTCAATTTTTGCTTTTAACTTAATATTAAATTCAATTTCATCTTTTAAATTAAATCCAGTATTGTTACTATAAAAATTAATGGTATTTTGATTAGCAGTATAAGAAAAGTTATATTCTTTTAAAAAGTATTTATACATACTTAAATTAAAATCGTCTAAGAAACAAACAAAGTGATTGTTGTGATAAAGGCCATAAGTTTTGAAGACTATTTTCTTATCTATTTCTACTTTAGGTATACTAATATCAATGTTATTAAGAATTTTACTGACTTGAAAATCAAAATAATTGCTCATTTTAGTATAATTAATATTTTTTAAAATATCATTAATATAATTGGCATTGATAAGTTTGTCTTCACTAGTAAAATCTAGTATTTCCTTAGGATTATCTGCCATTACTAAGTAAAAATTAGTAGACACTCTATTGCTACGTAAAAGATAATCACTAATTTGCATAATATCAACGTTAGTATCTATAATTATGACTTTAATATGTTCGAAATAAGGCTTTTTATTTAATTTACTATTAGCTTTGCTAATGGCTTCACTTAAATTTTTTCCTTCCCCTTCAACAATAAAACTTTTTTTATTCTCAGTGTTATCTTTATTTAAGTTAGTATTGATTACTTCATAAATGACATTGTATTTTTCATTGTTATACGTTAAACCGATTCCACTTATGATATCAAGACTATTAAGCTCATTGTAGTCGTAGCACCCACAAAAAGTTAGGATAACGGTAAATAATAATATAATTTGTAATAACTTTTTAATCTTAATCACCTTCTTTACGAATATTTTTTTGGGTTAATAAATGGGAACGAAATTTATCATTTTTCTTGGTACTACGAAATACGGTTTTATTGAAGTAGACTTTATCAAAGGGAGCTAATGGATAAGTATAAGGTCTATCTAGGCTTGTCAAACTACATAGATGGATGAGAGTAAAGAAGATACCCATATAGAGTCCGAAAAGACCAAGGATAGAAACAAGTAATAAAGTAATAAACCGGATATGACGGAAGGAGTTAATTAATTCTACATCGGTAAAAACCATACTAGTTATGTAAGTTACAGCCACAACGATAATCATAATGGGACTGACAATACCGGCGGATACGGCTGCATCACCCACGACTAAAGCACCCATGATAGAAATTGAGGAACCATAGTTGTTCGGAAATCTAATGTCACTTTCACGAAGAATAGCACAGAGGCCTAAAATAACTATGCATTCAATAATAGAAGGAATTGGGACGCTACTTCGTTGCATGGCAAAATTAATAAGTAAATCTAAGGGAATAGAGCCTTGGTTATAACTAATTAGAGCAATATAAAAACCAGGTAAAAATAAGGTAATAAAAAAGCATAAAAAGCGTAAAAATTTAACAAAGTTGATGTTTATATTTTTACTATAAGTATCAACACTAGGATTAATAAAATCAACTAGAAAAGAAGGAAGACTAATAGCTAAAGGCGAAGCGTCAACTAAAATAATAATTTTGCCTTCTAACAGGTCGGCTGCCGCTTTATCAGGCCTTTCGGTTAATTGACTTGTTGGAAAAGCACTTCGGTTTTCTTTGCCTATTAGTTGTTTAATGTTTCCAGCATCTAAAATACCATCAATGTTAATTTGGTTAAGTTTATTTTTAATTTTATTAACTAAAGATATTTCAGCAATTGAACTTATATATAAGATATTTACTTTGGTTTTAGAATATATACCAATGTCCATATCAATATTTATTAAATCAGGAGATTTAATCCTTCTTTTAATTAAGCCTAAATTAGTTTGAATTGATTCGTTAAAAGAATCTTTAGGTCCATGTATGTCGGATTCAGTGGTAGGTGCAGTTACACTTCGTACTAAGTCACCCTTGGTTTCAATAGCATAGTAATTAGTACTAAGAACAATAGTAAAACCATTAAGTAAAAGATTAATTATTTCTTCTTTAGTTTCTACTTCTTTAGTATTAGGGCCGACTAAAATGTTATTTAAATTATTAGATTTCTTTTTAGAAAGACTAAGGACTTTTAAAACATATTCATTAATTTTATCACTAGAACATAAACTTTCTAAAAAAATAATATCGATATCTTTAATTGTTTTAGTTATTAAATCGGTACTATCTTTAAATTCTTCTTTAATTTCTTGGAGTAGTTTCTCTTTTTTATTATTATGAGTAATTGTAAATTTAGTTAAATTAGTCATTAAATCACCATTCATAGTATGATGAAAATATTATAAATTATGTGCTTAGATGTTAAATAATTATTAATTTTATAAAAGATATACTTTTTAAGTTTATAGTATATTTTTTAAGAATATATATTAATAATTTCATAGAGTATGTAACTCTATGAAA
>CAKOKQ010000012.1 GCA_934095825.1 uncultured Bacilli bacterium | reverse complement strand
GCCTTACGAGTTAATTATACACCATTTTAGTGCCAAAGAAAAGACTGATGGCAAAATTTACTTTGTCAACAGTCTGAAACTAAATGGTTTTAGTTTTAAACCTTCCGCATCAGTTATCGGAAAAGTACTACCTAAAGTTATTTCATCTTTTTGATTAATCATTTCAATATTAAAACAACCAGAGGTAACATTATTACCCTTATCACCCATTATTGTAGTTTTCCAATAAGCATAAGATAAACCTATACTTGCTAAAACTATAACTAATCCAATAATAAACATACTAATCTTACTTTTCTTTTGCATATTAAATATCCTAACTATTTTTATTATTTACATTTTTTTAGAAATAATTACCTAAATATGTGCGTTGGTAACTCAAAATAACGCATTTTCGGTTTCATAGAGTATGAAACTCTATGAAAATGCCGCTCCAATCCCAGTATTTACCTAGACTTTCTTATTTATTGACTAGAAATTTTGACTATAATAAAAATATAATTAATGACTAAGAAATAGCCTTTTAAACCTTATAATATCTTGCATTGCTTTAAAAGTTATTGACTATAAAATTGACCACAATAGGCTTTAAATTATCCTTTAAAAAGCATAAAAATTATGTTATATTTAATATATAAGTTAAAAATAAGACCCGAAATTACGGTTTCATAGAGTTTCATACTCTATGAAATTTTTAAAATCAAACTATTTTACGCACATTACTAAAATCTATACATAAAAGATTACTTTTCTTTAGCTATAATACTTAAATAACCAATATCACTTACTATAATATGATCTATTAAAGGAATATTAAGTTTACTACCAACTTCTATTAACTCCTCAGTAACTCTTATATCCTCTTTACTAGGATTTAAATTACCTGATGGATGATTATGTACTAAAATAATACTAGAGGCTGATAAACTAACAGCATATTTAAATACTTCTCTAGGGTGAATCAAACAACCATTAACCGTTCCTAAAAATAATTCTTTATATTCAATTAATTGTTTAGCATTATCTAAATAAATACCAAGAACTTTTTCTTGTTTTAAACCTAAAAACTCATACTTGATATAGTCATAAACCACTTTAGAATTAATTAACTTTATTCTTTCTTTATGATAATTTAATACTCTCTTACCCATTTCAATAGAAGCCATAATACTTAGGGCATTAACCTCGCCAATTCCTTTTACTTGCATTAAATCATTAATATCAATATTTAAAAAATTACTTAAATCCCCAACTTTTTGTAATACTTCAACTGATAAATTTTTAACATTTTTATCCCTAGTCCCACATCTGATAATAAGACTTAATAGTTCTTCATTATTTAAATTACTTATTCCTTTTTTTCTAGCTCGATATCTTGGTTTTAATTCTTCTTGCATTTCTTTAATTTTATAATTCATATAAACACTCTTTTCTATATAATTGTCCCTCTAATTATATATATTACCGAGTAAGGTCTATTTTCCTTCAAAAGTTTTAGTAAATGCTAAAAAAATCTATTGTATTTAAACTTACTCTAATTTAAATTATAAATCTTTTAATCTCTTTACAATTTCATCAGGAGTTGGCAATAAGTCTTTCATATTTTCAGGCAATGTATCACTTACTTGATAAGTGGCTACTCCTATTGGTTTATAACTATTATTCAAAGCATATTCTACTACAGTTCTATTTTTACTTTTACATATTATAATACCTATAGATGGATTTTCATGTTCTAATTTAACATGACGATCTAATGCTGTTAAATAAAATTGAAGTTGACCAACAAATTCAGGTTTAAATTCACCTATTTTTAGTTCAATAGCTACCAAGCTCTTCAAAACCCGATGAAACAATAATAAATCTATATAAAAATCTGAACCGCCAACATTTATATGATACTGACTTCCTATATAAGCAAAATTAACACCCATTTCTTCAAGAAATGCTTTCATATCATTTATCAAACTTTTTTCTAATTCTTTTTCAGAATGTTGCAAAGACATCTCCATAAAATCAAAAACATATTCATCTTTAACCGCCAATTTAGCCTGATTAATATACTTTTCTGGCACGGTTTCATCAAAATTTGTTTGATTAATTAAATACTTTTCATACGATTTATTTTCTATATGGTTAATTAGGACATTCTTTGTCCATCCATATTTTTTTACCATCTTCAAATAAAATTCTCTTTCATACTGACTTTTACATTTTTCCATTATTACTAAATTTTTACTCCAACTAATTTCTCGCACTAATGGTGCGAGATTTAATTCACTACTATATGTCAAATAAAAATTTCGCATTCTCCATAAATTACTTGAAGAGAAACCTTTAACACCCGGAAAATCTTTTCTAATTTCTTTTGATAAATCATCAACAATTGATTTACCCCAACCTTTTTCCTGCTGTTTAGTATAAATTTCTTTGCCAATACTCCAATACAATTTTATTAGTGTTTGATTAACCATTTTCATTGCTTCATATTGACTAATTTTTATTTTATCTTTTATATCTTTTATAAAATCCTTATATTCTTCATTTATTAATTTTTTTGTCATTTTTTAGTATTAACCTTTCAATAATATATTTATCCCTCTAATTATATATATTACCGAGTAAGGTCTATTTTCCTTCAAAAGTTTTAATAAAACTTAAAAAAAGCCTAAATTTATCATCTATACTTATCTAATTATTAATTTTCTATTAAATTTTTTAATTTGTTTATTTGTCTGTTAAGGAACAAAAGTTAAAATGCTCACTTACTTTCGCATTTCAACTCAGCCATCCTCACGAATGACTTTTTCTTATGAGAATAATCTCAAATGTCATCTAAAGCATTGATATTTAGTCGATGCAATAACAAATCTAATTTATCACGCCAAGAAGGTATGCCTCTACCTTTAAACCAATTACTTAAATAGGCTCTAAAAACTTCAAGGTCATTATCTTTATTAACATAAATATTTTTCAAAATATAAGGCGCATAATCAATATTATAAATTTCGATAATATTAGTAAATCCACTAGTTGCTTCATCGTAGTATGCAAGTAATACTGGAGTATTTTTATTCATTAGAATTTTTTGCAAGATAATCATCTCCCTTAGATATTATTGTAGCAATTTTTAAGTTAAAAATCTTAATTAAAAGTTATTTTATTTATTAAGTATATAAAAATAGTATTGACTTCTTTAAATGATAAAAATACAATACTGTTTATTAGGAGAAAATATGATAAATACAGAAGAAAAAAGAAAATTAACTGAAGAAAAAATGACTATATTAGAAGAAGAATTAAATAAGTTATTTACTAGTGGTACTATTACTCTTTTAAAAATAGAGGGTTTTATTTATTCAGTTAGCGTAACTACTGCTGTTATTTTACTAGAAGCTATTCTTGATATAGCTGTAGTTAGTAATCCTTTAATTAATATTCTTTATATAGCCTCAACTATTGGTATCCCAACATTAATGTTTGGTAATCCCTTTAAGAATAAGAAAAAATTAAAAAACATTCAAAATGAGATAACGGAAATAGTAGCCATTAAAATACCAAGTCTTAAAAATCAACTTTCTAATTTAGAACAGGAAAAAGAAAGTCCTAAAGTAACTATCAATAGCCCTAGTTTTCAAGAAGATTATAGCTTAGAAAATGATATCTATAATCCCGTGTTTGAAAATAAGGGACCAGTTTTAAAACTTTCCAAAGATAAGAAATATACCAATAGCAATAAAGATTAATTGGTATTTTTTTAACTAATAAAAGGCATAAATGTGTTTGCTATTGAAAATCAGTGCCGTATATGACACTGATTTTCAATGAGAACTATCTTTATAAGTTATTACTATCTATTTCTTTTAACATACTATCTAGTACCATACTGTAATTACTACTATCACAATTATTAAGTAAAGACTCATAATTATCAATAATATTATTAGTTTTACTAGATACATTTACAGCTTTTAAATAATAGTTCATTCCTAAAGAATCATAATAAATCTTTAAATTATTTATTAATATTTGGTTCTTTAATAGAGCTACATAGACTCTATAAATATCATTATCAAGTATTACTATTCCCTTATTTATATTAGCTTCTTTTAACGCATTATCTTTATTTTTATAAACTCCTATTTGAAAAGCATAGACTTGACTCTTAATATTACTTACTTCGGTTATACTTTCAGTATTAAATTTTTTTAAGAAAAGAAAGCCAAATGTAAAACCTACTCCAATAGCTAAAATAATCATGATAATAGTTTTCTTCATATAATCACCAATTAAATTTTATAATAATTATTCTAAATAATATGTCGAAAATAAGCTTAATTTAAAAAAATAGCCTTAAAGCTATTTTATTTCTAATATTCTTTTTATTTCCTATTATTCAGAAGTAACCATATAAGGATTATTTATAGTACCATCACCTGATTTTAGGGAACCAGCTTTCAAATTAATGACCGGTTTAACACCAAGAATTGACGCAGACGAATCACTGGCATTAAGATCAAGATTACTAGATAGATTTCCAACATGTGAAACTTCACCAGTGCTACTAAACACATCTCCATAATAATGTGGTGACATTGTCCAATAAGCAATACCTGTATAAAAATACAAATTATCTAATATATTTTGTCCGCCTAATAACCCCCAACCGCCAGCTAGAACTGCCTCATCTTTGGAAATAAGTGCAATCGGATACTTCAAAGCTCCATTACCATATCTCGTATCGCTTACAGTAAACCTATCATTTTTATTACTACATTTTAAATATGTATAATGATTATTAATTCCTATATCTGTAAAAGGCGCCCAAGCCCAACGATAATAAGTTGAATTATTACCATATCCTAGCTTAGTATTTACATAATCGTCGTTTGTAAAATCGTCTATTGTTCTATCGTTGCAAAATACATTATCACTAAGAAAATCTTTATTATCCAATAAATTTTCATCATACCAATTGTCAATGTATTTTTTTATTGTTGAATCATTTATATTAGCATGAGTTTCTTCATAAGTTGATGAACTTGGTGTCCCGTACATATAACCAACATAAGTATTATCATTTGTTTTATCGTTAAAAGCACTATAACCTACTATCTTATCTTCGGCAACTTCATTATTTTCATGGGCTTTTGTACCATCATATATCATTCTTATCGAACCATCACCGTTAATACGAATAATACGCCAATAAATATTAGCAAAATAGACATAATTATTTTTAACTGGTCCCCTATAATAATAAGAAGTACCATAATCATCAGGAATACTGCATATCATCGCATCATTAATTTCATAACTAGTTAATTTGACTTTACCATCTAAATCAGCACTTGGACACTTTCCCTCTTTATTATTTTCGAGTTTAATTAAATTGCCAAGAGGATCCGACTTGAAATAAACATTGCATTTTACCTTCTTTTTAACATTAGTTAGTAGCAACCCCCAATATTTATAATCCCACTCACCTACTGCATCATTGTCACAGACTATTTTTTCTACTACATAACCATCATCTTTATTTGGTATCGTACTTACATATTCATTATCAATATAAGCTCCAATTAATTTGGAATTATCAGTACTGCCTTTATAGATATCCAAACTTATAACAAACATAACCATTATTAAACTAATTATCACTTTTTTTATCATATTTTATTCCTATTCTATACTATGGTTTACAAAAATTTACACATTTCATAGAGTTAAATACTCTATGAAAAAGTCCAGAAATACTGAACTTGAAACACTTTTGACTACAAATTTGACTAGAATAAAAATCTAAAACAAAATTCACTTGACGCTTGCAAGCACTTATAAACACTAATAACTTTACATATTTTTTCGACTAAAAATTTGACCATAATTTTCAAAAAAATCATTCTATTTTTTATAGAAAATAGGCCTATTATGTGGTATATTTATACTATAAATTAAGATAAAGATACGAAAATCCGCTTTCATAGAGTATTTAACTCTATGAAAATTTATTATATACTTTGGTATTTTACTAATCCGTATTAAAAATTCATTTGACTTTAGATAACATATAGCATAGAATAAACTGCATTCAAGAAAGAAGTATATAAAATATGAATACCAAAGATGCAATACTATTCTTAAATGATATAGAAGAACTAAAAAAAGAATTAGACTCCAAAAAATATAAATTAATCCTTAATAGACAAACTAAAGTATATGGCCTATTATTTAAAGGAACCATAATATCCATAATTACTACATTAATTACTACATACTTTCTCTATAATGTTAAACTAAACCTTACCTTAGCCATTCTTTTAGGTATAGTCTATAGTTTAATAAATAAGAATATTTATAATAAAACTGAAAATAAAATAGAAAAAGAACAATTAGAATTAGAAATAAAAGAACTTAGTAAAAGAATAGTCACTAAAGAAAAAGAACTTAAAATAGCCCAAAATAATGATATAGAAAGCCAAGAAAACAAACCAATAACTATAGATATAGGTATTTATAATAAAATACTTAATGATGCAATGGCTTATCATAATGATATAGATTTTACTTCTGATGAAACCAACAATCTAAAAAACAATATATCTTTTACCTTAGACTTAAACAAAAGAAAACCTAGAAATTACTAGTAACAGTAGCTTCTAGGTACTTTTTTAGCCAAATCTGAGTAAGGTCTTTAATTTTTTAATAACTTTCTTTTCTATTCTGGAAATATAAGATTGACTAATAGATAATTTATCCGCTACTTCTTTTTGGGTATATTCTTTAGTATTATATAACCCATATCGCATAATCATAATTTCTTTATCTCTAGAATCTAAATTTTTAAGTTCCCGCTCTAATAAAACTTTTTCCTCTTTACTTTCGTATTCATCAGCAACTAAGTCCGAATCCGTCCCCATCACATCTTCTAAATGTAACTCATTACCTTCACTATCATAGTTTAGAGCATCTTCTAAACTAATTTCGGTTTTCCGACGCTTATTTTTTCTAATATACATTAGTATTTCATTAGCAATACATCTTGAAGCATAAGTAGCTAGTTTAATATTTTTATCTATTTTATAAGTATTAATTCCTTTTATTAAACCAATTGATCCAATGGAAACTAAATCTTCTAAAGGATAACCAGTTGACTCATACTTTTTAGCTAGAAATACTACTAACCGAAGATTATGTTCAATTAAAATATTTCGAGCCTCAATATCTCCAGTTTTGGCTTTAACTAAATAAGATAGTTCCTCTTCTCTATTTAATGGTGGTGGTAATTTATCATCACTACCAATAAAAAAGACTTCACTATATTTTCTTTTTAATAATTCAATAATTTTCTTAAACATTTAATTCCTCCAATATTTCTAAATTTATAATACAATCACTACTATTAATCATTATTCTACTGTCCATAAGTCCAATTAAAAAGTTTGTATATTCCCTTCCTTCGATAACCATCTTTTCTGGTTTAATACACTCTACTAACCCTTTATTATTTAAAGAGTGATATGGTACATAAATAGGGGTTCTAATTCTAACTACTCCTTTTAATAATTTCTTATTAACTAAAATTACCCATTTCTTAGTTATGGGATCTCTTAATTTATTGCCTGTATCTACAAATCCGGTTAAAGATAACTTTCTTTTATTATTAAAATAAATAGTTAAAGGATATGTTTTACTAATAGTTGTTTTCATATTTAAATTTTGTTTAATATAAAGAAAAAGGATTAAAGGCACTAATAGTAAAATAAAAAGATAAGATAAATTATTTAATTTTAAGTAATAAATAAATCCTCCTAGAATAATACTAATCATATAAAAATATAAGATATTAGTAGTTGTATAAAAGATATCTTTATATTTAAAAGTAAATATATTTAAAATAGCACTTACTTCTAGTTTTAAAATAATAAGTAAGTATTTATTGGATAAAAGAAAACCAAACAAACTAAGTTCTCCTAGTAAAGATACTAATAATATTCTTTTTAAAGAAACATTTCTTTTTAAGGTTGTATTAACTGTTAAAAGGATTAAAGAGTCAAAGAAATAATTAAGAAGTATTACTAAGTCAATATAGACAGTCATAAAAAAATCACCTATAACTACTATATATGGTGATTTCTAAATATTTTGTCATTTTATGGTTTATTAGTTAATTTTTATCATTTTTATCTTTATCACATTTTTCTGACTATTTTTGGCCGAATTTACACATTTTTCCGACCTTTTCAAGCGCTTTTTACACATTTTCCTATAATCACTTATTTTATTTCACTTGTTAAACGGTAAGGATTGTCCATCTTACCATTTCCGTACATTATCGCTTGGGACTTCAAACTAATAACTGATTTTACCCCACCATCACTAGCATTTTTTCTAGAAATTTTACTATAATAACCCCAACCAAATTTATTAGATTTTAATCAAAAAAAGACGATGACTCGTCCCTATATTCTAATTTTTCTATATCTTAATCTTTAGGATTTAAAAATACCGTTACTAAAAAAGCAAATATTACTGCCCCACTGATTCCAGCAGAAGTAGTAGTTAAAAGATTAGTAAACATGCCTAAAACACCTTTCGTGTGAAACCCTTCTAAACAGGCTTGATAAAGCAAATTACCAAAACTAGTTATCGGAATAGAAGCCCCAATGCCAACTTTTTCTACAAACCAAGGGTAAATATTGAAAAAAGATAAAACCGCTCCCAAACTTACAAACAAAGATGTAATATGTCCGGGAGTTAAATTCGTATTATCTAAAATAATCTCCCCAATTAAACATAAAACTCCAACAAATAAAAATGAATATAAATAAATCATAAAACCTCCAAGGAAACAGCATGACTAATGGCAGGTATCTCTTCATGCTGATTAACTAAAGTTGGCGAATGTAAGGCTCCAGTTGCAAGCAAAAGAATATTTTTATACTTCTTATTTTGAATAATTTTATTAAATACTACTAGTGGCAATGTTACTGGTCCCGAAGAACCAGAGTTTTCAAAATCTTTTTCTTTAAATAATATCGAACCTGCATCTTGATAATTAGTTAAATTAAGATTATTTTTCTTTAGAATTTCTAAAAACAATTTAGACCCCGTTCGTCCTAAATCACCAGTTAAAATTAAATCATAATAGTCAGCAGAAATTTTTAAATCTTTTAGGTGTTTCATTAAAGTTTCTGCCGCGGCGGGAGCCATTACTGCACCCATATTATTAACATCAGTAAGTCCATAATTAACCGAACTACCAATAGTAGCACTGTTAATCTTAATTTTTCCTTCATGAGCTAGGATAACCCCAACACTTCCCGTTGCGGTCATGGTACTTCTCTTAAATCTTGGGGCTCCATATTCAATTGGATATCGAAACTGTCTTTCAGCAACCTCGGTATGACTACTTGTTAAACATAACCCGTTCTTAATTTTGCGGTCGTTTAAAAATATACTCATAATAATTAAGGCTTCATTAAAACTAGCACAAGCCGAATAAACACCTAAATACGGAATATTATATTTACTAGCCGTAAAATTAGTAAGTGATAACTGATTAGAAAGTTCCCCACCAATAAGTAAATCAATCCCCTTTTGTAAATCATTTCTCTTTATTAAATTATCAATGACCGTACTTTGCATCTTCATTTCCGCACGCTCAAAAGTCTTTTCTCCAAAATAATGATCAGCAATAACTTGATTATATTTCTTAATAGGTCCTAAAGTTTCATTAGAACTTGCAATACTATACCAATCTTTAATATAAATATTATTAAATTTTAAACTAGCCATGGAACACCACCTTTACAACCGTAAGTAAAAAAGCACTTATCATTCCATATAAAAGTACGGATCCAGCAAGTTTAAAGATATTGGCTCCTAACCCTGTAATTAAACCATCTTTTTTATATTCTAAAGCGGCTGATGTAACAGAATGAGCAAATCCTGTAATAGGAATAACTAAACCACATCTCGTTTTACTAACCCAATTATCAAAAAAACCAAAGCCGGTAAATAAACTAGAGGTAGCAATAATAATTAGAAGTGTCCAAATATTTGCATCTTTCGTACTAATATCAAACTTCATTAAAATATTATAGATAAAACAAGCTAGTATTCCAATTATCCCCCCAACTATAAAAGCAATTAAAGCATGTTTTAACTTATCCTCACTCGGTGTATATTTTTTTACTAACTTAGCGTATTCTTCTTTATTCATAAAAGAACCTCCATAGTTATTATGGGGGTATTTTTTAAATTTTATACTTCGCTATAAGCAATTTTTAATTTTTTTAAGTTTCGCGTTAGTAAGCGAGAGATACTTACCTGCGACATATGAAACATTTTAGCCAGTTCTTCTTGAGTATAGTCATTAAAATAACGCAAAAGGATTATTTCTTTATCAGGACTTTCTAAGGTATTTATCATATTTTGTAAATCTATTTGCATATCAAGATTTAAAGGTTTAGAAGAAAGTTTATTATAAAGGTTGGTATCTTCATCTCTTATTTCATCTAGACTGACGGTTGTATCTAGACTATTTAGAGCACTAGTAACTTCACTTATACTTAAATTAAGATAAGCTGCTACTTGTTCTAAGGGAGTATCGTTTTTATAAAGTTGGTCTAAGTATTCTTTGGTTTTTAAGACTAACTTAGCGGTTTTTAAAACTTCTCTAGGGAGGACTTATGGCTTTCTTCATCCGCGCTAACTCATACATTTCTCCAAAGATATAGGTATAAGCAAAACTAGAAAACTTGGTGTTGGTATCTTTTTTATAATGTTGATAGGCTTTAAAAAGGCCAATTCTTCCGACATGGTATAATTCTTCTTTATCAACATTATAGAAATTTTGGGCTACTTTTTTAACTAACCCTTCACAGCTACTTAATAGTTCATCCATATTTTCACCTGTTTAAAGGATACTATAAATTTTAATGATTTTAAAGGCTTTCGACAAGACTTCTAATAAGTACTAGAAAAATGACAAAGTATTTAAAAAGAAGACTATCTGCGCTTTAACATATAGTCTTCTTGATAATCAAATTTTAAACCATTTTCCGTTCTAAATCCTTTTTCAAATACTTCATTGGGATTAAAACTACCATGTTCTAAGATTTTCTTTTCTACATCAGCAATATCCTTAAGGCCAACATTTATGGCATCCATAAGATTTTGAATTTTTATGGCTTTCTCTATATCTATATCTGTAGATGAAGGAATTTTTGCTTTTAATGAGTAAAATGTTTCATATAAGGAAGCGTTCATTTCGTTTATTTTATTAGCAAAATGACTTCTTTCTTCATAATCTAAATCTTTCTTATAAAAATAATTAAATCCACAATAAGGATCGTTTGTAAAATAAGCATCTTCTTCACTTAAGAAACAATTATATTTATAAAACAAAATAGGTTCTCTAAAGGTTAAATAAGCATTTATAACATCTAAAATGTTGTTTAAATTAGATTCTAATCTTTTACTAAAATCGGGATCTAATTTGCTTTCCTTATTAGCAGCTGTATTATTTAATTCTTCAATTTTTCTTTTATTATAATCCAATTTCCAATCAAATTGAATTTTAATTTGACGCATACTCATATCATTAGAGATACGATTATTTGCATCAACAATTGGCAAACCTAAAATCTGCCAATAATTTTTTGACTTTGTAAATTCAAATGGGTACATATTATTATCTTCTTTCTTTTCTTATCTTTAAATTTTTTTAATCAATGCAGTATCTTTCTTAAAAGTATCAATAATTTCTTTTAAGTTATTGATTACCTCATTTAATGAACCTTCTAGTTCTTCATTAGAATTACCATTAATCAAATAATCTTGCTTTTTACGGGATAAGGAATCATACATATTTCTTAGTAATTGAAAAAAAGCTTCGTTGTCAGCATTCGAAAGATCTACTTCATAGTTAATATTATATTTTATCTTTCCAACCTCTATTAACCACTCAATCATACTTTCAGTTATACAATAATGATATTCTGCAGAATGTCTTTTAGCAGCAAGTTTTTTGGCATACATGATTTTTGCAGCCTCTATTTGCTTTTGATTATATGCTTCTAAATTTTTAATATATTTTTCAGACTTTTCCTTATTACTTAAAGCTAAATAACCTTTAATAGTAATATCCATATCTTCAAGAGAAAACACTGTTAATTTTTCATTAGTTTCCATCGACAATTTGTTTAAAAAAGCGTATTTTACATACATTAAATTAGTTGATGGAAGTAAATTTAACCTATCAAAATGATTAATACTACCATCGATTTTATCTTTTTTGGCTTCTTCTAATCTTTTTTGTTGTTCATCAACTATATTACTTTCCATAAATTTGCCCCCTTAATTGCCTTGTATAATAACATTTTAGGATAATAATGTCAATAGAATTTTTCAAATAAGTTTACAAATGAAAAACATGCAGTTTTTGCATGTTTATTTAAAAGTTTATATATTAGTCTTTAATTTCAATATATTTCTTTTCTGGTAATTTACCTTTATTTTCTACTTTAGGTACTTCTAAAGTTAAAATACCATTTTTAAAGTTAGCATTAATATTTTCAGGTTTTACATCATCGCCAACATAGAAACTACGCGAACACTCGCCGTAATATCTTTCTTTTCTAATATATTTGCCACCTTTTTTCTCATTATCTTCATTATTAACTTTAGCATTAATAGTTAAATAACCATCAGTTACATCAATTTTAATATTCTTTTTATCGAATCCCGGTAAATCAATATCTATTACATAGTTGTCTTTATCTTCACGGATATCCGTCTTCATCATTTTGCTTTCACTTTTTCTAAAGAAGGGATCTCCAAAAATATCATCAAATAAGTCAAAATCTCTATTTGGTACTAACATCATATAAATCATTTCCTTTCATGTTACCCCTTTTATAGGGTACTCAACAATATAATTTTAATACCTGTAAGTAGCTTTCTTACTTACGATTATGTTATACCACTTTTGATTAGCACTGTCAAGTGATAAGTGCTAATTAATTAAAGTTTTGTCAAAATTAAATAATGATATTAAAATCTTGTTAATACATCGCAAATAGCATACAAGTTGTAGGAATTTATTCTAAAAACTAATCATTAAAATCGCTATTTTCAATAATATCTATTAGCTCGATAGCTCTTTCATTTATCATTTCATTTAATAATTTTAATCTTTCATCATTAAGATTGTACCTAGCGTGTTTTTAAAATCTTCAAAATTGATATATTTTCCATATCAAATTTTATCATAGGTGTATTATTTATTTTTATATAAACAAATTAAGTAGTTAAAACAAAAATTAAGAAACTTAAAAGCACTTCATTAGCTAATTAATAGAAGTGCTTCATTTAAAATAAATTACTATGTGAACCCGTTGCCACTAATAATAAAATTAATTTATCATTTTGATATTTATATACAAGTAACCAGTCCGGTTCAATATGACATTCACCGCATCCCTTATATTTACGATTATCATAAAGAGCATGATTATGGTTATAACTAGGAAGGTCTTCACCATTTGCTAATTTTTCAATTATATCTTTTAATTTTTCAATATCTTTTCCTTGCTTTTTCACCTTTTTATAATCTTTTTTAAAATCACTAGTATGAAATATTTTATATTTTGTATTATTATGGAAATCAATCATCACTATCTAAATCCTCAAATAACTCAGGTATATTATTATAGCCCTTATACTTATCAGGATTGTTAATTATGTCTTCAGCCTCCTTCAATGCAGTATCAAGTTTTCCAATAGATTTTGGGCGTTCAATTTTAAATGGTATACTTTCTGTTTTTACGCATTGTTTTAAAAACATAGTAATTGCAGTAGACATATTTAATCCTAAATCTTTGAATAAATTATCAGATTCCTTTTTCAAATTATTATCAATTCTAATATTTAAATTTGTAGTATTTGACATTGTAGACATTTTATCATCTCCTAATCAATATTAATATAGCATATTTTTATCATTTCGTCAATATATTATATGTAATATTTAATTACATCGTCATTACAATGTAAAATTATAAATGTTCAATAATAAATAAGCTACTTTTAAATTTAATTATTTATTTAAGATAGCATCTACGGGTTGCATTTCATTTATTCTACTACAATTAGCTAAACTTAAAAGCCAAGATAAAACTAGACCAAAACTTAAGGTTAATAACGGTGCCAAGGCATTAATTTCAATACCTCCAATATACTCATGATTATCAAAAAACATTTTATTAGCAAAATTACAAGCTACTGTCCACATTAATATTGATAAAATAAAGGCTATAATGGTAATAATAATTGCTTCATAAGTAAATATTTTATAAATATCTTTATTTTTAGCTCCCAAACTTTTTAAAATACCAATATTTTTCTTCGCATAGCTAATAGTCGTATTAATAAAATTAAATAGTAAAATAAGAGCAAAGATAGCAACAACACAAGCTATAATAACTAAATAAGTATGTAAGTGATAATAAATATTGTCAATAGCGCCAATATCACCACCTAAATCACTTTCCATTACTAGATAATTGCCGTCCTCATGAATATTATTCATATAATCATACTTAGTTAAAAGATTATTAAGTTCATTCTTAGTTTTAAAACCTATATAAACTTTTTCGATAAATTTCTTACTCTTATCACCATTATTATACATTTCTTTACTTATATAACTATAATCATCAAAGGTAACACCCGCAACTTTTAGAATAGTAGTATAATTACTATCTCTATAAACTTTAACCATATCCCGAGAAACTAAATTAAATTCATCTTTATATTTAATAAATATATCTTTAATGAATACGGGTAAGGCTTCACTATAACTTAAATTATTATTTTCTTTTTGAAATTCAGCAAATTTTTTCCCAATATCACCAGTTGTTGGTGAATTATAATTTAAAATATCATTAGCGCTTATAATAGCTTCTTTACTACCTAAGGGCTTATTAGTTAAATTAAAATCTAAATCGTAATACTCCTCGGTCTCATAATACTTAAGATTATGTAACGCACCATAGATATTAGTATTAAATTTACTCGTAAAACT
Organism: uncultured Bacilli bacterium; assembly: GCA_934095825.1. The sequence goes on along the minus strand of CAKOKQ010000012.1, from coordinate 36,595 downwards.
AATGATAAACTTACTTAACATTTCTTCTTTACTATAAAGTAATTCTTTATTATCAATAAATCCTTTGACATAGATATTATTATCTTCAGTATAGCTTTTAAAATATTCTTGTAATTTTATATTAGTCTTCTCTTCACTTCTAATACTGGTAAATAAATGGTCATTATTAAACTCATTAATACCCACAATAGTTACTGGATATTTGCCTAAGTTAACTTGTAAATTTAAAATATCTTGCATAGTAGTTGGTTTAATTAAATTTTGATTAATATCATAAATTCCATATTTTATTATATTATAAGCAATATTTTTATCTATTACTATTTCGGTGTCATTTAATGGTAAGCGTCCTAAATATAAAGTAATCAAGCTATCATCTTTTAATTCTACTATATTACTATAACTGGGAATGCCTTCGGTAATATTAGTAGGTTTGCCAAATTTAAGTGCAAATTCGTTATCGCGGCCAAAATAAGCAGGACTTCCTAATTTTAGGGTTTCATCATCATTATTAAAATATTTGGGATTACAATCAACATAATCGGAATAAGTTTTGTCTTTAAAGCAAGTTACCGGACTAATGGCTATTTTATCAACATTATGTTTCGTTAAAGTATTTAAGGCAAATTTAGTCTTATTAAAAAGAACAAAGGTAAACATTAAACACACTAAGGTTAGTGCAAAAGCTGTAAGCAGGGTTGTCATCACGAACTTAACGGGTTTCATTTTCATATTATGAAGGGTAAATTTTAAAGCATAACGATTTTTAAAGTTAGAAGTTCTTAAAACAATATCTTTTTCATCATTTTTTAAGGCAACAATTGTATCGTTTATGACTTTACCATCTTGCATCATGATAAAACCATTACCAAATTCGTTAGCTAAAGTTCTATCATGGGTTACTACGATTACACATTTATCCGCACTTATTTCTTTTAAAAGAGTCATTATTTGTCTTGAAGTAACACTATCTAAATTACCAGTTGGTTCATCGGCTAAAATTATCTCTGGATTTTTAACTAGCGCTCGTGCAATAGCTACTCTTTGTCTTTGTCCACCTGAAAGTTCATTAATATTACGGAGTCTTAAATCATATAAACCTACTCTTTTTAAAATCTCATCAATATTTGTATTATTATTTTGATTACTAAGTTCTAAAGCTAACTTAACATTATCATAAACATTATATTCTAAAAACAAATTATAATCTTGAAAGATAAAACCAACACAAGTATTACGATATTTCACTAAATCTTTTTTACTTAAATCTTCTAAAGCAATATTGCCAACTTTAATAGAACCGGTATCAATCTTATCCAGTCCTCCTAAGACATTAAGAAGGGTTGATTTACCGGAACCACTCTCCCCAGTTATAAAGTATAAGCCCTTGCTAGGTATTTTAAAATTTACGCCATCTAAAGCAATAGTATCACTAGCCTTTTTAGCTTTATAAGTTTTTTTAACATTTACTAATTCTATCATATAAATCCCTTTACTATTCATCTATAGTATACAAGAAAAAATAAGTTTTTTAAATACCAAATAATATTCTTTATTGAAATATGATATAACTGTAAGATAAAAAGTTTAATAATTAAATGTTGTTTTTATAATCATTAGCAATTTTTTTATAAGCTGCATCAATTATTAATTCTTTTCTTATTTTAATGCTTTCTTTAAAAAACAATTTATCAACCTCACTAATTGTTGCTGTCTCATCAATTATTTTATTTATTAAATCCATATTAATTTTAGGAGCAATCCTTAAAATTGCTTTTTTTAAATCTAATGGTGGATTTTTTAAAAATTCTGAATAAAAGATTCTTTTGCCATTTATAGAATAAGCTGATTTAATATTATAAGCAACATTTTTCATTTCAGATTTATTTTTTAATAATTGATTCTTTTTTTCTTCTGATATTAAAGCATGTAAACAAGACCCACAATCATAAACTGGTGAAAATGAGTATGTTTCATTTTTTATATTGTAAAGTAAGCCCCAATTATCTAAATGGCGATCTGGATTACCTATCAAAGCATCAGCAACAAATAAATCCCAGAATTTTTCCAAAATAACAGTCTTATTTTTTATAAAATCAGTATTATTAATAACTGAATAAACATCTTCAATCCGACAAGTAAATTTATTATCTATTTTCGTAACACTATTGGCCAATTTTGAGAACTCTATCAGTTCATCAGAAGCACTTGTAAAATCTTCACAAGCAACAACTATTTTTTGTTTACCATTATCGTTATATTTTCCTAAAATAGTATTTTGCGTTTTTATTCCCAAGCTTTCTAAGATATGACAACCAATATATTCTGAATACTGATTATTCATATATGATAAAGAATTTCCTCCCTCTCTAACGGGATCTGGAAATTTAACTAAATAATTTTTGTTATTGTATAATATTTTCTTCTTTTTTTCTGAGCCACCGTATGTGCTCAACAACTCCTTGCAATTTGTAAAGTCTATCATAATAAAAGCCCCCAATAATATTCATTCATTTCATCTATTACCACTGGTGATAAGTATCCACAGGAACGCGCCATTTTTAAAGTTAGGGATAAAGAATAAATAGTTTCCTTTAATTTATCATATAAATCTCTATCTTTAGCACTGGCTTTATAGGCCTTATAAGCAAGTTCGACATCATACATTTCTTCACTTAATGGATTTTCATAATCTTTATAATTATATTTCATAACATTTCCTCATCTTCAATATTAACTAATTTAATATAAATTAATTATATCAAAGAAAAGTATAATATTAAATCAAAATTATTTTTCTATATTTTAAAATTAATCTTCATTTTTCACCAATTTAAGATATTTAGAATCAATTTCTTTTTTATAATAATTATTTAAAGCAATTTCTGATGCCACCGTATCAGAGTAACCTCTTTTGTAATCTCTTATTAGTTGGCTAACTAACTTAGTTCGTATTTCACTCATCTTGGCAAATTTTATAAAAGAAGTGGTATCTTGAAAATCATCTTTAAATTCTTCTTTAGAAGAGATAATATTATAAGAAACATCACTATTAATTTTATAATAATAATCTTTATCATAAACTAGTTTAGTGCTAACATCATAAATATATTTCTTATTATCTATACTTAACTCAATTAAATAATAATCTCGATTACGCGACTCAAGTAAGTTAATCTTACCTCTTTTTTCTAGAAAGCAAACAAGTCCTTTGGAAACTTCTTTTAAATTTCCAAATTTAATATTACTTCTTAATAAAGTAACTAACATGGGTAAATCATAAAAGTCATAAAAAGACATCTCATATAAAAGATTATCATCAAACTTTTTTATTTGGCCTTCATTTAAACCTTGTCTTATTTTAATATTAATTTGCATATCTTCATATAATTCTTTTAATTTTTCTATCACTATGTATCATATCCTTTTTATCTATATATTTGTTTTCTTTTAAGAGCTTTTTCTTTCTTACTTTCAACAACTACTTTTAAATAATCGTTAATAGCGGCACTAAGTCTAGCATCTGTGTCATTTTGTCCTAATTTATAATTAGAAATACTTAAATCAGTTAAAACTATTCTTTTACTATTACAAGTAGGTAATTCATAACTAATACAAGGATTACTAGTAAAGTAAGTCTTAATCTCGCTACTATCTATTACTTCTATTAAAGTAGTATTAAAAAGGTCAAGATAAGTATTATAAGCAAATACTAAGCCCTTATCAATATCATAAATTTGTTTTTCCCCATTATCTTTTTCTAATAAAATTAAAGTAAGTCCTAGGTTATTTTTAACTACTGTAACCTTACCATCAAAAGTTAAGAGGTAAGATAACGCCATAACAATTTCGTTATGACGCTTACTTTTAAAAAATAGGGTTGTGGCAAAGGTTACAAAGGGTACAAACGAATAATCAAAAGCACTCATTTTCGTTAATAACTCATCACTATAAAGATTAATTTCTTTATTTTTAACACCGCTTAAAAACCTTTCTTTATTTATAATATTTTTATCTATATATGTAAAATCATTCATCTTTTTTAGTCACCTTTTTCTTTATACCACAGATAACTTAGAAGGTCAAAGAAAAAAGCCTAAATTTCTAGACTTTCTTAAAATTTTTTAGTAATTTTCTTCTTTTAATTCAAGATTTATTGTAGTATCTATTATTTTATCTAAAATGGTCATATTAAGACCAATTCTTTTAATATAATCTTTACCCATTTTACTTTCTAAATAAGTTAAAACTTTATTTAAGTAATAACTATCTAGTTCAAATATATCCATATAATTAATTATAATGTCCTCTATAAAGTAGAAGCCTTTATTTTTAAGTAAGTTATATATTTCAATAAAGTTATTAGAATCTATTGATTTTAAATAATCTAAATTATAATTACTATATAAGATATCTAAATAAGTATCATTTAAGTATTTATCAAATATCATTTTCTCGTTTCTCCTTTACCATAAGTATCTATTATTGTTTCTAAAGATATACCATAGTTATCTTGGATATCTTGGTTTGACATACTAAATATTTCTATTAGTTTACCAGTATTATCCACTAGTTCTAAGCTACTTGCTTCTAAATAGTTAATCTTACTTATTAATTCTATCTTTGATATTCTTTCAATTATTTTATCATTGATTTTTAAATCGATATTATGATTCTTGCATATTTCTTGTTTATATATTTTATCTTCTATTCCTTTATTAAATTTGAAGCCCATATTTAATAAGATTTGCATTTGGTCTATGGTTAAGTATGTACTAGCTGAATATTTGCCCTTTCTTAAGTAATAAATTTTAGTCCCTATCGCCATTAAATCATCCTGATTATATTCTAAAGCGTTAGCAATTGTCTGTTTACCATTTAACATTATTTCGCTTTTATGAACAATTTGAAAATCATAACCGATATCATTTTTTTTAATTCTTATTTTATCTGCGGATTTAATTGTGTTGATATCGATTTTATTTTCTTGTAATTTTTTCAAAAGTTCAACATAATCTTCAAAATTTTTGGGCATCATTATAGGGTCTCTTTCGTTTTCTAGTACAACCATCAAGCCAATATCTCTTAACTGTTTTATCTGTTCAACAGTTAAATCCTTAAAACCACTACTGCTTTTCCCTCTCTTAAAGTGATTAATAACGTGTCCTATGCCAATTATTTCTACATCTTCGCCATATTTACTTTTTGCGTCTTCTCTATTAGCAAAATATTCAAATTCATACCCATCATTTATTTTTGTTATTTTCACTACTTCATTTTTTTTAAAATCATTTATATCACGACCGGTCTTATCTTTGGCGTTTTGCATTTCTTTTAAAAGCAAGAGGTAGTCATCAAAACTTTTAGGCTCCATTATAGGGTCTCTTTCGTTTTCAAGTACAACCATTAAGCTAATATCTCTTAATCCCTTTATTTGTTCGACAGTTAAATCTTTTCTAATAATATTTTTTCCTCTTTTAAACCAATAAATAATTAGGCCTACTCCAATTGTTTCTACATCTTCGTCATATTTTTTTTCGGCCTCTTCTCTATTAGCAAAATATTCAAATTCATACCCATCATTTATTTTTGTTATTTTCACTACTTCTTTTTGTTTAAAATCATTTATATCACGACCGGTCTTATCTTTAAACTTTTGCATTTCTTTTAAAAGCAAGAGGTAGTCATCAAAACTTTTGGGTTTAATTATAGGGTCTCTTTCTTTTTCGGCTACAACTCCTAAGCCAATATCTCTTAACTGTTTTATCTGCTCAACAGTTAAATCCTTTCCACTACTGCTTTTCCCTCTCTTAAAGTGATTAGTAATTCGGCCTATGCCAATTGTTTCTACATCTTTGCCATATTTACTTTTTGCATCTTCTCTATTAGCAAAATATTCAAATTCATACCCATCATTTATTTTTGTTATTCTTACTACTTCTGTTACTTTAATGCTATTTATATCACGACCTGTCTTATCTTTAGCCTTTTGCATTTCTTTTAAGAGCAAGACATAATCTTCAAAACTTTTGGGCATCATTATAGGATTTCTTTCATTTTCCAGTGCAACCATTAAACCAATATCTTTTAACTGTTTTATCTGTTCGACTGTTAAATCTTGATGACCATTACGGCTTTTTCCTCTTTTAAACCAATAAATAATTAGGCCTATTCCAATTGTTTCTACATCTTCACCATATTTTTTTCTTACTTCTTCTCTATTAGCAAAATATTCAAATTCATACTCATCATTTATTTTGGTTATTCTCACTACTTCGGAAAATTTAATACTATTTATATCACGGCCTGTCTTATCTTTAGCCTTTTGCATATCTTTTAAGAGTAAAACATAATCTTCAAAACTTCTTGGATTCAATATAGGATCTACTTCCCAATCAAAAATAAAATTCAAAGTCTTTAATCTACTAATTTGGTCAACCTCTAAGTCTGGACCTTTTGAATTCTGATTAGCTTTGCCGTGTCTAAAGGCATAGACATAGCCTCCTATCCAAATTAAGTCCGACTCTTTATATTCTTTTTCATTTATAATAACTGTTTTACCATTTTCTTCTTTTGTTTTCGGTTTTATTATCAGAAGAGTACAATTATCATCATTTTTAACTGCCTTTAATTTATCATTATAACTAATATTATTTATATCAATGCCTTGATTCCTTAAAATACTTAAATAATTAAATATCTTATCAAAAGTTGACTCAGGAGATGCTAACTCATCTATTTCTTCTTTGGAATCAACAAAATCACTGACCAAGCTTTCTACTTGTAAAAAACCTTGTAAGTATTTTTCTTCTTCATTTTCTGATTCTTCCAATCTTTTTTGCCTTGTTACCTCATTAATTTTAATATTCCATAAGTCAATACTAGAACCTAATCTTAATATTTCCTCTATGATTCTTTTATATTTAATATTATTTAATTCTTCTGGATTATTAAAGTATTTAATATAGCGATAAAGAATTGTATTTAATCCTAAAGCGTAATTTCTTTCTTCTAAAATACTGCTACTCTTATTGGGAAGTTTACCACCATTATCATTTATCCAGTCCATAATTGTTTTTAATTTTTTTAAATCATTCTGAGGCGTTTCATTTCTTCTTAGATTTACTCTATTACGATTATTTACTAAATCTAAAATATTTGGTCGGTCCTCTTCGGTGAATATATGACCATCGGGGTAAGAATGAATTCCTCTACCAATTTGTTGATAGAAAAGAATTTTTGAATTAACTCCTAAAGGTCGGAACCAAACAATTCCCTTTGTCCCTTTTAAGTGAGCTCCTTCATTTAACTTATCTATAACTAGTAGTAACTTTGGTTTCCCAATGGTAGGCTTATTAAAAGTATCTAATTCTTCTTTATTTTTAGTCTTGCCATAGTAACTTAAAAGCGAGTTAATTTCCACCATGTCTTTGGTTTTAGCTTCTATTCTTTCTTTTAAGACATTTCTTTTTAGTTTTTCCCAACCTAAATGTCTAGCAATTACGCTTACCATTTCACTGTAAAAGGTATTTAAAGCTGCTGGCTTATGTTTGATTTTAATCATATCTAGAAGCATGATATTATCTTTTTCTCTTTCTAAGAAGACTTTATCTTCACTAGATATTTCTTGCTTTTCCATAATTTTATTGTATATAGCTAATAGCTTTTCGCCATAAATTTGCATATATTTATTGGAATACAAGTATTGTCTAATTAATATACTATATTCTTCAACGATTTTTACAGCTTGAACTCTACTTATTTTCGTGCCATCTTCGGTTTCAAAAGTTCCATCGCCTTTACGACTAACGGGTAAGAAAACGGGATATTTGCCATTTGATTTTAAAAAGTCCCCTAAAATTTTTTCAATGCCTTTACTTTGCTCAACCATCCTGCAGCATTCTTCATATTTAGCATAAGCTCTAGCTCTTTTCTCAGGATCTTCAATCATGGCTATTTCTTCGTAACTTTCATCTAAAGTTCCATCGCTTTTATAAGCATAAAGGCTATTGGTAATAATTGGATTTGGCAAAAGGCCTGCTAATATTGCATCCTCTAAAGTCATATTTATAGCTAAATGTTTATCTAAAGCAATTTCTTCTTCAGTATATCCAAAGTATCGAGCCCAATAAACAGACATATCTTTATCATCTCTATCACGCTCAGGAGTAGCAGTTAATCCAAGGACTTTTACTTTTTCCTTATCTTGATTATCCATCAATTCCTTAAATGCTTTTTCCCATTCTGGTGCGCCACTTCGATGTAATTCATCAATAACAATAAAACTGTATTGACCACTATACTTTTCTTTTAATTTATTGGTCTTTGGATCAATTAAATCTTGAAATGTAGCTAAGGTTAAATTAGGAAATAAGGTATGGTAATCTTTGTAACCAAAGAATTCATAAACATAATCTTGAATCTGCTGCAAAATAATATCATTAGGTGCTAAATAAAGCGTTTTAGCATCTTTACGATCTAACATTTCGGATAAGGCTAGAAAACTTTTACCGGAACCAGTAGGCATAACTGCCGCAGCAAAATTCTTTTTAGCAAATACTTCTTCCGTTTTTTTGTAAGCCGTTCTTTGGAGTTTTCTTAACGGTAAATTATATTCTTTTAAATTATTATAACCAATATAATCTTTTAACTGGTCTAAAATAATATCAGAATCATTCGTAAACTCTTTGCGATTGGCTATTAGGGAGGCAAACATCGAGGTAGCAATCGAACCATCATCACTCAGGGCTTTAACTTTTTCATAATAATCCATAAAATTATGACTTACTAAGGCATTAACAATCTTTCTTCTTTGCACCTCATTAAAGTTAGTTTTAAGATTTAAAGACTCTAAATCGATGGCATCAATTAAACCGTTGGCATACCATTCTTCTTTATCTTGAGGCTTTAATTCTTTATCACTTATATATTTAGTAAACAAAGTATTAAAAGCATTTGTCGGATTAGTAAATAAATTATACATATCTTGGATTTGCAAATTATTAACATAATCGTAAAGATTTTGATAATTTTTAGGTAAATATAAAGCCACGGTATCACTTACTTTTAGGGCATGATTACCACTTCTAGCCATGATAGTGGGTTCAATACCTAAAGAATTATCTAAAAGATTTTGTAAAGTTGCGTTGTATTTAGGATTATTACCAAGTATTTGATTTAATAAATTAACAGAGTAAAAACTTCTTAACTTTGCTTTTACTAAATACATGGAATTTAAATATAATTCTTTAGCCTCTTTATAAGAGATTTTACCTTCAGTTAAATTATATAAGTTATCTAAACTTAAATCCAAATTTTCAGGATTAAAATGACTATAATCTACTTCTTTTGTACTTTGTCTTACTTCTTCTAAATGATTTAGTAAATAATCCTTTATTTCTTTAATTTCTTCTGTTTCTGGTACTTGTTGGATAAGAGCCATTATCTCAATTAAGGAAGTTGGCGTTTCAACTATTTTTTCTTGGGGTACTTCTTTATAATACTCAAGTTCACGAGAAGAAAAAGCCGAACCCATTGTTTGAATCACAAAACGATTAGTTTTACCCTTGACAACCTCAAAGTCTAGGACATCTAAAAGCATGACTAATTTATCTTTAGCTAAATTCTCGGTATCACTATAACCTTCATAAGGCTTACTTTTAATAAATTCTAACCCGTTTTGAAACTCCTCATTAGTTTTATCAATATATTCTTCCGGTAAAGTTTTCTTTAAATTATCTAATTGTTCCTTAGTAGAAATATTTTTTAAAGACTCAATATAATACTTTTGTAAATCTGTTAAAGTATTTTGATGTTCTTCAATGTAAGTATTAACTCTTTTTAATATCTCTTCATAAATATATTTACCCGCATTAAAAGTAGTATATCCTAGTTCAGATTTAGGAACTTTAATAATAACATACTTATCCTCATAATCACTTCGGCCATAAGTTAAACACACATTAGCATCACTACTTAAAGAGATACAATTAGTATCTTTATCATAATGAGTTTTAACATGATTAACCATTTCTTCTAAAGTTAGACTAGAGGTTTCATTATATCTATCTTTATGATTATAAAAAGTACTGTCAGTAACTATTTTACTGATATGACCAGCCTCATCTAAAGTAGATTTATCTCTAATACCGGCCATATCTCTTTTGTTTAAAGCCCTAAAAAAGTAATAATAATTAGTATCTTGATAACAATTAGTTATATTAAATAATTCATTCATAGTATTTATCCTTCCAATTTATTCTAATTAAATAATACCATATTTAAAGACTTAAAAAAACTATCAAGTTATCTTGAATAGTTAAGTTAAATTACTAGTAATACTTATAAAGAAGTCTTTACTCCAAATATTAAGACTAGTAGTATCTTTTATAAAGGGTAAAACATCTTCTTTAGCATCACTATAATCAATTTCCGAAAACTTTTTTATTAATAATTTTTTTAAAATATCTATATTAAAATCAGTATCAGCATTAATATAATTAGATGCGATTAATTTATTTTTTACTAAGTCTATATTAACACTTATATTATTAGCAAGAAAGAAGATGTAATCATATAAATCTCTACCTTTGGTTCTAGTTTGCCAATTGCGGCACAAAATGGCATGAATTTTACCAGCAAATAAGGATTCTTTAGTATATAATTTTATCTCATGCGGACTTGGTAATAATTTATAAACATTTTCGTATAAGGCATCACTTGGAGGATTAATATCTACTTCAAATTTTATTTTAATACTTTTTAAAATTTGACTATATTTGTTTAAGCCATCATTAGGAAAAAATTTTAAAATATGTTCTAAAGTATCACCTTTTACAAAGGCGGAAGTGATATTAGAAGTAATATTTTTAGTTTTAGAACTTACTTCTAAATTTAGACCATACGCTTGGAGTTCATTTTCGATATAAGAAAAGTATTTTTCTAAAGTAAACTCTAGATTAGGTTTTAAAAGAGAAAAATCTAAATCTTCGGAGAATCTATCTAATTTATAAAAAATGCGTAAGGCTGTCCCACCATAAAAGGCAGCTTCATTAAAAAATCCTCCTCGGGATAAGCCCGCTAAAACTATTTCTTGGATTATTTCCTTTAAAGCATTTATTTCATCATTAAGATTTTTTATTTCATATTTACTAAGCATCTGCTCAATAATATTATTCATATTTACCGCCTTTCATATATTTTGCTAATAAACTTACATTGGTTGCATGATATAACTTGCTTAAATTTTCAATTGCCTCGGCATTAAGTTTAGAAAATTCTTCTTTATCTATTCTTAAATCATTAAACAGCATATTTTCTAGGTTAGTATAATTTTTTAAGGGTTTTAAGGTATATAATTTATCACATAAAGCCTTTTCTTTAGTAGCTATTTGATAAGAATAATGACCTTCATTCATTAAAATCACTTGTTCAGGATAAGCAAGAGATGGTATATCTCGATAAGTAAAAGTACCAAAATAAGTATTATATTTCTTTTTCTTCTTTTTATTTAAAGTAGCACAAGTAACTACATTTACTCTTTCTGGGATTAAGCCATAATAAGATAAGGCATATTCAAAAGAAATATAAGATGGTCCATAAATACTGCTAGCAAGTAAATAAGCCGGAGTATTAGGATCAGTTTCATAAAGCCCATTTACTATTTTAATTAAATTTCCTTTATTAACTTCTCTTGTTAATTTAGTATCTTTATTAGAATAATTACTTAATTCATTTTTAATAATATCATTAGTTTTTAACATATTTGCACCTCTTTTTATCATTATATAGTAAAATGTGGTGAAAATCAACGATTTATGGAAGTTGAAGAAATACCACCAGCAGCAATATTTCCAATATAACCATCATCATTTTTTACACCATCTATCTATATATTTATACTATCATAATTATCTTAAAAGAAAAAGATTATTAAAATAGCAAACCTTAATAATCTAATTCCAATTAACAATATAATGATTTTATCTTTTGTTTTTCTTTATTTTTTACTAAATCAAACTTTATTTGCACATCTTTGGGATCACTAATTACATATTCATTACAAACAAAGAAATCGCTTTCTAAACTTCCTTCCGATGATTCATAATAAGCCCTTTGCAGCATAATAGCGCGCCAATATTCTTCTAAATTTCTATAATATAATTTTACCTTAGGATCGCTATCTATTCTTGATTTTACAAATTCTAAATGTTTAGCAACTGGCAAATTCATTTTTATCATGGTTACATCATCATAACAAGAACTAACTAACTCAATCATTTGTAACAAACTATAAATATAAACATCTTCAATTCCTAAAACATCAAATACTACTAACTTATTTTCAGAATCCTCCAGAGACTCACCAATTTTTTCAATCAGCATAGCCCAAAAATCCTCGTTTTTCTCGTCCTCAGTCTTATTTTGATCAATCATAGCAGCAATATCATCATGAGCAATAATCACGGTATTCACTGGAGACATTTCTTTTATTTTTTTAGCAAGCGTAGTCTTGCCGGAAGTAGATGGTCCAGTAATTATAACTATTCGGTTTTTTATATCTATTTGCATGCTTTATCCCTCGCTTAAAGTCCTGCTATTATAGCAAAATATTATAATATAGGCAATTAAAAATTAGGGATATTAGATTAGTTATTAATCAAAAATTCAAAACTTAAAATCGCAATTTTTAGCAAGCATATTCTTATTACATATGAATACCCTCGGTAGAAACTTTAACATCCGATTCCATTTTATTTTCTAATTCTTCTATAATCTTATCCATCTCGGGTAAAGCTAGATTATCTCCTTTTAAATATTGTAAATACTTATTTAAAACATTTTTCATCTTCTCATAACCAGTTGCGTTCATATTATTATAGATAAAATCATCATAGGGATATAAGTTTTTATCTTTGTACATATGATTTTTACCATAATCATGAACATGATATACTTTTTTAAATTCGGCAAAATCTTTACCTTCCGCTACTTCTAAGAAACTTTTAGCGGCACTTTCTAAAGTTCCTCCATTTTGAATTATCCAGTTTTCAACGCCAACGCCTCCTAAGCCACCTTGATTAGAATCCTTACGACAATTTTTATAACAGTCCGCATTTTTAAATAATAATTTGGCTAAGATAACATTGGCTGTTATGACATCTCTTGTATTCTGATTATTATTACCAATGGTGGTAAGATAATCATTTAGGGCCATTTCGGTAGAATATTCTAACTTATCATTTTTTTGAATAATAGTAACATCTAGTTTAATTTCTCCTAAACTAGGTATATCTACGGCTATATCTCTTAAATCACCTGTAATTGGTGGTATACCCAAAGCCTCACAAAATCTCGTTTTAAACTCTATTAACTTATTACTATCCCGCATAATATCAGCATCTAATCTAAAAATATAGTCAAAATCATAATCAGAAGGAACATTGGTTCCTCTTGCGGAAGAACCGGTTTCTAAGACTTCAACATTGCCTTTAGTTAACTCCGTATCAAGACCTTTAACTATTTTTAAATTTTTGCCATCTAAGTTAATCTGATTTATGGCCGAAGCCAAAGCCTGATAGACAAGACTAGACTTTTCTAAAACATCTTCTCTATTTTTTTCTACTAAATCATTTAATCTATTAACATAAGAAGAAGTACTATAACTACTTAAGCTATACTCTTTATTTCCATAATAGGATAAACCATTCATTTTACTTTTTAAAGTCTCATACTCTTCATATGTAAATACTAACTTACCATCCATATCAACAACGGGAATATATAAACCATTCTTGGCAATTTCATTTTTTAAAATACTTAACTCATTAGAATTTTCCGTATCTTTTCGATAAATAATATAATCAATATCAGAAGCTGCAAGACCCGTTCTTATCCCAAAATGCTTATTACTCAAAGTTCTAAATAATTCCATTTTTTCTGGATTGTAATGATTATCGGTTAGGGAGCCATCACTATTACGGGTTAAATTTATTTGGGGATTATCTTTTTTAATAACTAGATAAATATTACCATAAGAATAATTAGTAACCGAATTGTTAATATTTTCTCCTACGGTTTTACCATCTTCGGTAATTAAAGATAAATCTATGTCCAAGGGCGTCGAATCAGAAACACTACTAGCTACTAAAGTACCTAAAAATTCTTTACAAGCATTACCATCCATTAAGATACTTTCAATACTATAAATATTACCTATCCCCCGAATTAAATCGCCTTTTTCTAATTGAAAGGTACTGCTTTCTAACTCTTTTGATCGGCTAATAGATATTTTTTCTTTATCTTTTTTGGTATTTATGACAACATTCTTAAACTCTGCAAAAGTATCAAAACCGGCTTGATAAGCAAAACTTCTAATAATCCGGTCTGGTAGACTATAACGACTATTACTAATTATCATGGCTAAATCATCATTACCATAAAATTTATGGGCTAAATAATTTATTTTCTCAAGATTACTAAGACTTGAAATATCTAAATCATCTTTTCTTTTTAAATAAGAATATAGGCTTTCTAAATGGCTTTCATACATCTTTAAAACTTCTTTAGCCTCGAAAGAAAGATTATCATAACTAATTAAATTTTTTTCTAAGGCTTTAAATAACTTATCCCCTTTTTCAATATTATCTAGGTAACTAACTAAACTTCTATTACCCGAATGAGTTCCGATTCTAATTAAATCATTAAGTAATATTTGCATTCTTTTAGTATTAAGACTAGCATTTCTTGCCGTTACTTCCATTCTTCTAGTTTGGATAGGATTAATAAGTTCCGGAGAAGTACAAGCGTCTGTTATACTAATATTTTTTAAATCAGGATATAAATAACCGAAACTCAAAAATATCTTAGCAAAGGCGGGAATATTATTTTTTAAGAAAATACTTTCTATTTTCTTAAAAGTTTCTTTCGGATTAGTACTATTTAAAATATTATTAGCAAAACTAGCCCGCATATTATATAATTCTGAGGAATTAGTATATTCTAAACTTAAAAAAGTATCGATTAAAACATCAGCTTTAGCAAGTAAATCTATGTTATCTTTATTATTAAATATATATGTTAATAAACTAATTTTAATTTTACTATTTGTTAATTCTTTAAAATTCTTATCTAAATTTTCTAACTTTAAAGTATCTTTATTAGAAAGAGAATTTAATACTATTCGCAAAGTCTTAGCCAGACCAAACTTTTCTATTTCGTATAAATTATTCACAAAAAAAGTTCGTTGCCATTGTTCTTCTTTTAAAAAGGAAAAGCACTTAATTTGATTATCTATCTTTTCTAAAGAAGCAATTATTGGATAGTTATAATCATCGGGATCTTCATGATTTAAAAATGGTAATTTAAATTCATCTTCTTTTAAAGTACAGATAATACTTGATCTGTTTTTTAAATCTTTAATATTTTTTAATTGTTCTAATTTTAATTTATCATCTAGTATATTACTAATAATAGTGGCTCTATGTTCTTCATTTTTTAAAAGAGCTAAAGATTTAATTTTTAATTCATCATTTAAAGTACAGATAATTCCTATTTTCCAATAATCATCCGGTAATTTTAAAAGCATTTCAAATTTAATGTTTTCATCTTTAATAGTAAAATTTATAATATCCCTATAATTAGGTTTTATATAATAATCGTTACTATATTTTTCAGAACCGTATTTTAAACTTAAATAATTAAAAGCTTCTTGTTTCTCTTTATCACTATAAAATTGGGTTAAAGCCTCATATTTGAAAGGCCAAGTACTATCCATTAAAATAAAGGCTTGCATTACTTTATCACACTTTTGTGCGGATAATCTAACCTTTAATTCTTGATCTTGCAATGAGCATATAATTAAGGCTTTTAGATAATGATCTTTAATTTCCTCTAAGTATTTAAGTTTAGAGGTATCATCTAACCACATAATAATTTCGGTTTTTTCTTTCTCAGAGGAAACATAATTAAGAGCTTCTTTTCTTTTTTCTAAAGGTAAATATCTAATAATTATATTTTTCTTTAAGTTATCATCATGCAAATAGGCTAAAGCCTTTATTATACTCTCTTGGGATAAAAAAGGAATAATATAAGCATTTAATTCATCATTACGAGATTTAGATAAATAATTATAAAGTAAGTCTTTATCTTTTATCGAATCTATAACTTCTTTTTTACTCTTTAAATTAGTCAAAAAAGAAATACTATCTAATCTTAGAGATTTCTTATTTAGTTTTAAAATAACGCTTAACTTGGCTTCCTCACTATTAATATAGTTTAAGGCTTTAAGCTTTAATTCATCCGTCTTAAAATATTCATTGGCTATTTTCTTTTTAACTTGATCATCATTAAGATAACGAAAAGCCTCTAGTTTTAATTCATCATCTTTAAATCTTTCTACTATTACAGACATATAAATATCATTAGAAATGGTTTTTAATAAATTAAATTTAATCTTATCATCTGGAATAGACAAAATAATATCTTTTTTAATTTTATCATCACTAACTTGTTTTAAATAATCTATTTTTAAATTGAGGTCTTTAATTTTGTTTATAACTATTTGGTTTTTTATTTCTGAATTATTTAAATATTTTAAACCTTGATACTTTATTTCATCACTAGTAATACTTTCAATTACAACTCTAATAGTATCTTCACTATTTAGATCTTTTAAAATCTGGTATTTATCTTCATCAGAAGTATTTTTTAAATCTTTTAAAATCCGATAAGCAATATAATTCGTACTTATATATTTTAAAGAGGATAATTTCAAATGACTATTAGATAAACTTTTGATAATATCGAATTTGGATTCATCATTAGTTAGAAATGGCAAGGAAGCAACTTTAAGTTCTTCACTTTTAAATTGGTCAATAACCGAATAACGGTTCATATTACCAGTAATTTTATTTAAATAAGAATATCTTATTTTTTCATCTTTGATAGATTTAACAAGATTAGCATCATAAGAAACTATGGGAAGCATTTGTTCTTTTAACTTATCATCTTTTAAACGACATAAGGCTTGCGATTTCCAATCTTTATCATTAATTTTTTCTGTAACTTTTAAGATAAAAGCATCTGATACTGGTTCTTGATTTTCCATAGTATTAATTAGAATATTGGCTTTATCTTCATCATTAAAATAATCATAATCCGCAAGGTCGATATTTCGAATATCACGGGCTATAGCATGGGAGGTTTGACTGCGAATAGTATCATCACTTATAGATGGTAACCCAATAATCCTGGTATGAGTGTTTTTTCGATACATGAGTAGTTCTCTTTTATTCTCATCACTATTATATCCTAAGCATTGTAAGAAGATATCTTCATCTTTTATACTTTGGGTTATGCTATAACTAGCATTATTGGTTAGGGAATTATTACTTAAAAATTCTTTTTTTAAAGTATCTGATTCTAAATAGATAACTAAATCAGCTTTTTTATCATTATCTTCTAAAGAATTAATATATTCCATTTTTAAAGAATCATTAGTCATGGAAGGAATAATGTCTATAGCATAATCATCATATTTACCAGTCATTAAGTATTTTAGTTTTAACTCATCAGCATCAAAAGTAAATATAAATAAGCTTTTAACACTAATATCATCATAAAGATTAATATAATTTTCTTTTAAAGAGTCAGGTAAACAAGCTATGGCCATCAATCTTGAATATTCCATTATATTATTAGTACTCTCTATTTTGGCTTTGGCTTCTTCTAATGAATAAATATTTTTATATAAATTCGTTAAATCTTTAGAATTTAAGCCATAAAGATTAAAATCATCAATATTACTTGCTAAGTAATTTCTTTCTTCATAGTTTAAACTATTCCTAATACTTTTTATATTCTCAATATTTTTAAGTACTTCTTCAATATGTTCCTTCATTATAGGCCTCCTACTATCTTCTTAATTATACTTAAAAACAAAAAGAATAACAACTAAAGACTTTATATAAAAAGATTTAATAAGACTGCTAATGCTAGAAAAAATCAGGTTAAATTAAGAAAAATACAGCAATCAGTTTAAAATCGCAATAATCAATTATAAATCAAAGAACTATTATTACTATGGTTGGCTTCTATTTTTTAGCCTAAAATTCCATAATGTATTATTAATTTTTTATACTATTAGTTAAATTTTCATTTTTTCCACTTACGCTTATAAACCATTTGCCTATACCCGTGTCCATAAACTTTGCGATTTCTGCAAATGTTTTTCTTTGCTTTGTTTTATATAGCGGATCACATACGATGAAGCTATCTTGATCACAGCCAGTAAGCAAAATAGCATGATAACTATCTGAAACTTCTCCTGCTAAAATAACTAGGTTATCATCTTGTAATTTCTGTTTTAAAATATCAATATTTATACTTACACCATTTATAATTTTAGCACCGTTATTTTTTGCATATTTTAAATATTCTTTATATTCATTCATAGTTAGTTCAAAATCAATGGGAGCAAATTTATCATACTCATTTCTAAAAAGTTCAGAATTTTCATGATAAATTGTAATTTTTAAACCATTTTTTGCCATATGAAAGGCTAAGGCTGAAAATGGGGTTCCACTCATATATTTTGAATGGTAAATTCTATATAACCTGCGTTCATCATACCAGTTGATACTCGGAATAACTTTATAATATTCTAATACCATCATCATACAAACAATGGCACAAGTATTCCCTCTTTGTTTATATGGTCTTACATTTTTATCCATATTTTCCTACTTTCCTTATTTATACTTCTAGTTTCTTTAAATGTTTATATTCTTTTAGATAAGCATATTGATATAAATAATTAACTTAATATTGAGGTAAAGAAAGTTTTAATCAGAATAGTGGTTAACACTATCTAATATTTTAGAATAATCTTTAACTCCTAATACATCACTCATAATTCTTAAATAACTTTCGTATCTATCTATACTAATTAGTCCACTTGATACCCATTGTTTAACAATACAAGAATCATATGGTTCGTTAAAATGAAGACAATCTTTGTATTTGCATTTATCTTGCCAGTTTTCAAACTCTGGAAAATAATCTTGAATTTCTATTGGATTAAAAGATGAAACATCCAGGCTTCTAATACCCGGTGTATCAATAATTGAAGAATTAGGTGCCCAAACATAATATTTTGAAGTAGTTGTCGTGTGTCTTCCTCGCTTACTTTTATCACTTACATGACTTGTTTTTATTTCATCATCGCCTATTACTATATTTGTAAGTGAAGATTTCCCAACACCGCTGTTGCCAACAAATATGGCTTGTTTATTCATTAGGGCCTCTTTTAACTCAGCAATACCAATGTTATTATAGGTAGAAGTTTCAATTACTTTTATTCCTAAATCTTTATATGTTGAAAGAATTTCTTCATCAGCCTTAGTCTTTAAATCACATTTATTTAGACAAATCAGCGTTGGAATTTTGCTATTTTGTAAAATCATTAAATATCTATCAATAAATTTAGGGTGGAGAGGCGGTTCTTTAGCCGCTATAACTATAATAGCTAAATCAATATTAGCAGCAATATTCTTAGTTAAGCCTACATCATTTAACCTAGTACTATCCTTTTTTGTCCGAGATAATAATGATGTTCTTTTTAATAAGTGATTAATAATATATGTATCATTTAATTTTTCTATTTCTACTTTGTCTCCAGGGAAAATAACCTGATTGCAAACAAAATTAATATCTTTTCTTAACTTAGCAAGTATAACTTCTTTGTTATAATAAACACTGATATCTTCGTATCTTACTTCGATAACAATACCGTATTCTTGGCATGAATCAATAATAAAACTATCTTTAGATTTATCTGTCTTACTAATTTTTTTCTCTTTGGCTTTTTGTTTCTTTTGGATACTTTTCTTGGTTTTAAAACTATCATAAGCGTTATAGTGGGGCATATAATCATCTCTCTTATATTTTGATTATATCACATCATTTTTAATTAGTTGCATATACTTTACACCCTTTTTTTAAATCCTCATATACTATCTATAAGGAGAGAATTATGAAAAAAATATTTAGTATTATAATTTGTTTAGTATTAATTTTAATGATTAGCTTGCTTAATATTCATAATAAAAAAGATGAAGATAAATCTTTAACAAAGATTAAGGTTGCTGAAGTTACCCACTCAGTTTTCTACGCTCCTTGGTATGTTGCTATAGAAAATAATTATTTTAAAGATGAAGGTTTAGACATTGAACTTATTTTAACACCAGGAGCTGATAAAGTGGCCGCAGCGGTTTTATCTAATGATGTTAATATTGGCTTTGCTGGTTTAGAAAGTACTATTTATGTCTATAATGGCGGCGAAAAAGACTACTTAGTAAACTTTGCTGGTCTTACCAAAAGAGATGGTCAATTTATTTTAAGTCGTTCTAAAAACGATAACTTTAATTTAGAAGAATTATATGGTAAAGAAGTTTTAGTAGGTCGTAAAGGCGGGATGCCAGCTTTAAATTTTCTAAATGCTCTGAAGAAAATGAATATTGATAGTAATAAGATAAATCTAAATTACTCAGTTGAATTTGCAGCGTTATCGGGATCTTTCATTGGTGGAATGGGAGATTATGTTAATCTCTTTGAACCAACCGCTACGAAGTTAGAAAAAGAAAATCTAGGTTATGTTGTGGCTAGTATTGGGGCATATTCTGGCGAAATGCCTTATACAACTTACTATGCTCGAAAAAGTTATATTGAAAACAATAAAGATGTAATTGATAAATTTAAGAAAGCCTTAAATAAGGGTTTAGAATTTGTTAATAATAATGAACCAGATGTAGTAGCCCTTGTTATCCATAATCAGTTTAAAGATGAAAGTCTTAATAATTTAACTACAATGATTAAAAGATATAAAGATTATGATTGTTGGTATAATGATACCCATATTAAAGAAATAGCTTATCAAAATTTAGAACAAGTAATGTTAGATAATAACCTTATAGAAAACAAGATAGATTTTAATATTTTAGTTAATAATGATTAGTTAAATAACTTTAAAGGATATATAATGCCTAAAGTTTTAGAAATAAAAAATTTAAAAAAAGAATATCATACTCTAAAAGGAGAAGTTCTAGCCTTACAAGATATTTCGTTTAGTATTGATGATAAGGATTTTGTGGCTATTGTTGGTCCTTCGGGATGTGGTAAATCTACTATTTTATCTATACTTACGGGACTAGATAATGACTTTGAAGGTTTAATTGATACGCATAATAAAAAAATTGGATATATGCTGCAAACAGACTGTTTACTACCCTACTTAACTATTTGGGATAATGCCATTTTGGGACTTAGATTAACTCACTGTCTTACTAAAGAAAATTTAAGTTTTGTCGATAATCTTATTAAAAAATATAATTTATTAGAGTTTAAAGATAAGTATCCTAGTAGTTTATCGGGAGGAATGCGACAAAGAGTGGCTTTAATTAGAACACTTGCTACTAATCCGGATATCTTACTTTTAGATGAACCTTTTAGTGCTCTAGATTACCAAACCCGATTAGAAGTAAGTAATGATGTTTATAATATTATTAAATCAGAAGGTAAAACAGCAATTATAGTTACCCACGATATTGGGGAGGCTATTGCTACTTCTAGTAAAGTCATTGTCTTATCGAAAAGACCAGCAATTATAAAAAGTATTTATGATATTAAATTAGATAATCCTAAAAACCCTATTCTTAATCGTAAAGATCCTAAGTTTAATTATTACTATGAACTTATTTGGAAGGAGTTAGAGGAATATGTCACCGAAACAAATAGCTTATCTAAAAAAAATTAAAAGAGATAATCTTCTAATTTTTCTTACTCAAATAATAATTATTATTAGTTTCTTACTTACTTGGGAACTTTTAAGTAAATATAATATTATTAATAGTTTTATCTTCTCTAGTCCTAGTAAAATTATTAAAACTTTAATTAGTCTTATTAGTAATCATAATTTCTTTAATCATTTATATACTACTACTAAAGAAGTATTAATATCTTTTAGCCTAGGTTTTATTATTAGTCTTATAATATCTATTCTATTTTATTTAGTTAAACCTATTTATAAAGTATTTGATCCTTTTATTACTATGTTAAACTCTTTGCCTAAAGTTGCTATTGGTCCTTTAATTTTAATCTGGTGTGGGGCCAATATTAAATCAGTTATTATTATGGCTTTACTTATTAATTTAATAGTTAGTTTAGTTACTATTTATACGGGTATGGTAAATGTTAATAAGAATCATTTATTACTATTTAAAAGTTTTAAGGCTAGTAAATGGCAAACTTTATATTATCTAATTATTCCTAGTAGTTTATCTAGTATCATTTCTTCTATTAAGTTAAACTTATCTTTAAGTTTTATTGGAGTCATTATGGGTGAATTTCTAGTTAGTAAAGAAGGAATTGGTTATTTAATTATTTATGGAACACAGGTATTTAATTTAGATTTAGTATTAACGGGTGTTACTGTCTTAATAGTTTTATCTTATATCTTTTATAAACCTATTGCTATCTTAGAAAGCAAAATGTTAGCAAGAACTTGATTTTTTCAAGTTTTTTTAATTTGTCATTGAGCCCGACTTCTAAGTACTTATAAATATTCTAACGAAACTATAAAACAAATTGTAAAGTTGCTGGTGCAATTAATGGGGTTGCATCTGCAATTATTCTTCTATCCGCTAATAAATTTAGCATAACATTTGCTTTAAGTATTGTAATCTTATTATTTAATATCTATTAAGTAAAAATCATCTGTATTATAGTCTACACCTATAATCCCGCTATTACTCGGCTCATAAAAATGATTTAAAAAAGGATTTATACTAACTTTATTTAACTTGTTGTCTTCTGTATCTAATATGTATATTTTATTCATGGAGCTAATAAAATATAGATTATCATCTAGTCTAGTTATATTTTTATACTCAGAAATTGGCACCTCAATTTTTTTCTCACCATTGTAATAGCTAGCACCGCCGATATCATTTTGATTCTGCATTAAGTATGTATAAAATTTATAATTTTCACTATCATAAAAATCATTTATTACATAACTATCGTCTTTAATTTCATAAGAATATATATCACTAGAAATTTTTTTCAATATGTCATATTTTTTAATTTTAGCAACGCCATTATTATATATTTCATAATATACATTATTATTATAAACTTTAAACATACTCATGCTAGTAAAAGTTGTACCAGTTTGATTACCATAGTCATAAAAACCAGAGGTTAATTCAGTGATGTTACTATTATTATCCAACATTTTTAGGTTAAATTTAGAATAACTACTAGTTGCATCTTTATAATCATCGACCATAGCATAAAACATAGCATCATTTGTAGAAATTAGTTTTGGTGAAAATAAAGCATCACTTACCTGACCTTGCTCTAATACTTTTTTATTCTTTAAATTTAAATCCGATTCTATAATCTTAAATGAAGTCTTGTCGGCTTTGGAATCATAATTGATAGAAGAATAATAAATTTTACTATTAAAAATTGCTACATCCCAAATTCTATCATTTCCATTATATTTTATTTCCTTTACTTCATCTTTATCAATATCATATATTAATAAATATTTTGTTATAAAAGTTATATCATTGGCTAAAGTATCATTTAATTCTAAAATAAATTTATTATTATCTATTTTTAAACCAGTTATATCATCAACATTATTATACTTTTTTAAATAATTACTTAATTTATTTATCTTAGTGGCTTTAAGATTAATAAAATCATCAGAAACAGAAATGTTTTTTACTATTTGCTCTTTATTTTTTTCTTCTTCGTTAGGTTTATTATTTTTTAGTAATGATTCTTTTATAAATACGGCAGAAATTATTATTAAAACAATTACAACAGCCATTATTATTAATTTAGTATATTTTTTCATTTTCACTTATTTTCCCTTCTAAGAAAATTATAGCACAAGAACAAAAAAACAATGCAACAAATCTGTTGCATTCGTAATTTTTATTTATAATTATTTACGATTTATTAATGTTACTAAAAAAGCTCACATACTTATCATAATATTCATTCGCTAGGCAAATTTATTCAGTACAATCTTTATTTTATTATTCATCTATGCTTACTAAAGTTATTCTGGTATAACCATTATCTATTTTTGAACATTTGGATTTAGGAGTTGATGATAAACAAGTAACAGAAATAGTTTTTGTATTTTCTTCTGATGATTCTTCGCAATTATAACAGTACATGGCCTTATTTTTTAAAAGATGATTGCCTATATAACCGGAACCACCACCACCTGAATCATCGCTTCCAAAGCCTTCAGTAATGTTAGCGTAACCGCCATAAAAACCGCCGCCTCCTCCACCGTTGGACTCGCACCCAAAAGCACCGCAAATTGATTTGTCGAGTGCTGCTTGACCTAGCCCAAACTTATAACCACCAGTTTGCGTACCTGGCATTGCTTTTCCACCATATGTTGTATTTTCATATGTTATCGATTTACTACTATTTCCTTTAAAGCCGCCACCATGACCTGGAGTTCCGGCATTTGGTCCGGCACCGCCTCCTCCGCCTGCGACAATAAGAACATTTGTGATATTATCACTATAATTTTTTAACTGACCATCATCTATCAAAACATTTTGAATTGAAGTTGCACCGCCGCCACCAGCACCAGAAGCCCAATAAGTATCATCTTTATAATATTGACCTAAGCCGCCAGTACCACCACCATTAAAACCGCCTTGACCACGAAATCTATCGGCAACAAAATAACCATTTCCAATTTCACCATGACCACCAACAACAATATATAGATTGGAATTCTCTGACATTTTTATTTCACCTATCGAGTAGCCACCATAGCCGCCATTTCCTCCTCGGGCTCCCCATGTTTCCAATCTATAAGTTCCCGATACTGGGGCTGTAAAGGTTTGTTCAGAACCAGTATAATCAAAATCAAATATAGTTTGACCAGAATAATTAACAAAATATAAATTACATTTAACCTTTTTAGAAAGATTACTAATAAATAAACCCCACTCATCTATATCCCAATAAAAGTTAGTAGCATTATTATCACAGACGGCCTTAGAAAATATAGCCTCCCCTTTTTTAGGAATACTTTCTTGTAATTTGTTATCTAAATAAATAGCTAATATATTATCTTCACTTAAATAATTACTTTTACTATTAAGAACAATGAATATCATTAACATTGATACACTAATAAAACTTATAAACATGATTTTCTTCATAACTACTATCCTATTCTATGTTTTAAATTATAACACAAAATAGCATAAATTATAACTCATAATAGCATTTTCTAAATAATTTTTTTAAAAATGTAAAAATTATTATAGGTGATATAAATGATAAATTTTACAAGATTAAAAGATATTAGGGAAAATGCGGATATTAGTCAAAAAGAAATGGCCTCTATTTTAAAAGTTAAGCGTTCTACTTACTCTTTATGGGAATTAGGTATTAATATTATTCCTCTTTCCTATATTGCCTCTTTTGCTGATCATTTTAACTATACGATTGATTATTGCCTAGGGTTAACTAATATTAAGAATAATCCCAACAAAAAAGGACTTGATTTAATAGTCCTTGGTAATAATATGAAAGAGATTAGACTTAAAAACAATTTATCGCAAGAAAATATTGCAGACTCTCTAAAGGTTACGCAGGCTTGTATAGTTCGTTATGAAAAAGGTTTGGTCTGTATCTCTACTTCTAATCTTTATAAATTTTGTAAAGAATTTAAAGTTTCTATGAGTTATATTTGTGGAAAAAGTGCCAAATAAAAACTGCCTTCCTTCTTTAGCAGTCATATTTTTTTCTTTCTTTTTTTCGCATACATTAAATTATCGGCTTCTTTAATTAAATCTTCTACAGAGGTATGATTATTATTTTGAAGGGCGTAACCTATACTAAGTTTTATATTATATTTGTTATTGGTTTCTTTATTATACTTTTTTTCTTCTTCTTCGATTTTGGCTATTAATTGGGCAACTTCATTTTCATTTTGGACATTACCTACAATAACAAATTCATCGCCACCGTACCTTGCTAAAGAATAATTTTTATGGGTATTATTTATAGCTCTGTTTAAAATATCGGCTATCTGAATTAAGGCTTTATCTCCTTCTAGATGACCATATTTATCATTTATTATTTTAAAATCATCAGCATCCATTAGGATTAGAAACATTGATTTACTACTATAATATATTTTATTAGCTCTTTTATTAAAGGCTCTTCTATTATAAACACCAGTCAATTCATCATAATTGGCCTCTTTTTTTTGATTATTAAAATAAATTAATAATTCAGATAAGGTAAATCCTACTTGTCCTAAGATAATACCATAATCGTAACTTTGGACACCTGCACTTACTACTGGAAGTAAAGTAAATAGTATTAAACTTTTAATTTCATTTTTATTTTTTTTATTATGAAAATAATAAGATATTAAGTTAGTAATAATTATTAGAACATATAAGATATTTACGAAGTTATATAGATATAAGTATTTACTAGGACCATATAAATTATCAATGCTAATTGTAAATAATATTTTCTTATTAAAATTAATTATAAGAAAGAAAATACTTAAGATAAGAGGGATATAAAGAATAAATTTATATTTTTTTTCTTGGGAATTTATTC
Organism: uncultured Bacilli bacterium; assembly: GCA_934095825.1. The sequence goes on along the minus strand of CAKOKQ010000012.1, from coordinate 9,913 downwards.
TTTTTAAAATATAATTGGTATAAAAATAACCAATAAGAGATTCACTAAAAAAATAAAGGGAATGACTAATTATTAAAATAATTTGACTCAAGTTATAACTGGTTCCATTAAATATTCCGGATATTAAGGCGAATAAAGAGAAAGATATGGTGGCTAATAAGGTTTTTTCATAATACTTATCAGAAGAGTTATTAAGACTTTCATCCTTAAATTTATCGAAGATAACTAATAATATTATGATACAGATAATATTTATTTCTAAATAATAAATTGGCATTAGAATCGCCCCTTCTCTCTTTCTTAAATTTTATCTAAATGCCTCAGAAGTAATTTCTTATATCTAGTTGCCTTTTATTTATTAGTAAACTCTACCTTGATACTACCAATGCCACCTTCTATTTTTAGGTGGTTGTTGCCATTACCAATGGTATCATCATTATTATATATTTTATCGGCAATATTGATACTGCCAATTCCTTTTTCGACATTTAATTGGTAAATCTCTTGATTACCAATTAAATTTAATTCAACGGCACCTACACCACATTCGATTTTAGAATTTCCTAAAATACTGGCATTTATAAATACTTTACCTACTCCTAAATCGAAGTCCACATTATTTAAAGTGCCCGCCAGTATTTCGGTTAAACCAGCACCGCTCTCGATTTTTGTTTGGGTATTAACTTCCAGTTTTTCCAATAAATTTTTACCGGCTCCCAAATTTAGATCTAAGATATCGGTATTTAAATTAGTAATATGGGTTTGGCCGGCGCCCATTTCTACTTTTACGGTTTTAAAATTAGAAGTGCTTGGTAAAGATATTTTTAAGACTAAATCACTAGTATTAAAACTCGGAGTCCCTTTTTCGTGAATTTTTAAAGTACCGTTTTCATAAGTGATTTTTATTTTAGCATTATTGGTATCTACGCTAAATTCTTTAGAATCTACAATTTCTAAACTAGTGGCTTTTAAAGAAATATCTAAGTTATTTATGATTTTGTCATCTTTATAAATAGATTGCATTTCCATTTGAGAATTAGAGCCCGCAAAAAGATTAACAGCAAAGATAAGACTAGTTACCATGGTTGTAATAATAAAAAAGGCTAGTAAATAAGCCAAGGCTTTAATAATATTTACCAAACGGCGGTTCATCATTTAATATCAATGCCTCCAAATACACAAGTAGCATTTAAATAAATGGTTACTTTAGCATCTTTATTTTTCTTACTTTTATCATCTATACCACCCAAAATACAAGTAGTATTTAATTTTAAATTAACATCATCCGGTAATATTATATCAATACCCCCAAAAATACTAGTAGCGGTTATAACAATATCTTTCTTAAGATTACTTTTTCTTAAATCGAGTTCTAAGCCGCCAAAGATAGCATTAACATCAGCTCCTAGAATCGGATTTTCGACTACAACTTTTTGCCCCGTAAAAACCGCATCGCATTTTAAAGTATCTTTATCGGTACTTTTTATTTCTTTAACTTTTTCTTGAAAGTCGCTACCGACGATACCTTTGATAAGGCAAGATAAACCAATAATAACTAAAATAGCAGGGAAAACTAATTTCATAATAGTTTCAAAATTAATAATATCTTGACTACCAAGAAGTAACAGAACTCCTACTACTAATAAAATTATATCGCCAGTTTTATCTTTATCTTTAAATAATCCCATAAAACTAGGAATAATTAAGAATAAAGTCCACCAACCATCAAAGAAAACATTAATTGATGCTATTCCTAAAGTATTAAGGCCAACGATAAGCCCTAAAACAATGAATATTAAACCCCAGATAACATTTTTAAATTTTTCCATATAAACTCTCTTTCCTTTACAATACTGCCTATTTTTCACTACGATTTTTAAATTGTAAAATTATGGGTGTTCCCGTAAAATCAAAGGCTTCTCTTATTTTATTTTCTAAATATCTTTCATAACTAAAATGTACTAACCCTTTATTATTTACTTCAAAAGTAATTTTAGGTGGCTGACTGCCGGTTTGATGGGTAAAATAAATTTTTAATCTTTTACCTTTATAAGATGGGGCTTCATGTAAATTATAAGCCTCAGTAATAACATCATTTAAGACATTAGTAGGTACTTCTTTAATACTATTTTCATAAGCCCTAATAATGGCAGGCATTAACATCGATACTCTTTTTTTGGTTTTAGCACTTAAATAAACAGTTTCTACATAAGGAATAAATTGAAATTCATTCTTTATCTTTTGTTTCCAATCTTTTAAAGCGGTATCAAAATTAGTTATTGTATCCCATTTATTAACTACTAATACTACGGCTTTTCCCGTATTAATAGCATAACTTACTATATGTTTATCATGTTCAATTATCCCTTCTTCGGCATTAATAACGACACAACAAACATCACTACGCTCAATAGCCTTTAAACTCCGAATAACAGAATACTTTTCAATGTTCTCATAAACTTTACCTTTTTTACGCATTCCGGCGGTATCAATTACGGTATATTTTTCACCATTATAACGAAAATCCGTATCAACCGCATCTCTAGTGGTTCCTGAAACATCGGATACAATTGCTCTTTCGGTTCCTAGTAAAGCATTAATAAGACTACTTTTACCAACATTTGGTCTACCAATAATACAGAATTTCAAATTATCGTTTACCGGTGTTATATCTTCTTCCATTCCTTTAGTAATTTCTTTTAGTAACTCATCAATTCCTAAATTATGAGTCCCACTAATAGGTAAAACTACCGGAAATCCTAATTCATAAAAGTTATAAATTAATTCTTCTTCTAACTTTTTATTATCTAGTTTATTAACGGCAACAATTACTCTCTTACCAGATTTAATTAACATATTTCTAATTTCATAGTCATTTTGATTTAATTCATATCTACCATCAACTACAAACACAATAACATTAGATTCATCGATAGCTAGTTCGGCCTGCATTTTAATATCTTTATTAAAATCCCCTAGTCCTAAGTCAATACCACCGGTATCAATAAGTAAAAACTTACGATCCTTATATGAAACATTTCCATAAATTCTATCTCTAGTAATTCCTGGGGTATCCATAATTATTGATTTAGACTCCCCAATTAAACGATTAAAAAGTGTTGATTTACCAACATTTGGTCTTCCGATTAAACATACTGTTTGCATAATATCACTCCCCATCAAAAGTCAACTTATCATACCATATTAGTTAAGTTATTGCAATTATTTGTCTATATTTCTACTATTATTTTTTCTTTTTAAATATATAATAAAAACTTTAAATTTTATAATTATTTAGTAATCTTTTTAAGATAGGCTTGTCCATGTAACATTAATTGCTGTTACTCTTCCATAAGCATTAGAATCCCTAATGCTACCTCTTAGGGCAACTCTATAACTAACATCAAGATTACTTAAATATTTACCATTTAACCCTAAAGACAAAGTCCCACTACTAATTAAATTATTTCTTTTTTGATATTCGCCAATATTAATCTCCATTTGAGTATTGCTTCCTATTTCATACTTAATACTTACATTACTTATATAATAATTTGCAGGAATATTACTTGGTCTTGTAATTCTATAGGTCTTATAATTAGTCCACCCAAACTTTGTATTTTCCATGACTTTAGTAGGTTTAAGGGCTACTGTAAAACTTCCTAAATTAGTTACATTAACAGGATTAGTAAAATTAGTCGTCGTATTTTCAGTCTTATAATTTATCGTATCACCACAAACTTGACTTCTAGTATCAGTGGTATTATAAAGAAAACTAGCATATATTCTTTTATTAATTGTCCAAATTTTAACTAGTTTATAATCCATTGAAGAATCATCTCTGGGATCAACTACACAGTTTGAAGTTTTATCATAAAGAATACAAAATTGTTTACCGTTTTGTTTATCTTTTAACTCATCAGATGTTAAATCTGCCAAAGTTTTAATATCATTATCGGCTTTTAAATACCCCATGTTAACTAAGTCCATTACGGAAACATTATCTAAAACGGTTTCATTAGTGGTTTCTTTACCAACATAATAATCATCAGCATATTCTAAAGCCGCACTTTCAATAATATTAATCTTACTACAAAATGACTGAACTTTTAAACTATTACCTACGCGCATAACCCCTGGAACTGCTACGGTTATTAAGACGGTCATTAAAACTATAACAGCTAGTAACTCAACTAAAGTAAAACCCTTTCTATTTAAATCTTTCATGCAACACCTATCTTTTTAGACAAATAACATCAATTGAAGTTGTAGTATCGGTTATAATACCACTAAGTGCTGATGTTCCAGCGATATTACCAAAACCATATTCCGAACAAGAATAACCATTGCGAGGTCTTATATTAGTTATTTTATAGGTTTGACCTTTTTTATAAGACCTATCTTGGCAAAAATCGGTAACATCACTAGCTACTAATTTATCGTCAATATAAACATCAAAATAAATTGGTAAATTACTATACATATTACTAGAATTAATTGCGGAATTTACATCAAAATAAGTATATTCATCAGCTAAAGGATTTGCTGTACTACTATAAGTTCCATATTGATTAACATTATAATTTATTTTTTCACCGCATACTTTATTATTAGCATCATCACTATTATATAAATATCTTCCATATAAACGATTATTTTCGGAATAAATATCTATATAATTATTATCTAAAGAAGACTTATCACGGGGATCGGTTACGCAATTTATACCTATTGTACAATTATCATCATCTTTTTTTAAATAGCCTTTTTCGACTAATAAACGAATAGGAATCTTATTAGCTATAACCATTTTATCTTCGGTTGCTAAATTACTTAGATTATCCTGAGCATAATATTTAGCGGCAGACTCAATGCTCTCAACCTTCTTACAAAACATATTATTTTTACTTTTATTCATTAAACTATTGACATTGGGAATGGCAACTACAGCTAGAATTCCTAAAATGACAATGACCGCTAATAACTCTACTAATGTAAAACCTTTATTTTTCTTCATAATAACCACCTTTTTTACTATTATTTTTATTATATTGCTACCTTAATTATATAGTAAAACCTAATTAAAATAAAGAAAAATTACCAATTAAGATAAACTATTGCTATTTAATTATTTATTACCTTTTATTCTATATATAAATAAGGAAAAATTTCCTATGACTTATTATATCTTATAGATATATAGACTATCCTATATTTTTTATAAATGCAACATATTTTTATCTTTAACCCTTAAAAAAGCTCCTAAAAATAAATTTTAAGAGTTTAAGTATAAGTTTTTAAGGATTTTGATTATAAGTGTTTGTTTTATAAATTTAATTAGATATCTTAGGTTAATTTAATATTTCTGATTAACTTAAAATACTTACATATTATCAATTATTGTTTGTTCTCTAGTTAGTTCGGTTTTAATATCTTTACTACTAGCTTCACTTAAGGTTACCCAACCAATGTCGTAGGCTACATTATATAGTTCTTTTGCTAGCATGCTTAAGGCTTGAAACTGATTTAAGTATTCTTTATAAATGGTTTCGCTACTAGCTTCATTTAGAGCATAAGCGTAGTTAGTAACCATTCCTTTAACTGTTTGTAAAACATCATCTAACATGGCTTTACTTTCCATTTTTATCCCCACTTTCTAGTAACTTTTTTAATCTTTTGATGTTATTAGTTGTAACTTCTATCGCTTCTTGTAAAAAAGGACACAAGTCATCATCAAAACATTCTTCCATAAAGTAATTTAATTTTAATCTCAAAGTATCGTTCCAATTGAACATATCTTCGATATAGGCTAAATCTTTGGTAGAAACCATTTTTGGCCATTTCATTTATTATCATCTCCTCTATTTTATTATGATCAGCTTTTAATAATTTTATAATGCCATTTTTAGGAATTTTTTGTTTTTTTTAAAGACAATAAAAAAAAGACCGATTAACCATGTAATCAAATCTTTTTTAAAGACAATTATTAGTTTAAAGCGTCTTTTAGTTTAGAACCAGCTTTGAATGAAGCAACAGTCTTAGCAGGAATATGTAAAGGTTCTTTAGTTAATGGATTAATACCATCTCTAGCTTCACGCTTTTTAGCATTAAATGTACCAAAGCCAACTAAGGCAACTCTTCCTTCTTTTTTAAGTCCTTCTACTACGCCGTCAACAAAAGCATCTACAGCACGAAGAGCATCAGCTTTTGATAAACCAGCTTTAGCAGCGATAAATTCAACTAATTCAGTTTTTCCCATAATTTTGTCCTCCTATTATAATGTAAATTATGTTATAAGGACTACAATCCTTACAATTAGACTTTAGCACAATATATCAAGGGAAATCAAGGAAAATCAGTTAATTTATGGTAAATTTATGCAAAAAAAGCTTATTTTTAATCATTTTAGACATTTAGAGCAATATTTTATTCTTAAAACTATTATTTTTTTAGTTAAATTATTGTTTTTAGTTGACACTTATTAGACACTTTTTTAGCATTAAATTTTTCTTACAAAACAATAGCAATTAAATTATTCGCACCCTTATTAACAATTTTAGTTACCGTTTGACTTAATTTATAACGAGTATTTTCGGGCATAATAGATAATTTTGCTTGAATACCTTCTTGAACAATGGTATCAAGACTGCGGCCAAAGATTTCACTCTTCCAAATACTTTGGGGATCAGTCTCATAATCTTTCATAATATAATTAATTAGTTCTTTACTCTGTAATTCACTACCAATAATTGGTTCAAAAGTCGAGGCAACATCAACCCGAATTAAATGAAGAGAAGAAGCAACAGCGCGCAATTTAACGCCATATCTACTACCTTGTTTAATAACTTCCGGAGTATCTAATTTCATATCTTTTAAGCTTGGATAGACAATACCATAACCTGTTGATCTGGCTTGTTTTAGAGCACTTCTAATGCCTTCTAACTCTTCTTTGTTGTCTTTATAAGTAGCAAATACTTTTAACATTGAAGCTTTAGTATTAACTTCACTACCAATAAATTCTTTTAAAGTTTCATTATAAAGTTCATCAGAAGAATCAAGATTTACCATAACTGTTCCGGTACCACTATCTAACTTACTAATATAAGCTTTATTAATATACTTAGAGTTTTCAAAATAAGTAATTAAATTATCTACATCTTTTAACTTTCTAATTTCTAAAGTACTATTACGAATAAGTTCTAAATAATGTTTCTTAATCTCATTTTTATTATCTAAAATAGAAACCCATTCCGGAATAGAAAATTCAATATCTAAAACAGGATATTCATATAACGCCGTCTTTAGGACCTCATATATATCAGCCTCACGCATATCAAGAACAGATAATGGCATAACAGGAACATCATAATTTTCTTTAATTTCTTTAGCAATATTTAAACACTCATTGCTACTAGGATTTTTACTGTTTAGAATAACAATAAATGGTTTACCAAGGCCCTTTAATTCATTAATAACTCGAGCTTCAGCTTCGATATAATCACTTCTTTTTAATTCACCAATTGAACCATCGGTTGTTAGGACAATCCCAATAGTTGAATGGTCTTTAATGACTTTTTCCGTACCAATCGCCGCAGCTTCTTGAAAACTAATGGCTTCATTAAACCATGGCGTTAAAACCATTCTAGGGTTACCATTTTCATCTTCATAACCAGTAGCATTGGGAATAACATAACCAACACAGTCAATTAACTTAACATTGCAACTAAAGTCTTCAATCTTGATATTGGCCCCATTACTAGGAACAAACTTTGGTTCTGTTGTCATGATATTTTTACCACCAGCACTTTGGGGTATCTCATCTAAACATCTTTTCTTTAAAGTTTCATCTTCAATATTAGGGACAATTAAATTTTCAATAACTTTCTTAATAAAAGTTGATTTACCCGTCCGAACTGCCCCAACAACTCCTAAATAAATATCCCCATTACCACGGGTTGCTAAGGGAATTATTACATTATCTTTCATCTTATCACACTCTCTTACTACCTAATCTTATGAGTCTTTTTTTCTTTTAGAACTATTTATAGTCTATACTAAAAACTGTTAAGATATTAGTTTTTCCAAAATATTAACTTTTTCTGGACTAGTTATAATTTATTTAGTATAATCAGTAGTCATAAAGAGGGAAATTTTATGAATATAGACGAAATAAATCAAAGGGCTTTTTTAACTCAAATGAAAATAAATATGTGTGGAACATTATTTGCTATTACTTACAAAAATTCGTTCGTATCTATGGTAGCTAAAAAGGATATCATGGACAAAATTGGTAACATCAGAAAAAATTCTAATGAGGAATTAGATTTCTATAAAAAATTACAAAGGCAATTTATTGAAAATAAACCATTAGATATAGATCTTTTAAGATTAAGTTTTATAATAGATGTGCAAAAAAAGTTAATTGATGAATTAATTACACTGCTAAATACCAGTGATTTAACCACTGGTTACAAACGAAAAATGCTTAAATGTATAAGAGCTGGACTAATAGAAGATCTTAATCCACAAGCAAATGAGTCCAAAAGTGCTACTCATAAGAGAAGGGCTTAACGATTAATAATCTTTAATAAAACGGCTAAAACAATTATGACTGCACCGGCAATAATCGTCATCTTGGCGGGTGTTTCTCCCATAATTGAGACCATATTATCATAGATAGTCATACCAGTATCAATGATAAATGTCTTAACTTTATTGAAAAATTCTCCTAATTGGTTAGGTAAATTCTGTTCCCAGAAATCTAATAAATACATCAAAATCACTACTTTCTATAAATTAAGTATAATATATACTTGCAATTTTTACAATTACTTGATAGAATATTTTAGGTAATGGCGGAATTGGTGAAGTGGTTAACACACCGGATTGTGGCTCCGGCATGCATGGGTTCGACCCCCATATTTCGCCCCATTATGGAATTTTAAAAGGCTATTTTCTATTGAAATGGTCTTTTTTCTTATTCAAAATTTAAATATTATAAATATATCTATTCATAATCAAAAAAACATTTTTCATTCTAATTATCTTATGCTATTATATTAAGAAAAGAGCCATTAGGAGGATTTAAAATATGGGAAATTTGCAAGAAAAAATTGAAAATTTTTTTAAAAGATTTAGTCTTGAAGAAATAAATCTTCAAAACATTAGTTACTATCTTTTTGAAGTTTATTACAAAAATAAAAATAGTTATGATAATGATTATGGTAATTTACTTCACGAAGTAGTAAATCATAAGTACAATGAAGACAAGGTTTTAAAGTTTATTGATGCTTTGCTTGAGGATGGTTACGATGTTAATTATCAAGGTAAAAAAACTGGTTATACTTTCGTTCATTTGGCTTTATATGGTTATACATCCGATAATGAAGAATATTCCTATTCGACAGAATTTATAGTTAAATTAATTAATCTGGCAAAAAAATATAATTTCAATGTTAACTTAAAAGATAATGATGGCGATACTATTATTCATACCGCTTTAGCAAGTGAAGTTTATTCTGGAAAAGTGATTCCACTTTTAAAGGCACTAGGAGATGACTTTGATATAAACGCTGTTGATGGCAATAATAATTCTATCCCAGATGCTTTAGATAGCTACATTAAAGAAGCAAAAAATACAAATGAAACTTGGTATAATCGATTAATTAGTGAAAAAGAAGAAATAATAAAATATATAAAGTCAAAAATTGATAAAGAAACACAATCTGAGAGTGCACCAAAAGATATAGTAAAAAAGAAAAAAGAAAACACGAAAACAAAAACTGAGGAATCGTCAAGAAAAAAAACAGCGCCAACAAGATCAAAAACAGAAAAAAAATCAAATACGCCAAAAAACACTAACGACAAAATGAAAAATGCTAATATAACAGATAAATTAAAAGAATATTTAAAG
>CAKOKQ010000011.1 GCA_934095825.1 uncultured Bacilli bacterium | reverse complement strand
TGGTATAAATTTAATTAAAATAAGGTTTTAGTGAATAAAATTTTTTTAATATTAAAATCAATCTGCTTGATAAATTGACTATCTAAGTTTTGTCAATACTAAATTTATAAAAATATTATACTACGACTAAAATCACGAAAATAGGCATTTTTTTAAAATTTTCGTGTATTATAGTGATATATGTGATAAAATGAATTTGTTAATTTATTTTGAATGTTGTATTATTTTTACACATTGTATATAACATTCTTAATATTTTTGTTGAACACGCAGTTAGGTTTTCATAGTAATGTTTGCCTTCTGCTTTTTTTGTTAAATAATAATTATAAACGGGATGGTTAGGACACTGATGACCTAATTTAACTACCATTTGACTAATATTAAATAATATCCATCTTGCATATTTATTTCCTCGTTTAGAGATTGTTCCATGAACATTAATACTTTTTCCTGATTGTATAATTGTTGGATCTAACCCACAAAAAGCAATTAATTGTTTATGGTTATCGAACCTAGTAATATCCCCAAGTTCTCCAAGTAATTCAGTTGTTAATACTTCTCCAATACCATAAAATGAATTGATAATATTAAAGTAAGGCTAGTAAGCTCAAAATTGGAATATATGAGCTGCATTACGAGTTAATTATACACCATTTTAGTGCCAAAGAAAAGACTGCTGGCAAAATTTACTTTGTCAACAGTCTGAGATGATGGCTTATCATTGTAAGCTATCATCTTTTATTTCTTTAATATTGAAATAATTTTTAAGCACAACTCATATAATTTTTTTTTATCATTTTCTTTTTTAGACATTTAAACCACCTCTTTTAGATAATTCATTTGGTTGAATAGGCATATCTTTTGTTGTATTATCATAAAAACAACCAGCCATCTTTTCATGTTCATTTTTTACAAATTCATAAAAGAATTCTTTTTGATTTTCTGGTATGATACTATCAATTTCATTAAGTATCTCTTGAAAATACTGATTAGAAAAGTATTTTTCACGAATATATTTATGTTGTGGTCCTCTACAACCATTTCTATTATTATTAAATTTTATAATTATATTTTTTAGTAATCTCATATCATGAGAAACATTATAGTCATCTAACATTTTTCTAATTAAATTGTTTTCATTTCGTGCAATTTTTTCTCTATTTATTACTAATATTGGAAGATTTCCAAATTCTTTTGCTGCTTTAATAGTATTATTTCTATATTCTTCAAATTGTTTTTGCTCTTCTACACTAAGTTGTGAAATATCTTCGCATTCTTGATCCAGAATAATAAAATCTGGATTTTTTTTGAAATGTGGGTTTCGTGGATCAGTGTTTTTTCTTTCAAAGTCTAATTCGTTATGCCATTCTCTTGTACTATCTATGAATTTACTAGGTAGGCTTAATTTAGAATATATTATTGCACCCATATTTCTACTATCTGGGGTACTATTAATATCTTTATTGCCACCACCTAAAAACATTGTTTCATCAAAATCATAAAAACCTAATTTTATATGTAGTTTTCCATCTTGCTCTGCAAATGCTAAATTATCATTTCTTATTAAACTTACAGCGTTTATATGACTCCTATACCTATCATTATTCCATTCTTCGTAATAATTTACTTGTCCATTTCCATCTTCTGAGAAAGCACCTAAAGTTTTTACAATTGAATAAAATTGATCTCCTGAATCGTAAACATTAATACCATCTATAGTTGTTAATATATTTGATTCATTAAATTTAGGCTTGCATTTATTAAATTCATTAGCATAAAGTAATAAAAGATTTTCTTCAATCAAACTATTATTAAATAAATTAATTTTAAATTCAGTACCATTTATTAAAGTTGTTGCAACTTCCTTTAATTTATCAATATCTTCATAGCCTAATATCATTTTTATAGTTGTGAGTTCTATTACACCTTCATTTAATGCTAATTCAGGTGATAAGCCTTCTACATCAAAAGCTTTAACGAAAAATTTAGCATCTGATAAACCCATTCCAAATAAAGCATATAGTAAGTCATCTTTTAAATCACTTATGTCATTATTAGTATTTATATCTTCAGATAGCATTCCTTTTATTTTACCAGTAAAATCTTCAAGTTCTTCAACATTTTTTGGAAAAATTCCAGTTTTGATTATAAATCCAATATTTCCGATTATTTCATCATTTAAAGTATGCTGATTTTCAAACTCTTTAATTAAATCAAATAAAGAACTAATTTTTTCTAAAAATTTCTCATTATTTCTACCTGGAATAGATGATCTACCCAAACGATCTATAATGGTACCAATTAATCTATGTGAATTTATACCATAACTTGATGATAAATCAACTATTTTTTTTATTATGTATAATTCGTAATCATCAAGACTTAATAATCTATCTTGAATAATTGCATCTAACGCTAATTCGTTTGCGTATGGTTCTAAAAAAGCGTACTTTTCTTGTAAAATATAAGGATTTAAAGTTAGCAATAATTCATTATTTGTTTTTAACATACTTTTTATTTTTTGTTTTTGATAATCGTTTAAATTCGCAGTTTTATATAATTCTTGTATAGCAACAATATCTTTACTAAGTGTAGCAATACTAAATTTATCACACATTTCATCACATAACTCGATATAAGGCATTGTATTTTCCCATATAGCACTAAAAACACCAGCAAAAAATTCTTCATGATTACTACAATTCTTACACATTTCACGCCATGCTGTACAAGCTTGTTCTTTTGTTCTCATTATTTCACACCTTTCAAACATAATTATATCATTATTTTTATCAATTTTATTAAATCCCTTTAAAATTTTACGAAAATATGGTAATATTGTTATAGAAGTTAGTTGTATTAACTTATATAGTGATAGTTTCAAATTATCTTATCTATCGCTCCATTTGAAATCAACTTACGGACTTAAAAGTTCGTAAGTTTTTATTTATATAAAACTTTAAAAGTTCTCTTATCACAGAAAGGAGGACTTTTTTCATGCTTGAATTTAAAGTAATTGAAAATTTAAAACCTAATAAAGGTATTGTATTTCTTTTGCTCGTATTCATTTAACATAAAAAACCTCCTTTGAATACAAGAGGTTATCTTAATACAAATTACTATCATTTTTACTAATTTTTCACATGGTTATTACAAAATCAATTTCTAACAGCTCCTTTAATTAGTTTTCTAAATAAGATATTAAATAATCATTATCCCATAAACTATCATCTTTTTTGTTTTTTTATTTTTTTAAATAATTCATTAATTAATTTACTTATTTTAGTATTTTCTTCTTTTACTTCTTTTTGCGTTTTCATTTTCTTCTCCCTACCACTTTATAATCAATATTATTATTTGCTAGTATTTGTTCTATTTCGTCAAGTTCCTTTGCAAAATCTATTCCGGACTTTTGCTGCTTATTTCTCTTATATTTACAAGTTTCCACCTTTTCTTGTTCTTCAATAATGGCTTTATATAATGAAAAATATAAATTATTTTTGACTTTTTCATTATCAATATTTTATATAATTTAGTTGAATTTATTTTGGCTTTAGAAAATTTAGATCTTAATTTTTCTCTTTCTTCAACTAAAGCATTTTCAAATTTTTCATAAGAATATTCACTATATCAGCGTTTAGGTAGTGAAAATAGTTTTACATACTACCAAGAGTTTAGATTTTATTGTTTTAAGCATTAAAAATTCTTCATCTAATTATTATCGATTTAAAAAATCTTTCTTGAAATTCAGTCATTGCCCTAATTGCCTCATCAGAATAATCTATTCCTTGTGGAGCGACTACTAATTTATCATCATCATCATTTGTCCTATGGATAATTGCTATGACATGCCCTTCAAATTCTGCAACGGGTTCAAATACGCCAACAACATAAGCGTCTAATTCTTCCCCATCACCGCTGATTGTATTCGGTATGTATCCATAGTTTAACATGTATAAAAATCCATGTTTAGGATGACTGCTTCCTAATTTTCTATCAATTTTTACAACAACATCCTTATTTAAATAATCATTCGCATTGGTTTTTTCCATTTAATTCCTCCATTTTTAAATCGTTTTTTAGGTTAATAACAGTGCTTATGTAATACTCATATGGTAATTTTATCACCTTATAAATGGTAATTTTTTTCTAAACTTTCCGCCTCAGCAATAATTTTTTGTCTCATAACTGCACTCATTTTTATAGATTCTTCATAACCAGCTAAAATACCATCATAAATAATCATTCCTTTAAATGGTAGAAGCCTCATCATAACGGGATATGGTAATTCATTATAAGGAACAATTTCATCCATTGGACAAGTTAATCCTTTTAGCATATAAGCTTTTTCAATAGAAATAATCATCGTATAGTCTTTTTCATACTTAATAATCATAAATAAACCCGCTACTCCCTTTTTATAATCACGCACTATATCTAATTCTTCTTGATTAAATTTATAAGGATTTTCTTTGATAAATTTTTCTACTAGCATCTCTTTGTTTTCGATAAATTTAGTAATTACGGGCACTAAGTTACTAGGATTTATACCTTTTTGTTTATAAATTTTTATTTTATTTACATGATAATAATTATTAGTATATTCTAAAATAGCAAAATAAGTTTTATAGAATAAATCAGTGTCAGCCGCACTAAGACAAGAACTTGCCGTTTGCTTTTTATAATTATAATCCATTTTGCTTGAAGCTTTTTGCTCTTCTAAGATAATTTTGGCATACTGCTCTTTAGATAAGCCTTTAAAAGCACTAGAAGGTAGTTTATTTAATAAAGTATCCACCTCTTTAGAAGTTAATACATTACTAACAAGATTTTTAAATTGTTTACGATCAGCATCGAAAAGGGCGATTAAATTGGCATCTTCTCTGATAAATCTATAGTTTAACTTTTGCATTAATTTACTAACAGTCTTATCTTTTTTATCATATTCGTAGTAAAAAATACTAGTTAGAATTTCATCATTAAAAATTTTAATTCCAAATTCTTTATTTTTATATAAATCTACTAATTCATCAATATATTCCATGTAAGGTCGATAAATAGCAACAAACTTAAATTCATCAATATCCATTATAAAACAATAATAGTTAAATAGTAGGCTATGACTTAAAATTGTATCTAACTCTTTATCGACATTATAAACTTTTTTAATTATTAAAACCAAATTAGAAAGTTGTTCAATTCCCATTACTTTTAAAAGCCCCAGTAAAGGAATAATTAATTTTTCTTGTCTTTTTATTTTTGATACCTTCATGTTTTCTACAGCTGTTTTTACTACTTCTTCTAATCCGTCCATAATTTTTAAAGTAGCGCCCAAGGTCGTAATTAGAAGTTTATTCTCTAAATTATCAATAATAAAATCGTTCTCTTCATTATCATCATATTCATCGGGCTTTAATGACCCTTTAGCCACTATTTTCTTTAAGAAATTTAACTCTTTTAAAGTACAAATACTAATTATATTATGATAATCTTGATATTCTTTAAATATCATATCAATCATTTTATTCTTAGTAATATTATCATAAAGCTTTTTATTTTTTGTTACCACAGCATCATATAAATCATAAATTTCCTCTTTACTAAAATCTCTTAAATATTCTTTATTCATTTTTTACCTCATACTTAATTCATTATTAATCTTGAAACGGCTAAACCGTCCAACTGTCTTTATTATATCAGATAAATAACTAATTATAGCAAGAAATCAACTCTTTATTTTTTCTATACATTTCCAATTTTGCCACCGCCGGTGGCAAAATTGGAAAATCTTTATAAATCAAGGCTAAAAAAAAGACCAAATGCTGATTAAACTAGGTCATTTGGTCTTATCTTGCTCTATATTTTTTTACTTTGATATGCCTCAGATAAAATCTTATCATAAATTTCTTTTGGTGATAAGTTATTTACCTGAACATCTTCTTTAATTTTTAACTTTATTTCCATTGGAGCTTGTTTAAAATATTCTACTAATTTTTTACCAATATCAGCTGATTCTGATACCGTTTGATTATTTTTTGATTGAGCTTCTTGCAATTTAGCATATGAATTTCTTAAAATATAATCCAACATAATATAAGCACTATAGTCATTTTCCATTTTACTAGTAGTCATTTGCATAAATTTCAATTTATTGATATCATTAGTTGTTAAAATATCATTTAAACTTATAAGGAAGTCTTTTATTTCTTTAGGCAAAGCGCTTTCTTTTATTGATTCTACTGTATAACAATATTTTCGATTAAGTTCTCTTGCTTGATAGTAGCTTAAGCCAAACTTATAATTTAATAGATAACTTCTTACCGTTTCTATATAATTTTTCTCGTCCAATTGTTCCATATATTGTTCGTGATTTTTGATAGCTATCTTATCATAGTTTTTGAAGTCTTCAAGTGTTTTAATATTGTAAATATTGTCTTTTACTAAAATAGAAATTAGTTTTTTTACTTCTTCATCGGTTAGTCCTATTGGAGTACTATCAAAAATGTCACTAAGTAATAAATTATACAAAAACTCATGATAATGGTCTAAATTGTAAAGTACTTGATAAATAATTAAATAAGTTTCAAATTTGTCAGAGCCAAGGACATTAATCATTTTGGTAATTAAATCACTATATTCCCGTCCTTTGTCTAATAAATTATAATAATTAGGATATATTCTTAATTTTTTTACAAATTCATAAGGAATGGTAACATTATATTTTGATGCGAATCTTCTTCTTAACTTTTCATCAATATTATAAAGTAATGAATTTAGTTTTTGTTCTACTTCGAATTTAGCAATGCTGAAATCTTCTTTATTTTGAAGCCAGGCATTAAATCTAGCCATATTTTCCAAAATAAATTTTAAATCCAAAAGTTTTTCATCAAATTTAAACACTAAATCAATTCTATTTTCATTTAAAAGATATTCTAAAACTGATTCACTTTTAGCAATTTGGGATGGAACACTACCTGTTTTCATTATATAATTTGCAAATACAGGAACACAATCACTAATCTGGTATTCGCTAAACATATTATCTGGAAATTTCCAGACAATATCCATATCATTATTTTTTAAGAATAATTTAAATAATTGTTCTGGTAATTCATAATTTAATCTTAAATCATCTAATTTTACTCCGGCATCTAACTTTGCTAGCAAATATTTTTTTACATCTTCGTAATGATTATAAATATATTCCGTTAAAAGAGCGCAAGGTTCGAATTGTAAAATAATATTCAATCTATTAGTTTTAATGTATTCTTTTAATAAAACACGATTTTCTCTTAAATTATAAGGTACGATGTTGTTGGGTTCGCTTTCTATGCTTTTAGCAATATAATCAAAATTTTCTTGAATAATATCATCCGTTAAAGTTTTACCACTAAATTTAGTTATTAAATCGATTCTTCCCTTTTTAATAAAATATTTTAGTGCTTCTTTACTATTACCGATTCCAAAGCCGTCGCCAAAGCTAAGCCCTTTGCTATAGTTATCAATGAAAGCTATGATTTTATTGTAGTAAGTATTTATTAATTCTTCTGTAAACAAATCAGCTTTAAAACTTAAGGCATATAACACATTATCATTTTCCAAAAATAGTTCTAAAAGTGCCTTGCTACTTCTTAAGCTTTTGGTATCATCACCAAACATGTATTCCTTCATAAATGCTAACATTTCTTTAAAATGTTCTTTACAATATTTTTCGTCATACATCTCTGGTCCAAAATAACCGGCAAGCGAATTATTCGTTTGCATGAAATAATTAAATAATTTTTTATTATTTTTGATCCCTTGTGGTAAGCCGTTTTGATCAACATATCCATATTCTTTTTCTAGGCCTTCAGTTATTTGTTCTTTATATTTATCAATTATTTCATCGGTAAAAAATTTGCTATCAAAATCTAATACTAAATCAATACGATTATGCTGTAATAAAATATCAAATATTTGTTTGTCTTTAGAAATCAATTCATAAATTGTAACTCTTTGAGGATGGAATGTGCGTAAAGTAACATTGCGTTCCATTATATAATTAGCAAATTCTTTGGCATAATCATTAATCAACTGAGCATCAAATATACTTTGATTAAAAAGCTGAACAATCGCAAATTTTTTCTCTTTTAAAATGCATTCAAGAATTCTTTTGTTATATATAAACTCTGGGCCACATTCATCAAGTGATAATCTATAACTTTTTTCATAAGCGTAGTTATACCCTTTTTGAATTAAATAATCAGCAATTGTTTTTGCATTTTCGTCTAAGACTTTTTTTGTAAATGCAAGTTTATTGAATTTCATGGCTGTATCTACTTTTCCATGTTTTAATAAATAGCTTAGCAAGGACTCGCTTGTACAAAGAGCAATTGGAATTTCATCTAGTTTTTCAACACACTCAGCTAACTTTTCGACATTATTAGCAATTATATCTTCAGTAAAGGCAATTCTGCCAAACTTAATAGCTAAATCTATTTCGTTATTTTTTAGTAAATTTGTTAAAATAGCTTTACTATCTGCTAATGCATGAGGTATCGTATTTGTTTTTTTGATGTACTCTACTAATTTATTTAAATACTTTTCTATAATATCATCTGTACAATAAAACGGTTTGAAATTTAGAGCAATATCGAGCTTATCATGTTCTAAATAATATGCAAACAATCTTTTACTTTCAGAAAAAATCTCGGGAATTTGCTTAGAAGCATGAGAATAAAAAATATTCTCAACATAATCAGCTATCCCTTTTAGTTCACTAGCTTCTAATTCTTCATCTAATGAGTGTATCTTAAATTGAGAAGCTATATCATAATTACCTTTTTTACAAAAACGCAAAAATAATTTTTGATTTCTAATAAGGCTATACGGTACTTTCAGATTCTTTTCTATATATTCTGCAATTTTCTCAATATTTTTATCAACAAAAGTCCAAATGGTCCCTTCATCTAATTCTAATATTAAATCAACCCTATTATTTTCCACAAAATATTCAAGTAATTTTTTACTACTTTCCATTCCATAAGGAATTCTTTTATTTTCCTCTATAAATTTGACAATGTTTGGTAAATACATTTCAATTACTTCATCAGAAAATTTTGATTGGCTATGAACTGCCAAATTTATAGCTTCTTGTATTCTACTAGTTTTTAATAAATAGGCTTTTAAAGCATTGCTGTGTGCTAAAATGTATGGAGGTTGATAATATTTTTCTTTAATTGCCTCACTTAAATAATTAGCAAAAATCTCTAAATTAGCTTCAACATCTTCGTCGGTAGCATAACAAAGAGCATGTTCTATTTCATCTTTTTCTAAATAATAATTAAATAAAACCCTACTTTTGCTTCTTCTAAGCGATTTAATATTATGGCAATTTTCTTTATCAATATAAGTTGTAATTTCATCTAAATATTGTTTAAGAACTTCATCAGTAAATAAAGAGCTATCAAATTGTAGAGCTACTTCCATATCTCCTAATTGTAAATAATAATTTAATAATTTTTTACTATATAAAGCAATCCATGGAACTCTCCTATAAAATTCAGAGTCGGATATTTGTTCTATTAAATTATCAATACTATTTTCTAAAACATCATCAGTAAATAAAGATTCATCAAAGTCATAAAGCTTTTCCATTTGATTGTTTTCTAGGTAAAATTTAAGTATTTTTATATTATTCTTCTTTATTATTTCATATGCTTCTTCATAGCTTGTACCGAGTTTTTTAAAATCTTCGTCTGTTAAAGCAAAGAAATCATCAGCAGATATATTTCTAAAATATTCTATTAGTTCATCATTATTCATTATTCTTTTTCTCCTTAAAATCATCATTTTGACTATTATTTTGGTCAGTAATACTTTGATATATGGCAACCGCTTTATCTAAGGAATGAGTTTTTTCCCATATTTCACTTTGTAAAGTGGTTTCTTTAGAAGCCATAAAATAGCCTTCTAAAACTTTATTTGGATCTGCATCTCTTATGTCAATTGTTTTTTTATTCATTAAAAATCCCTTCTTTCTAAGAATATTTTATCAATTATTTTATCTCTATTCAATCATTTTTTCTCTTCTAAGAAACACTTTTTAGAGTTGGCTGAGAAGTAATCCTAAATTTAAAAAAAGAACCATTTAGAGGTTCTAATCTTAACCATTCATCATTTGCATTACCGCAAGAACAAGTAAAATCATAACACCAAGACCAGTTGAAATAAGCATGCTCATCGTCTTATTTTCCATCTTATCTAATCTTTCTTTATACTTCGTATCACGAGCCTTTTGTTGTAAAGAAGAAATAGATCTAGAGAAATTTAATAATTGTTCTTGTTTTCTATCTTGACGACCTAAACCTAAACGATATAATAAACGCATCATACGCATCGAATCTCTTACGGGATAAGTTCTCGCAAACTCCATATAAGGTTCAATCGAACTATCACCAGAATTAATCTTAGCAATCATTTCTAATAAACCTTTTTTAAAGATTTCAGGCGCCGTATCAACACTTTTAGCAATAGCAACCGGTACAGTATAGTGTTGAATTAAGATTTCTAAACCTTTTAAGTAATGTGGTAACATGGCATCAATCGTGTGTAAGTTATTTTTATAATAACTCTTTAAACTAGAATAACTAGATTTAAACATCAAGATACCGGCCACAATTGCTACAATGACATAAATATAACTAAACTTATTAATAAAGAAACAAATTACTAGTAACCCTACTACTAAACCTTGGGTAATTCTTTTTCCAAATAAGTAGTCAGGATCAACCCCTTCGCCATAACGAGTTCTAACTAAAAAGTCATAATCACTTTCTTTAAATCTTAAGAAATATCCTACATTATCATTGATACACTTTTTTATATCAATAACTTTAGTATAGTTTAAAACAAAGATATAAAGAACAGATAAACCCAATATTTCAAAATACATAATTACTCTACCCCCACATCTTCATTATAATATTTCTCACCTGTAAGTAAGAAGTAACAGTTAATAATTATTATTAAATGTAAGATTAACTGTACATACCACATATCAAGTAGTTTAATATATGAATCTTTTCCTAACAAAAATTGCATAACGGCCGCTAGTAAGAATAGAGCCATACCGAAAGTTAAGAACTTTTTATGGAAGTTTGCTCTATCCATTCTATCACGGTATACACTTTCTACTAAGGCATCAATATCTAAGGACATATTTTCTAAAGACTCCCCAGCATCTCTTGAACCTTCTTTGGTAATCTGATAGAAAAGTTGGTGCATATTTTTAACCATATAATAAGGGTATTTTTCATTAAAATAAGCAATTGACTGGTCGATAGTACCATTAGCATAAGCCATATCAATCATGGTTTTTACATCATCAACGACCGGTTTTTCTAAGATACCTGATTCTACTACCCCTTCTAGGGATTTAACAAAACTCTGGGTCGTATTAAATTCCATGATAACATTGGTTGTGTAGGTTTGAATTTGTTCAAAGATATACTCGGAATAAATCCTTTGCGTACGCAAGTAAGATAGATAAGGAATAAAAGCGATAGCAATTAAAGCATAAATAACTGTTATAAATAAGTTATAGAAGTATAGATAAGCAATACCACCGGCCACAACGGCAAATAAGACGACTTGACCCATATATTGTTTAGGGGTATACTCTTCTCCTAATTCCTTAGTTTTTTCTCTAACTTGCTTATAAGTATAGGGAGCATATTTATCATAAAGGTTAGCTACGCCATTTTGAATAAATTTAAAGGCTCCACTAGCAGATGTATCAGCACTATTCCGATATGAGAAAGCAAAAAGTGCTAAAGCAATTAAAATTATTAACTCCATTTTTATTCCTCCTATAAAACTTCTTCTTGACTACTTGGGTTTGGATTCGAAATGTTTCCTGTAACACTTCCATTAAAGCTTGAATTAGCATTATTACCAGTAGTACTCCCGTTATTAGCAGTAATCTCATTATTAGTAATACTTTGACTATTAAAAGCGTCATTAACATTAGAAGCATTATTTACTTGACTTACAGGATTTTCGGCAACTGTTTGACTAGCAAAAATGTCATTACCCAAACTAGCAGGATTATTATTTAAGTTGGTTGAACTTGTCTGCATTTGATTTAAACTATTATTTAAGTTAATATTATTTGCTATCCCCACTCCATTTAAATTACTTACTTGGTCTAAAACCGGAGTTGCTTGAGTATTGCTAATAACATTATTTGGAGTATTACTTGCTAGTTGGTTAGCTATATTTTGGTTTTGACTAGGAGCATTATTAACTTGATTATTTGCAGATTCACTATTTATATCAGCACTACTTACCGATGTATTACTAGTTTTAGCGGCCGCTTCTTCTTCATGATATTTCTTTAAATCTTCTTCAATATCACCATCATATTCAGAATTATTCCCAATATGGAAGGTATCTTTATCTAAGAAAACATTTTGAATACTTAAATAATCTAATAAATGCTGAGTCGGATTTTTTAAACTATAATGACCATCTAAAGCTTTTTTATAGATTTCATTAGTACAAGGTTTATTATTTTCATCAACATAAAACTCACAAACTTCGATAATCTCTCTTTGAAAACGATTAAATTTCTTACTAAAGTAACCTTTAACATAAACGCCAACTTGAACATATCTATGAATTGTATTTAAGAACTGTTCAACATCTTGACTAGATTCCATTAAGGAATACATACGAAGGGGAATAGATGAGGCTTTATCGGCATGGATAGTTGATAAAATATTATGTCCTGATGATATGGCATTACGAACCGACATAACGGCCTCGCCTGAACGAACCTCGGATAGTAAAATCCAAATAGGGTTTTGACGCATGCAGGCTACTAAAACATCAGTATAACTACAAATGTTATTAGTTTTCATTGCAACAATATCGCGGTGCGGGAAAATACGGTCTAAGTGCAACTCCAAAGTATCTTCTATCGTGATAATTTTTTCATTTTCTTTAATATGACTAGCTAAGTATTTTAAAAGCTCAGTTTTACCAGAACCAGTCTCTCCAGCAACAATAATATTACAGTGGCCCGCTACACAATTCATTAAAAAATCATGTAGGGTTTCGGTAATATATTCTTCATTTAATAACTTTTCTTTATTTAAACGAATCTTGGCTGGTGTTTTACGAATCAAACAAGCAATCCCATTGGTAGCAATTGATTCGTGAACAAAATTCATACGAAGTTCAGCCGACTCAGCATCTAATAAGGGATGAGCCATATTAAAAGTTTTACCCATAACATTAGAACACTGGAAGGCTAACTTTTCCATGAAAGTATTATTAATGTCGGGGCGTTCAACTTGATAAACGCCCTTCGATAATGTTTTTAACCAAACTTGACCATTATTAGAATAAGAAATATCGGTAATATCATCATCGGCTAAAAATTCTGCTAACGGACCGAAGTCCATTTGCTCAAATATTGCTTCATTCATTATTTACCACATTCTTTCTAATTTGTTATAGTCTCCGTTTTATTATAAATATAATTAGTTATTTCCTCTGTTGAAACAGTTGTTGATCCTTCTTCTTTTGTATAATTTGAGTTTCTTGGAACCGGAATAATTTCGACATTAGAAACATATTCACTCTTCTTTAATAAATCAAATAAACTATCTTCTACTTCAAATAGCAAAGCGGAAGGAGTTCCTCCAGATAAAGTATTTTCTAAAATGGAATTCCCTGATGAGTCTTTGATTGCTTTAATCTTAATTGATTTAACTAAGATAGCCATCATAACTTTATTATTATCTTTAGCTTCCATATAAAGATCGATATAATCTCCCGGACGGAAACGGTTAGAATAAGTTGATTTATTATTTACTTTTAACGAATAAACCGTATAACCATCTTGCATATTAGTAAAAGCATAATCAGGCATTTGTTCTTCTTTTAAAACTGCTTCTTTGTAAAACAAACTTTTAGCAGGAATATCCGTAGAATAACTAGAATAATAATTTATTAACTCTTTATCAGATTGAATAATATTCTTAGCATTAGTTACTAAGGAACGAGGTACTTTTACATGACCAATCATATCCTTAGTAATTTGCGTTTTACGAGGTATTTCTTTTAGAGCATAAGGAATACTTACTAAATCAATACTTTTATTAACGCGGTAATTATAACCGATTACTAATGTTAAGATCCCAACTACTACACAAATAATAGTTACGGTGTTTTTATTTTGAATAAACCTTTTTAAAGGGGCTAGTGCATTTTTCATAAATATCCTTTCTACTCTCCTGTATTCGTATTATCTTGATTTGTATTAGTATCAGTATTAGCACTGAAATTTTGACTAACCGTAATTGATTTTGACAAGATAAAGTTTTGAATGTATTGGGAATCGATTGTTGCATCACGATCAGTTGCGGAGTAACTAGCGTTTCTTGGAATTGGCATCACAGTAATTCCGCCAATATATTCGGTTTTCTTTAATAAAGTATATAATTCATCAGGAACAGCAAACCACATTTGCGCCGGAGTTCTAGTTTCGGTTGATGATTCAAAGACATCATTACCACTAGAATCTAGAACAGCTAGAACTTTAATACCTTGAATTAAACGACCAAAGATAACGCGATTAGCATTAGAGGTTGCTTTAACAAATAAGTCAACATAATTGCCCGTATAAATGGAATTACCATAAGTTGAGTTGATATCAACAGCTAAGTTGTAAGCAGTATAACCATCCGGAATATCCGAAAATTCATTAGTTGTAGCTTCTTCAAAAGTAACAATATAATCTTTATAAAAGAAACTGTTAGCGGGAATGGTTTCACCATATTTTACATAATTATTAGTTATATTAGCAGCCGAGGTTACCACACCAAGGTTTCTAGCTATTCTTTTAGGTAATTCAGTATAGCCAATGGCATCTGTTGTAATTTGACTACGGCTAGTAAGTTCTTTTTTCGCATAAGGAACGCGAATTGTCGTTACCGCTTGGGTTACCCGGTAATTATAAATTGCATATAAACAAATAATACCAATGATAACAATTAGAATTGTTAAAGTATTTTTGTTTGATAAGACTTTTTTTATTTCTTCTTTTATTTTATCCATTTTTATTCTCCTTAATCATGGCTTATCCATTCTCTATTGTAATAAGCATATCCTAAGATACCACTTTCACGATATTCAATATATTTTTCATCATTATAACCATTAAATGTATGTCCAGCTTCTTGTGGTCTGGTTGGATCATAGACAACGAATAATCCCATTGAATCTCTAGTTTGACCCATTGACTCTTCAAAATCACTAGTAAAGGCATCAATAAATTCATACCAATAGTTACCTTCAGCACTGGTAAGTTCTTCATCTTCCTTAGCCCACTTAGTCAAGTTAGAAAGTTTTGCTTTAGCATTTAAAATGTTACTTGCCAGATTTTGAGGAATTAAACTCGTCGAACCATCTTTTAGTAATTCTTTAAATACTTTAGCAAGAGTTATATCAATATCCATCTTACACATGCCAAGTTTGGACTTATTGGGATCAGAACCAGGAGGTGTTGTCCCATTAGAATCCCCCGCTAACAAAAGCATATCGATTTTATTTACTAAATCAAATGAGTTAGCACTATTAGCAACATTCACACTGTTACTAACACTCGATATCTTAACACTAA
Organism: uncultured Bacilli bacterium; assembly: GCA_934095825.1. The sequence continues at coordinate 40,818 of CAKOKQ010000011.1, read as the reverse complement.
CCTTAGGAGGTACTTCTTGGATATCATAAAAAGATATATTATATTTTTTAGTCATTGTAGCTGATTCAGAAAAACGCCTGATAAAATTTTCAATAAATTTTTCTTTAGCTATTTTAATATCGCCATATAAACGATAATATGAGTAGTCGACAGCATCAACCATAGCGGCTGATGTTGTCTCCTTTAATTCATAATAGTCTTGGGTAGTACCAGTTGTGGTGCTGTTTACAAGTAACATAACGCCTATTACTAGGATACCTAACATTACTAACCAGTAACCCCAATAAGATTCTTTCATATTTTCTTCACCTTCCTACCCTAATTTGTGGTTTTTTCTTTAATTACACATGTTCCTGGATTTTCTCTTAAATCTTGTAAGAATTTAGATTTATATTCACGAGACTCTTTACTAATAGAACCTAATGTGTAATCACCAAAACCTAAATCAATTTTTTCTTGTTCATCATTGTAACTCTTAATTTTAGCAATACATGCCGCATTTAAATCAATTGAGAAATCCGCATCAGCATCATAAATGCTATCACCTTTTTCTTCCCATTGTTCAATTATTTTACTAATTTCTTGAGGTTGTGGGTTACCATTTTCATCTTTATTTTCATGACCAGAAGTCGTTCCTTTATAATTAAAGCTCTTAGTTGTATCGCCATTAGGGAACATATTATTATTAGATACTACTTTAGTTACAAAGTTTAGAGTACCATTTTTAGTTATTAAAGCCGAATTAGCATTATTATTAGTAGTATTATTAAGAGCACTGCCATTCGTAATAGCATTATAGAAAGTTACACCGGAACATTGATCACTACACATTTGGTTATATCGTTCTTCGCTAGCGCTTGGAACTTTAGTACCAACCTCATTACAGCAATTCTTATCTAAAAGAGCCGTAACACAAATATTGAATTTTTCTTCAATGCCATTAGTTTGAGCATAATTTGTGTTTTTAACATATTGTTCTCTAAAGTAACCATTAGAGTCTTTACAAACATCAGATTCTAAGATAGTTTTGCATGTCTCATCCCCATCATCTGGTGTTGTTTTTACATCATATTTACATACATATTGGTTAGCAAAAGTACCACTTATATAACCGCTATCGTCCATAATACGACCTAATGAGAAGTTATTGTTATAATATTCACCTACATTATTTATTTTAATCTTATATATATATGTACCAGCTTTAGTATCAAGTGGAAGCGGATAAGATGTTCCATCAGCTTTCTTTTCACTACTATTTCCGGAAACGATATCTGGATTTGTTAGAGCCTTATCACCATTATCAATATAAACAGAATCAGATGAAGTAGGAGCTGTTGTATAAATACCTTTATTACTTGTTGTCCAATAAGATTGACTCGATTTATAATAAATTAATTGTAAGCCGGTAGTTTTTTCTAAAACATCAGATATTTTACTTAAAATTTCACTATTACCACCTAAGAACGCTAAGGCATTAGATACTAATGATTGAGCATGAATACCGGAAATAGCTATACCCGGATTTCCAGCACGAGATATTTTAATAACACGACCAACATTACGATATTTGATGTTGTTTTCATTAATTAAAGTATATTTTAGGTTTTTAGATAGTTCAACAATTAGACCATTTAAACCATCTGTTTTAATGGCATTACCGACGCTACCTATTGATGTGCCACCATTAATAAGAGTATAAGATATACGACCAGGAACATTTGTTGTTAAAACGGTATCATCATTGGCATCAGTATCATCGTCAGTATTAACCCCTAAAATATTAGTAATAAATGAAGTTACATTAGATACATCAAAATTATTTAGAATATCTTTATTTTTAGTATTACTTAATAAAGATTTAATAGCCTTAACATTACCAGTTAAATTCTTTAAGATACCAGCATACTCACTATTATTTCCTAATAGAGATGTTATAATACCACCAATTAAATCATCAGAAGTAATACATTTACCACTAAGAATCGTACTAAGTTTTTGAGCATCATTTATATCAACATCACTATCGCAGTAATAATATACTTCTTCAATATCTTCCTGATTGATTGGAGATAACTTAATTTCATTAGTTCTGGAATCTTTTTTATTACTAAAATAAGTACCAGTATAATTGTAACTAAATGTTATATTTGGATTAAATTTATATTGATTATTCCAAGTAGTACAATCACTCATGTTAGAAGCCATATCTTCTAATTGTTCAACTAAATTATTATAATCCACTTTATTTTTTTCCATAGTATGACGAATTTGTGAAATCGTATAATATTTATTATTAAAGATTCCCATAAAGTCATAAACAAAATCAATTAAGTAATCTGTTAGAACCGAAGCATTAGCTTGAAGTTTATCCATACTATTAATTAATGTGCTAACACTATTAATTAAACTAGAAATTCTATTTGCAGCTGCAAGTAAACTTGCTTTTTGAGTATCTTCAAACTTGAAACCTTCTAAAGCACTTTTACCATTTTTTAAATTTTTGGTATCTTTAAAGACACTACTAAGTTCATTTAAATCATCATTAACAGTTTTTAAACCATTAGCTATATTTTCATAAGCTTTACCGCTATATGAAACAAAATTATTAAATGAATTTACAGCCACCTGAATTTGGCTAAAATGAAATGTAGCTCCAAACTTGACATAACCAGCAGTATAACCACCATTATTTTTTAAAGTTGGGATCAAAATAGAGTTTGATTCAAAGTTTGCCGATTCATCATCACCTTTATTAACATGAACCTTAGTAGGATTATCTACATCTAACTGAGCTTTTAAAAGTTTTTCTTTTTCACTTAAAGTTGTATTTTCAGTATCAGTTTTATAACTATGGACTTGATAACCATAATCAAAGTTACCACCATCTTCAATCCATAAGATCTTTAGATTTTCATCTTTTGATAAAGTATTTACAGTAGTAGTTATAGCTTCTGATGCATAAGCCCAAGCCTGACATCCTCCAGCAAGAAGTTTGAATATAGCTCCGATAAGTTCAGGCAAAGCTTGAACATTTTGGGATATATTACATAAAGTTTGCAAACCAAATAATAAGGCATCGCCACCAGCTTCAGTTACTAAAGCCTTAGCAATCTCACCAGCACTTTCTTTTATTTTCTTTTGGATTGCCTTAACAAATTCTTTTTTGGCAGCGTCGTAAGTATCTTTATTACTTTCGGCTAATTTTTTTGAACCTTCATCGTTGCCAATCATTGCATCAAGCACTTCATCAGTAATGCTATCGGTGCCGCCAGCCGTAAGACAATTTGTAAGAATTGTTATTAAATCACTTGAATTGAAATTACTTAAATAACTATATTGTACATCTAAATCATTAGGAACTAATGTTCGAATAAATGCTTTAACACCATCTTCAACGATTCCCTTTGCTATGATTTCTAATTTTTCTCTAGCACCAGATATGTCCGCAATGCTTTCTTTAATTTCTGGTTTATGAGGGTCAGATACACCTGTTGTTTGTGCTCCTTTATATTTGCCATAATTCTTTTTAAATTCATTATATTTATTTTTTATTTCTTCTTTTTTAGCAACAGCCGCATCAACATATTTTTGATTATCAATCGAAGTAGTTACACAAGTTCTTTGACCAGCCATACCAACAGTTGCATGATAAACATTATCTAAATTAACAGAAATATTTTGACCAGCATAAACAGTACCTAATTTACCAGGAGTTTTAATAGCATAGTCTTCTTTACAAACAACTTTACAATAACTATTTTCAGATTGAACAGTATAAGAATTACCGTTAGGATCAGTTGGATCATTTGTATCATCGCCAATAATACATTTTTCCCAATCAACACTTATAGAACTTGTAAGAGTACTAAAAATGTTAGAAACATCTGTAAGTTTACCACCATTATTTACAACATTAGTAATCTTACTTGCAATATCATTAAAACTATTTACAATGCCACTCATACCATCTTGAGTTTTAGTTACTAAATTACTCGTGAATGTTGTAAAGACTTGAGAGAAACCTTTAATTCCATCAGAATCTAAACCCTTATTATTAACCAAATAATTTCCTAATGTAGTAGCAGCTCCAATAATATTTTTAATACCACCAACACTCTTACCAGCACTTAACATATTCTTAATATTAGTTAAAAATTCATAAGTAGAATCAGTTACTTGACCTGCCTCTTTAGCTGCTTTGGCCGCATCTAGTATCTCGTTATATTCTTTTAAGAGTTCATCATAATCAACCCCATTACTTATCGTATCAGAAATACTACCAGTTATATAACTTAATAAAGTTAAATAGTTACCTCTTTCAACAGCATCACTAATTGAATTTTTTAAGTTAGCTGCTAGTTTATTATTATTAACATTAACACGATTAAGAATATTTTTTAATTCGCCTATCAATTGATTGATAGAGCTTGTTTTTTCAGAAACATTCTTAGTTAAACCACCAACTAATTTTAAATCATTTAATGATAAGGAGAAGTTTTTTAACCGATCAATAGCACTCTTTACATCATTAACGAATGTGTTTAATTCATCAATACTTTTAATTGAAGACATAATTTGACTATATATTTCTGGGGATTGCGTTCCTTCAACTAAATGATATACCGATGCAGTTGACTTACAATCTGTATAATAAAGTGGTGTACAAGATGTCTTTTCTTTCTTTATATCATAATTTACTTTTAAACTAGCTGTTCTTCCTAAAGTACCATTTAAGAAAGTTATAAATTGTTGATATGGTTGTTTATATTTTGGAGAAACACTAGTAACAGATTGTAATAAAATAATATTTTTTAAAGATTTTTCCGATTTGGCTGTAATACTAAAGTTAATATTAACAGAATCAGTTACGACCCCAAGATCTGCTTTTTTTAAATCAATTTTAACATTAGCACTAGTATCACTTACGCGGTTCCACTCACCCATTTTATAGTCATTAGCATCTAGAGCGATAGCGTTATCTTTTTCATCACTTAAACTTAGAGAATATTTTTTGTTATTTAAAATATCATCTAAAATAGTTTTTTTATCAGCTTTAATCGTAATCGTAAAACTTGCCGCAACACTTGACTGGGTCATAGAAGCACTATCTTGTTCTAGATATAATTGTACCTCGTTGTCTAAATCTTCTTTACTTACGACATCTCCACTACCTTCGGCAGTTTTCTTGACATCATTCCAAACAGTATTTAAACGATTCCAAGAAGTTTCATTCATACCACTAGATTTTACTAGTTTGCCTTTTTGCCAAGCTTTCTTTTCATCATTTCCCCAAGTCTTTTTAGCCCAAATATTAGAAATACCAGCTTCCTTTCCATAATTTATGACAAGAAGACGAGAAATAGTATTCATTATATAGTTTAAGTAGTCTTCTTTTCCTTCGGCTGAGCCATTATAATCAGCCATTATTTCGTCTTTTTTCTCTACATACCAGTAGATGTAAAGTTTAGTCATACCACGACCAAATTTAGTATTTTTATCAATTATAGAATCCGTACTTGGACGATATTTAGTCCCACTAGGAGAGGCACCTTCAGCCCCAGGATCGATACAGAATGCCGGAACATTTTTATTGTCATCATTACAATTAGAGGTAGTCTGATAAACATAATACTGATTAGCTCTGTTAGTTGTATATGGATCACTAAATGAAACAGAAACAGGACTATAAAAATATTTATTATTTCCTCTAGAAATACCAGAATAAAGGCTGTTATTATACTCCCTTACTCTTTTTACGGTATAACTTTTACAAGTGTTTTTAGAGCCATCAGTTGTATCGGCACCAACAATTACTTGGTTGCCAGCACTTTGTTCAGCTTTTGTTGCTGCATCATCGGCAATGTTTTTAATAAAGGTATTACATGTTGCTTCATCATAATTTACTAAATGCCACCCACTACGAGCCTTCGATTTTTCAACATATTCAAACAAAGATTCACTACTATTAGCATAGCAGCCTTTAGTATCTTCTGTAGTTGTTGTATTATTTGGTATATCTTTGCAATAACTACTGTCTACTGGATTAGCACAAGTAGCATTACTATTTATCCATTTATAACCAGTTTTACCATTAGTTATGTATTTACAGCAAGTAGCATTATTATCACTAGTAGCGTTAACAAAACCTACATTGCTAGTAAGTAGAAATAATATTAATATTAAGGCTTTACTATATTTCTTCATTATACTATCTGCTTCTTTCTTTTTTTATTTTTTATTACAATAGCACCCGCCATAATTCCTAAAATCACTATGATAACAATAGTAATTATTAGCCAGTTATTTTTAGCAAAATCTGCAGTTGCTTCAATTATGCCTTCTTTTCTATTATCATTTGTTGCACTTTTATGAGTCTTAGCATACTCTTTTATCCCGCGATTAAAATCATCTTGGGATATTTCTTCTAGATTTAAGAATTGAGAACAATAAAAGTAATCAGGATAATTTTCACAATAATCAGAGTAATAATATCTATTTTCACGAGGCACTACAATATCAATGGTTCGAATAGCGTTTTTACTACAGTCTTCATTACTAGCAAAAATACTTATTGTATAATTTTTCAAATATTCCATACTACCAGTACTTAAACTAACTGTCCCATCAGCAGAATCATTATAAGTATATTTTGTTTGACTATTTTCATTAGAATTAGCAACAGTCACATAAATATTATCAGTTAAATTGTAAATCTCTAGCATTCCCAAGTATCCAGAAATTTGAGTCTCAACGCTATCTTTATTTTCAGCACTAGCATCAGGATCGCTGTAATGATATTCAAAAGGCTGAACGCTGTAAGTAACAAGGCCAGCTTCATTATTAACCTTTACTTGTTGTTCTAAGGTACAAGCTGCTGCGGAAACATTCTTTAATCCTATAACAGAAAAGGCAATAATGTTTAATAAAATTACTAATATTTTTCGTTTATGCATGATTATTTCTCCTTTTAAATATTTTCTGATTTAACAAAGCGATAATTTTTATCAAATGTATACTTCGTTTTATCAAGAGTAGCATTAGCATCACAACTATCAGGAAGTTTGTAGTTATTAGCATACAAATAAGTTATAGAAGTACTACAAAATTGTTTTTCTTTAAAGGCATTATTATAAACATCTAATTGTAAGTTTCCATCTAAATCTAATTCATAATAATAATGCTGGGCAGTTATTTCATAACCTTCTTTATTCTTAGTTAAATCACTTTTTATTGATATATATGATCCTAAAGAACTATTATCAAGTTCTTTATCTTTACTAACTGAAACGATACAATTTTCTGTATCACACATAACAGCCGCAATGCCATCATAGTAGCCTGTAGTAAATTCGTCATTAGCAGCAATCTTAGTATCAACAAATTTAGCATTTAAAGCTTTATTGATAAATTTGATTGATAATGTAACTTCTGATAAGCCTGATTCTTCATCGAACATATTTTTTGATTTCATGTAACTAAGTAAATCAGAATCATTATAGATTAGTCTACTTAAGGTATACATAATTTTTAAATCATTACCTATTTTATCTGAATAAATGGCTCCCCAATAAATGGAATCAATTGTCGATAGTTTATCTGTACTACTAATAAAATCTTTAATGGTATCTTCATCAAACGGTTTAATAGCATCTTTAAGATAGTTTTCAAATTCCTTAGTTGTAGGATCTTCTGGTGTTATTTCTTTATCTTTATGAAATACTTTACCACAAATAAATATTATTAGGCCGATTAAAAGGAGTCCTAATAATATGGATAATATAATCGTTCTTTTGTCTCGAAAATTTATTTTTATCTTATTTTTCATATTTACACTTGCCCTTCTCTATCATAACTAATATAAGAATATCATTTTTTGACTAAAAATACAATTTATTCTGACAAATTTAAACAAATTTTAGCAGTTTGATTGACTTATATTTATGGATATGGTAAATTATTCTTGCATTTAATTGGCAGTGCCCAAAAGCTTATTGAAGTGTCTATCCCATTTATGGTTATAAGTATCTATCTCTGCCTATGAGAAAGTATTTAGATAGACTCCCCTATAATCTTCGGGTTCGTACTAAGTAAAAGCAAATATAATGAAAGGAGAATTATTTATGGCTAGATACACTGGTGCTCAATATAAGAAATCTCGTCATCTTGGTTTCTCTACTTTAGAAAATGGTAAAGAACTTGCAAGAAGACCTTATGCTCCTGGTATTCATGGACAAGACCGTCGTAGAAAATTAAGCGAATATGGTGTTCAGTTACAAGAAAAACAAAAGGTTAGATTCATGTATGGTTTAAATGAAAAGCAATTTGCTAAAACATTTAAACGCGCTACTAAGATGGCTGGTATTACTGGTGAAAATTTACTACAACTTCTTGAAACAAGACTTGATAATGTAGTTTACCGTATGGGACTTGCTACTACTCGTCGTGCTGCTCGTCAAGTTGTTAACCATGGTCATATTACTGTTAATGGTATCAAAGTTGATATTCCTTCATATACAGTAAAACCTGGTGATGTTATCGCTGTTAAAGAACAATCTTTAGACCATCCTGCTATTAAAGCTGCTGTTGAAGCTACTTTAAATAGACCAGCTTATGTTGAATTTGACGCTAATAAGTTAACTGGAAAATATCTTCGTTTCCCTGATAGAAGTGAATTAAATCCTGATATTAACGAAGCATTAATCGTTGAATACTACAACAGATAGTAAAAAGTCTCTTAAGTGAGGCTTTTTATTTAGCTTTTAACAGGCAACAACTACTTCTAGTGGTTTTTCTATATCATCTTAGAATGCTTTGCTTAGTGACTATCAATAAACTGGTCTATATTATCTAGGGTTAATTGTTCTCTTTTCTTCTACACTTTGAGGCAAATACTATATGATATTTACAATTTCACTTTGTGTGTGATAAACTATTCATTTCCTTAATTGGGCATCCCTCCTTTGTTATTTTTAATGCTTTTTGCCAGATTGCATTATATATTATGACAAAGGAGTTTTAATTTTAAAGACTCATCGCTAAAGCTAAACCGAACCCGCGGATTATCCGAGGTATTATTTAACTTTTAAAAATCCGAAAAGATCATTTTCGGATTTTTAAGCAATATAGTTTATAATCATTAAAACTAGTCTAATGATATCTATATTATATGTTTAGGTAAATTACCAAGGACTAACCTTGTTTCCAATCTATATAGATTATTTTCTTAAAAGAAAATTACTTCTTATATTAATAGCCGTAGCCATTAATCATTAGTGTCATAAATCTAAATCTATCTTAGTAGGAATCTGGGCGGGCACCAAAAGTGTTATCCACATTGTTCCAAGGGTTCAGATAACCAGCGCTATTCTGATTCCACTCACGAGCATTGCCGTTTGTCGCATCAAAGTTAGAAGGGGACCGATGGCAAAGCAGGTAAATAGCAACATAAAAAGGTTAATCCTAGAGCCTATGCTCCATCCTCATTATAAGCTATTTTTTTATAATTTATAACATTTTTTACTGAAAGATAACTTTTATTAATTATTTTGTCAAAAATTGTTATTTTTTAATTAAATTTACAAATTTTTGAAGGAAATTAGCAAGGTGTTACCAATATATATAATTAGGAGGATAAATAATACCCTTCTAAGAAACGGAGGTGATACTATGCAAAAATTTGTTTTAAAAATACAGGAGGAGGCTTACAATGTTAGAGAAAAACAAAATTATCGAAATATGGCATTATAATAAAGAACATAACATTTCGAATTTTATGTTCCCCTTAGTATGGGATATCATGTTTAATCAGATGTTTATATCTAATGATACTATCCCTTTAACAGAATACATAGTATCTATTATCGAAGACACAGATATCAAAGATATTAAAGGTAAGATTAAACTGATGCCAAAGGATTTGCCCCAGCATTCAATAATTGATGCTAGCAGTAAAAGTGATTTATTAATAACTTATAAAAATGGCAAAAAAACAGTTAAATGTATTTTAGAAATGAATTCCTCTCGTATCATGGTTATGAGAAATTCATTCTATGCTTTTAAAGTTGAAATGGGAGCCTTAGAAATTAAAAATGGCAAATATAAGAAAGCCTATAATACAATCATTGTTAATCTAAATTCTTATAACCATAAATCAGAATATTTAGTTGAGACAGGAGTATCTCGTACTGATTTTGGGAAAATTATTGATGATAGTATTAAAACTATTAATATTAATATAGATAAAGCTTTAAATAAGCGGTATACTTATCTTAACAGCCAAGAAGAAAATTGGGCAAAAATATGTAGAATTTTATCTACTTGTAATATTAAAGTATTTGAAAGAGAGTTGAATGAAATTATGAGTAAAGAAAAAGCCAAAAAAATAGTGGCTAGAGCCAAGGAATTATCCAGTGATGATAAATATATCAGACTATTTGAAAATGGGGAAGAAGATAACTATAAAGAAATAGTTCGTAACACTGAACTAGCCGAGGCCAGAGAAGAGGCTCGAGAACAGGGTTCTAAAAACAAGGCCCTAGATATGGCTAAAAACTTAAAACTTGCTGGCATTAGTATTGATATTATTGCTAAATCATCAGGCTTATCTATTAAAGAAATAGAAAACCTAAGCTAATTTATCTATTAAACAAGTCAAAACTGACTTGTTTTTTAAATTAAAAAGGTTCTCCGAAGAGAACATAACATAGTTTATAACTGTTAAATCTCGTCTAACAGTATCTATATTTTATCTTCTGACATAGTCATGGTAATATCTTGTTTCCAATCTATTATAGATTATTTTCTTAAAAGAAAATTACTTCTTATATTAATAGCCGTAGCCATTAATCACTAGTGCCATAAATCTAAATCTATCTTAGTAGGAATCTGGGCGGGCACCAAGACTGTTAGCCACATTCCAGTTGTTAGTCAGATAGCCAGCGCTATTCTGATTCCACTCACGAGCATCGCCCCATGTCGCATCAAAGTTAGAAGGGAAAGAAAAATCTTGGACATGAATGTAAGGATATTACCAAGAATCTTAAAATATTTTACTTCCAAATGTAAACTAACTATATTTTTTAGGCTGTATAACGATTTTTTTTACTACCACAATAAATATTTTAAGATTCCAATAACATTATAATATATTTTTCAAAAGAAAACACTCCCCTATTAATATTTTTAATAGAAAAGTGCAACAATATAGTTTATAATCACTAAATCATGTTTAGTGATATCTATACTTTATCTTTAGAATAACTTAGGATAAGTCTTGTTTCCGATCTGTAAAAGATTATTTTCTTAAAAGGAAATTACTTCGAGCCTATGTTCCATCTTCATTATAAGCTACTTTTTTATAATTTAAAATACTTCCCTACCACTAATTTTGATAAGGAAGTAAAGTAATATAGTTTATAATCATTAAAGCTTGTCTAATGATATCTATATTATATGTTTAGGTAAATTACCAAGGAATAGCCTTGTTTCCAATCTATAATAGATTATTTCCATTTAAGGAAATTACTTCTTATATTAATAGCCTTAGCCATTAATCATTAGTGTCATAAATCTAAATCTATCTTAGTAGGAATCTGGGCGGGCACCATAACCGTCGGTAACCCAGTTGTTAGTCAGATACCCAGCGCTATTCTGATTCCACTCATTAGCAGCGCCGCTTGTCGCATTAAAGTTAGAAGGGGCCTAAAGTGGACAAGATGATCATGCAAAATAGACTATCCCTGGAGTACTGCTCCACTCTAATTATAAATTATTTTCTTAAAATTTGAAATAATTTAATACTTTTACATCAAAAATAAAAGTGTAGATGTCAATATAAAATGTTACAAAAATTTCAATATCAAAATGTTACAATTTAATATATTTTTCAAAAGAAAACACTCCCCTATTAATATTTTTAATAGAAAAGTGCAACAATATAGTTTATAATCACTAAATCATGTTTAGTGATATCTATACTTTATCTTTAGGATACCCTAGGATAAGCCTTGTTTCCAATCTATAATAGACTATTTTCTTTAAAGAAAATTACTTCTTATATTAATAGCCGTAGCCATTAATCACTAGTGGCATAAATCTAAATCTATCTTAGTAGGAATCTGGGCGGGCACCAAGAGTGTTGTTAACACCCCAATTGCTCAAGTAGCCAGCGCTATTCTGCATCCACTCATTAGCATTGCCGTTCGTCGCATTAAAGTTAGAAGGGGACAAACGAGAAAACCAGTAAGGCCAATCAATCATTAATAGACTTACCCTGAGATTACAAACTTTTGTAACTCTTCTTGATTATATCATAACTTGTTAAAAAAATAAAAGAACCACCTAATAGGTGGCAGCAGCATAGTATCTAACTGTTAAATCCTGTCTAACAATATCTATGCCATATGTTTAGGTTAATACCTAGGCTACACCTTGTTTCCAATCTATAAATAGATTATTTCCTTTAAAGAAAATTACTTCTTATATTAATAGCCGTAGCCATTAATCACTAGTGTCATAAATCTAAATCTATCTTAGTAGGAATCTGGGCGGGCACCAATACTGTTGTTAACACCCCACCAGTTGTTGAGATAACCAGCGCTATTCTGATTCCACTCATTAGCAACGCCGTTCGTCGCATTAAAGTTAGAAGGGGACAAAGTAGTACGCTTAAAAAACAATAAGGATTTAGATATAGCCTAAAGGCTTTATGCCTTCTTCTAAATTATATTATAATTTCACAATTTTTAAAACAAATATTTTCTAATAACCAAAAAGCTCTCCGAAGAGAGCAACTAACATAGTATCTAATTATTAAATCATGTCTAATAATATCTATGCCATTTATTTAGGAATAAATTCCAAGAAAAAGCCTTGTTTCCAATCTATAAATAGATTATTTTCTTAAAAGAAAATTACTTCTTATATTAATAGCCGTAGCCATTAATCACTAGTGTCATAAATCTAAATCTATCTTAGTAGGAATCTGGGCGGGCACCATACCAGTCAGTAACCCAAGTCCATTGATTAAGATAACCAGCGCTATTCTGTATCCACTCATTAGCATTGCCGTTCGCCGCATCAAAGTTAGAAGGGGACTAGTAATCCCGTAGTTCTGTAGGCTTTCTCTAGAGCACTTTTGCTCTACTTCTATTATAATACATTTTTGATTATTTAAAACCACCTTATTAGGCGGTTTAAATTTAGTATAGTTAATAATTATTAAATCATGTCTAACAATATCTATACTATCTATTTAGGAATATTTCCAAGAAAAAGCCTTGTTTCCAATCTATAAACAGATTATTTTCTTTAAAGAAAATTACTTCTTATATTAATAGCCGTAACCATTAATCATTAGTGTCATAAATCTAAATCTATCTTAGTAGGAAGCTGGGCGGGCACCAAAAGTATCATGTATCCAACCCCAAGGATTGAGATTGCCAGCGCTATTCTGATTCCACTCTTGTGCAACACCGTTTGTCGCATCAAAGTTAGAAGGGGACCAAAAGTAGCTCCTTGGTTTTGTAGACTTTCTCTAGAGCTCTGCTCCACTTCTATTATAATACAGTTTTATAATTTATATTATTTAAATTTTAAAAGACTCTCCGTAGAAAGTCTTAGCAACATAGTTTCCAACTAATAAATCATGTCTAATAGTATCTATGCTATATCTTTAGGCAAATTGCCATGGTTAAACCTTGTTTCCAATCTATAATAGATTATTTTCTTAAAAGAAAATTACTTCTTATATTAACAGCCGTAGCCATTAATCACTAGTGTCATAAATCTAAATCTATCTTAGTAGGAATCTGGGCGGGCACCAAGACTGTTAGTAACATCCCACCATGGATTGAGGTTGCCAGCGCTATTCTGATTCCACTCATTAGCATTGCCCCATGTCGCATCAAAGTTAGAAGGGGACTGGATAAGGCGCTGTAACAGACAATGAAGGTTTTAGGTAAAACCAGAAGACCAAATAGCCTTCGTTTAAAATTATAATATAAATAATTGAAGCTTAAAATACCTCACCTACTCTTGCTAATTATTTAGTCTAAATAGTGTAAAAAAAGTGTAAAGAAAGGTAAAAAATAGCAAAAAAAGACAATAAATTTTAATTTTTTTGAAATTTTTGAAGGAAATTAGACTTCACTTACCAATATATATAATTAGAAGGATAAATTATATCCTTCTTAAGAAAAGGAGGTGAATCTATGAAAAATTTTGCCAAAAACAATATGGAAAAGGAAGTGATGATTAATGAAAAGCAAGAAAGAAATAGAGAGAACTTTAAAAGAAAATAAAGGTACCGATTTTGTTTTACCTATGACTTGGGATGTAATGTTCGAGCAAATTTTCATTTCTGAGGAAGCCATGCCTTTACTTGAGTGTATCATTTCAATATTTGGCAATGTTAAAATTGAAGATGTTAAGGGTAAGGTTAGATTGTTACCAAATGAATTAAAACAAGTATCGGCAAAAGATACGAGAAGTAAAAGCGATATAATTGCTGATTATTTTAAAGATGAAAAAAATATTAATAAATATATTGTGGAAATGAATTCCTCACAGACAATGCCTTGGCGTAATGTCTTCTATGCTTATAAAGTAGCAGGAGGTGGTATTTCTATTAATGACGATAAATATGTTAAGGCTTACGACACTATCTTAATTGATTTTAATACATTTGCTGATAACGAAAATGATTTAATAGAAATGATTACTATGCGTTATAAAACTGGTAAAATCTTTGATGATAGTACCAAAATATTCGAAATAAATATGGCAAAAGCTAAAGATATGAGTTATAATTATGCCGATAAGCAAGAAGAACAAGTAGCCATAATTTGTAGAATGTTTATGACTACCAGTTCGCTTGAGTTGGATAAGGAGTCGAATAAACTTATGAGCAAAAAAGATACGGAAAAATTAGTTAGTCGTGCCAAGGAATTATCGAGTGATGATGGTTATATTAGACTTTTTAATGAAGAAGAAAATTATAAGGAGCTGATTCGTAATACTGAGTTAGCAGAAGCTCATGAAAAAGGCAAACTAGAAGGTAAGCTAGAAGGCAAGTTAGAAGGTAGATTAGAAGGCATTGAATTAGGCTCTAAAGAAGCAAAAATAGAAATGGCAAAAAAATGTTTAGAAAAAAACATGAACAATGATTTAATTGCAGAACTGACTGGCTTATCAATTAAAGAGATTGAATCTTTAAAAGAAGAAGCTTAATAAGTAGTTATTTTTCAAAAATACCAAAAATTTAAAAATAATATTAAACAAATATTTTTTAATTGGATAAGGAGTCAAATGAACTTATGTGGAAAAAAGATACGGAAAAATTAGTTAGCCGTGCTAATGGACAATCAAACATTAATAAATATGTTAGATTGTTTGAAAATGGTGAAGAAAATAATTATAAAAAATTAATTCGTAATACCGAGTTAGCTAAAGCTCATGAAGATGGCTATAAAGAAGGACAAAAAGAAGTAGCAACCAGTGTTGCTAAAAAATTAAAAAAAGCTGCTTTAGAAAATTCACTTATTGCTGAAGTTACTGGCTTATCAATTAAAGAAATCGATTTCTTAAAGGAAGAAGCATAAAAATAATTTCTTAAACACCGCAAAATCACAGGTCTAACAACCTGTGATTTTGTTTTAAAATGCTCTGCCGTTTTGCTTTTTGTAGAAGCAAAACGGCAGTCGCTCTCCATCAAGTACCTGCCTAACATATTGTTTTATCGGTACTTCTCTACCCTGTTTGTTCTTAAAAAAAAGGCGTCCCCAAATGATGAGTCATTTGGGGACTAATTTTGGTTACTTCTCATTACTCTTTTACTGAACAACAAATGGATCAGAACTTGTTCCAATACCGGAAGTTATCAGAGTATCAGATTTCAGATTGATAACTGGGCGGGCACCATAACCGACGGTAACCCAGCTGCTAGCCAGAGACCCAGCGCTATACTGACTCCACTCACGAGCAGCGCCGTTCGACGCATAAAAGTAAGAAGGGGACATGGTCCAATAATGCTGAGTAGAATAAGCCCATGATAATTTATTAATATGTCTATTATCCATACCGGCAAACACTAATTCGTCATATGTAATTAGACCAACTGGATATGTTAAAGCTTTATTGCCTATACTTGAATCGGTTGTTGTATATAAATCCCTCTCTTTATTTGGACAGGTAAATTGAGCTGTATTTTTTTCATATCTTCCGTATGCTCCAAAATAACTATAAATGGAAGTACTAATACCATCACCACCTGTCAATGTTCTATCTCCACAGAAACCTACAGCATTTGATACATAACCATTATATCCTTTGTCCACAATGTTTGTTTTATACCAATTTTCTACTTTTGTTTTAATCGTTGATGATGTTGTATTTGTATGTACTTCATCAAATGTTGTGCCATCGGGATTGCCATACATATACCCTACATATGCTGGGTCGTTATATTTGCTATTAAACTGTGAATTTCCAATGGTTTGATTTCCACCAGTGGCATTCTTTACTGTTCCATCATACATTAATCTTATTGAGCCATCACCATTTATTCTCACTATTTGCCAATAAAATCCAGCAAAGGAAACAATGTTATTTTTTACATTTCCACGATAATAGTAAGTTGTACCATAATCGTCTGTACCTTGATATAATCCTTTATCAGATTTGTCAGTTTCTAACTCTGTTTCTGTTAAAGTAATACAAGATAGATTATAAACATTAGTTGCATATGTAATTCCGCTTGTAGTTTGCGTACTTGTAGTTTTTGTCGCTCCAGTAACTTGAAATACTGTTATATCACCAGCATTTCTTGCCACATACAATTTGGAATTAGTCTGGTTATATGCCATATATTCTGTCGAATAATAATACTTAGTATCACCACTGTAATCTAAAGTTGTCGGATCTTTTAAAGAACAATTTCCTAATGAATATCTAGCATTTTCACTATTAAATGATTTGGTTGTACATATATACATATATTGTTCATTTGCATTTAAATTACTTAATTGAGTTACCGAACTTATAGCCTCTGCTGTTGGTTTTATTACTTGTCTTGTAGATGAACCTCCCGTTTTTTCAACCCATTTTATTACAGGTGCTGTATTAGTTACATCAACAGTTTGTTTTGCAGCAATCTTCGTTTTAGCTATAGCAGGTGTTGTTTGATATTCATTAGCTAAAATTGCCTCTCCTAACTTATTATAACCAGCCGATACCGGACTATAATTACCGGGTTCTGATACAATAACTACTTTTGATTTGAAGATTTTATTCATTACATCATCATTAATCGTCGCATCTTCATCCATCCAGAAAGATACTGTATAATCAACTGTATCATCAGCGCCCAAATAACCTTCGGCAATCGTTCTAGCCTCCGTTGATCCCGTCATAGTTGTTGTCGCTGTTTTATATTTATCTAATGTAGTAATCGCATCACTATTTACCTTAGTAGCAACCCATTTACTATTTAAAGTTGTACCCTCTAACATTTCTAAATTAACATAATAATGAGCAAAAATCGAACAACTATTCCTTAAAGTAAAACTAAATGGTTTTAATTTTAACCCTTCGGCATCAGTTATTGGATAAGCATTAGTTAAGTTAATTTCATCTTTTTGATCAGTAAGTTCAATATTAAAACATCCTGATGTTGCCGTATTTGCTTTATCAGCAATATAAGTAAAACGCCAATAAGCATAAGAAACCCCCACGGTTGCAAGCCCAATAACACAGCATGTTAAAATCAACATTAAAACATGATATTTATTAGGTGTATTTTTTTTAATTCTCTTATCATTCATAACACTTTAATACTCCTCTATTTTATCTATTACTAAAATAACACATAATCCCCAAAAAGTAAATCTTATTTAAAGTAAATTTTCCGTTTAAAATTTTATTATCTTAAGACATCTAAGATATTTTCTAATTGTTTATTAACTTCTTCTAAACTTAATCTATTTAATTTATATTTTATTAAATCAACTTTTTTATCTATTTCTACTTGTAATAAACCTTCATTTAAATACTTTTGATAAGTATTATTTTCTTGAAAATCTTTAGATACTTCTAAATCTTTTTTATAATATATTTGATAATTAATCGATAATTCTTCTAACTTTTCTATTATTTTATCTATTATAGTACTAGGAAATCCCAATTTATCGTTTTTACCCTCTCCTACTAGTTTATAATTAAAAATACTATGTAAAATATAAGCATCTTCATTATAACAAATTATAAATTTTCCATCATTTTTATATAATTTTATAAACATAATCTACTCCTTAATCGTAAATAACTATTACTTCATCTTTTTTCTTTTTAACTTTCATATCCATTCCTTTAAACCAAGGATGTTTTCTAATAAATGAACCACTACAACAATTACTTAGATAGCCTTTATAACTAGCTAAGACACTAGTATAGTTTTCCTTAGGATTCTTTTCTAATTTATTTAGTTTATGGGTGATTCTTCTTTTCGTTTGACTATTAATAAGTACTAATAGTTTTTTATTTTTTAAAACAAAGCGATATCCTAAGAAATTAAGACCATCTTTCATCGATATTATTTTAGTTTTTTGATTTAATTTTAATTCTTCAGCAGCTACCTTTTTTCTAATTTCTTCTAAACAATATTTTAAATATTCTCTATCAGGATGCATTAGAATAAAATCATCCATATAACGAATATAGTATTTAATATGTAGTTGTTCTTTAATAAAATGGTCTAAGTCATTTAAATAATAAATAGCAAATAGTTGACTAGTCATATTACCTATTGGTAAACCCCTTCCTTCTTGATAATAAGGAATAGTACTTAGTTCTTCAAATCTTTTTTTCATATAAGGATTATTAGCTTTTCTTAAGATTTCTTTTTCACGATCAACTAATCTTTTTATTTGACTATTAGTATTATTTTGATAAGTTGAAGTTAAAATACTCTTAATTACCTCTATTACTTCTTCATCGGGTAAAATATTACGCAGTTTTTCAATTAATTTTTCATGACTAATACTATAAAAGTATTTATGAATATCACATTTTAATATATAGAAATTATCATATTTTCTTTTTAAATGATTAATATAGTCTTTAGTATAAGATAGTCCTAATTTAAGGCCTTTATTTCTTCTGGTTGCCACATTCATAGGAATAAGACGAGGTTCAATTAAGGGTAATAAGATATATTCACTTATTAAATGGTTAACGACTTTATCAAAGATATTTTCACTCATTATAATACGATATTTTGGTTCTTTTACTAAGAAAACATTATAGTTACTATGATGATAAGCCTTAGTTTTTAAGGTTTCATAAATATTTATGATATTACTCATATAATAGGTTTCAAAGTTAACAATTTTACTACGATGTTTGGTTTTTAATCTAACTTCATAATACATATTTTCAATATATGGGATATTTACAATTGAATCATAAAGATTAGTTTTGTTCTTTAGATTCAGAACTTCTGATGATGCCATAAGCTATCTTTCTCGCTTCTATTATTATATTTGATAAACATTCTAATTGATGAGAACTGATATATTTTTTATGATACAATTCTCTTGCATAGTAATCATACATGGATAACTTTACTATGTAATCATAGAGATGTTTTTCTTTAACACGATTCGTCCTTTGCAAATTGTAGGCAAAGATATTTTCCATCATATCATATTGGCATTCTTCAATATGTCTTTTGAGATTGGAAGCTTTCTTAGGAACATTTGGTAAAAGCCGATTTAGATAGGCTAATGCTCTCTCGGTTTGGGACAATAATCTAAATTTATTTTCCATTATTTTGGTTGTCAATTATACTCATAATATCATTGTACCAGATTTTTATCAGATTGGAAGTTTTTTTTATTATTATCGATATTAAAAAGAAGTCTAGATTGATTAAGTCTAAACTCCTATTTTTTTATTTTAAGCTTTCTATTTCTTTAATTGATAAGCCAGTTAATTTAGATATTGTTTTTGCATCTAAACCAACATTTATAGCATTTTTAGTTAAATCTATGGTTGCAGCCTTAAAACCCTTTTCAAGACAGTGCTCATAAGCTTATTTTCTAGCTTCTGCAAGTTTTGTATTACGAATTAATTCCTTATAGTTATCTTCTTCACTATTTTCAAACATTCTAATATATTCACTTGATAATTCTTTGGCTTTTGCCACAATCTTTTCAGTTTCTTCTTTACTCATAATCTCATTTAACCCTCTTTTAACGATCTTGCTTAATTAATATAAACATATTTTAGTTTCTGTGCATTATTTTAAGCTTTCTATTTCTTTAATTGATAAGCCAGTTAATTTAGATATTGTTTTTGCATCTAAACCAATATTTATAGCATTTTTAGTTAAATCTATGGTTGCAGCCTTCGAACCTTGAATTATTCCTTTTTCGATTCCCTTTTCCATTCCTTCTTCTATTCCTTGTTTGATTCCCTGTTTAATTCCTTTTTTAATTCCTATTTCAAGACCACGCTCTTCAGCTTCTTCCCTAGCTTCTGCAAGTTCCGTATTACGAATTAGCTCTTTATAGTTATCTTCTTCACCATTTTCAAACAGTCTAATGTATTCATCATCACTTGATAATTCTTTGGCTCTTGCTACAATCTTTTTAGTTTCTTCTTTACTCATAATTTCATTTAACTCTCTTTCTAATACTTTAATATCACATGTAGTTAAAATCCTACATATTCTTGCCATTTTCTCTTCCTGTTCATTAAGATAAGTATACCGCTTATTTAAAGCTTTATCTATATTAACATTAATAATTTTAATGCTATCTTCAATAATTTTACCAAAATCAGTTTGAAATATTCCAATTTCAACTAATCGTTCCGATTTATGATGATAGGAATTAAAATTTACTACGATAGTGTCGAATATTTTTTTATATGCTCCACTTTTTATTTTCAAACCGCCACTTGCAATTTTATAAGCATAAAAGGCATTTCTCATGACCATAATATGTGATGAATTCATTTCTAAAATACATTTAGTTTCTTTTTTTCCATTAAGATAAGAAATTAGTAAATCACTTTTACTATTGGTATCAATTATTGAATGTTGTGGTAAGTCTTTGGGCAGTAATTTAACTTTGGCTTTAAAATTTTGCTTAGTTGTATCTTCTATAGTAGAAACTATATACTCTATTAAAGGCATAGTATCACTGGAAATGAACATCTGGTTAAACATAACATCCCAAGCAAGTGGAAAACTAAAGCCCGTAATATTATGTTCTTTATTGTAATGCCACATTTTTATGATTTTCTGTTTTTCTAGCATGTCTAAACTCCCTCCTGTTGTAAATAATTTTCATAACCTGTCACCTCCTTTTTTAGAAGGTTATTATTTACCTTCCTAATTATATATATTGGTAAGTGAAGCCAAATTTCCTTCAAAAATTTAAAAAAAACGCCAAAAAATGCCAAACTTTTTATAAATTTGACACTTTTTTGACATATATTTCTAAAAATAAGGGGTATTAGTTATATTAATACTACATTCTACTTTTCATAATTAATCGTATATTTATTTAATTCTAAGGTTTTATTTATTTCGCTATATTTAACAGCAACAATAGTATATTTTCCTGAATTATCAGGTAACTTATTATATTCTGAAGTTGTTTCATTAAAAATGAGATAATAATCACCACTAATAATGAAAGAATTTAGAGGTAATATTGACTTCATTTGGTTAATTATTTCAATATCATTTGTCCAATTCGGATTATTTTCAATTTCCTTAAGGATTGCCCCGTCATCATTACCTTTATAATTAATAATAATATGAGTAACATCACTCTTATTCTTTTCAACTGCCGAATAACTACTACTTATATACTTACTACTTGGAATAGTAAAGCCAATAACATTATTAAATTTATAAATATCTTCATCATTTATGGTTAATGAAAATGAACCTAAAAAACCAAGAAGAAAAATAGCAAGAAAACTAATTACTAAATTTTTATGATTATTACATCTTTTCTCCCAAACAAAACTTAAAATAAGGGAAATAATGGGAATCGGCAAGAAACACCAAGCCACACAGAAATACTTAGTATTAAAAAAGCCATTACTTGGAAACTTACTAGTTAGATGAATAACTAGATAAAAGGCTACAAAAATACTTAATATACTTAAACAAAATAAGATATCCATTATCTTTTGCTCTTTTTTATTATATCTATTTATTAAATCAAATTCTTTTTTAAAAGGAAGACCAGTAAACTTATCTTTAATAAACTTGTTTAATTCATCAGAAATACTTTCTTTTTTTAAAATGATAAACCCTTTATTACTTCTAATTTCTAAGTAAAATTTGTCTTCTGTTTCAATAAATTTAACTATATCTTTATAAAATACTTTTTTAGCTTGTAAATTACTACTAGCAATTAAATAATCAATATAAAAATCATACCTATTAGAAATCTTACCTTCTTCATTATATTTTCTAAATTTTTTTGTCATTACTTTATCATAGTTAATAGTTAAACTTATTAAATTAATAATTTCAAAAATTACTAGAAAAATTAAAAAGTCAAAAAGACTATGATAATAAGTACCTAATAAAATACTTACTAAAATAAGAAAAATAGAATTTATTAAAACATTTAGCCAATATACTTTTGGAAAATACTTAAGACATAATAAGTAATCACTGGCATTAACCTTCTCTTCCAAAGTATAAATAGCCTTATCTTTAATTTTTAAAATATTATCATTCATAAACTACACACTCTCTTCTAAGATATCATTAAGATTATTATAGCAAAAAAACTACTTATCAAGAACAATAAGTAGTTATAATTATTTAATTTTTTTTATTTCACTTTTCCGGTAATTTAGAGCCATTCCGATCACAAAGATATTAGCTAACAAGTAAAACCATAACAAGAGAATTACTAAGTTAGCAAGACCTCCATAAAAAACAGAATAATGAGCATAATGATTGATATAAAATGAATAAATCCAAGTTACAACTAACCATCCAATAGATGTGAAAATTGCCCCATAATTAACATTTTTAGATGGTATTCTAACATCGGGAGCCATAGCATAAATTATCTTAATAAATAAAAATATGATAAAAAGAGCAAAAGGACCTTGTAAAAAATCAAATATTTTTTTTAGTTCTTCCGTAACTTTAGCATTTAAGTTAACATAGGTTACTAGTTCAACTATCTTATTACCGAATAAGGGGAATATTAAGATAAATAGAAACAAGAAGACAATAAAGACGGTCATAACTAGGGCTTTAATTTTACGATAAATATAACCCTTATCTTCAATACCATAAATCATATTAGATGTTATGATAATGGCTGATGCGCCACTGGATGCGGTAAAAAAGCCGATAAATAAGGTTACAAAGAAAGAAAATGACAGCCCACTTACCGAAACAATAGGAATAATCATTTGACTAATAGTACTCCCAAAAGCTTTAGTGATAAATTCTTCAATAAAACCGATTGATAGATTTAAACCAGCAGCCCCATAGCCAATTAAGGTTAAGATAGGAACAATAGAAAGGATAAAAGAAAAAGCAAGATGCCCCGGCAGAATTAGCATTTCTCTTCTATTAAGCACTTCCCAAAAGTTTTTAATAAACTCTTTTACTTTCATTGCTACTCCTTAAGACTATTTTCTTGCTTTTTGATTTTCATATCTTCAACAGCTTCGTTTAAAGCGTCTTCAACTAATTTTTTATCACTATCAATCATACTATGACCAATAGATGCCCCAAAATCATATGGCATATTTTTTAATTCTTTGGTTAATTTCTTTATGTAACTAACAACTTGTCTTTCATCATAACCAACTAAGTAGATTAAGAATTCGGTTCCATCAGTACGAACAATATCACTATTATCTAGTTGAGTTCTAATTAAGATATTGGCCGCCGCTTTAATTTGGGCATCCCCCTTTTCATAACCTAGGGTATCATTAATTTCTTGAATACGATTTAAATCGACAACCACCATGGCTTGCGGATAAATAGTATTTTTATTCCAAGATGAGGCATTTTCCATTAAATAATTACGATTCTTTAACGAAGTTAATTGGTCAATATATCTGATTTTTTCTTCTTTTTTAATTTTTTTCGATATTTTAATCTTTCTTGCTCTTTTAAATAAGACATAGATTAAAATTACAAAAGTTATTAAAAAATATAAAATATATTTAGCAATAGTTCCTAAGATAGTCCCACTATCTAAGGTTGTCTTATAACTATTTAAGCCATCAATTCTTATAATACTTGCATCACTTAAAGTAATATAAGCTTTAAATAATTTTGTAAAGGCATTATTTTCTCTTAGTTTAAAAGTATATGGAGTATTAAGACTTCCAGTATATCTTGGACTATAATCTTTTAAAGTGGTACTAGCTACATCTAAATAAGTATCATAGTCAACAACCGCAATAATGTCATTCTTAGCCAATGTTTTTAACTCACTAGTCTTTTTATAAGTCTTTAAGTCAATCCCATTGATATTTTTTAAATTCTCATAAATAATACTATCTTGCATAACATAAACAGTCTTATTTTGTAAAGAATTTAAAGAATTAACAACCAAGTTATTTTTACGACTAGCTATAACATAATATTTAATATCCATATTAGTAGTAATAGTTTCATAATTATTAGTTAAGTTATAATAATTAAAGTATAAATCTATTGAATTATTATTAATAGCATTTGTTAATTGTTTATAGGTACGATATTTAATATATTTAAAATCAACACCCGCCATTTCACTAAAGTTTTTTAAATAAATAGAAACAATACCACCATAGTTACCCCCTAAAATAATTTCATAAGGGTTATTATTAACAAAACCATAGTTATAAATACGAGATTTAATTTCTTTTTGCTCAACTTCACTTAATTTAATACTCTTAACAATAGTATTTTTTAAATTAGTATTAAAGGCATTTTTATATTTTTTATTTTGCCATTTACTATAATATTTCTTAATAATACTACTAAAATTATCATCTAACATATAGTAACCATAATATTTTTTAATATCACTAAATTCATAAACAATACTATAGTTATTTTCTAAGGTTTCCGCGGCAAATTCGTATTTAGGTACAATAATGTATTCTAAGTCTTTTTTGAAGGCTTCTTTTAAAGCTTCATAAGTATCATATTCTTTAAATTCTATATTACTATCTTCCTTAAAATAGCTCTTGATATAATCAAGGTCTTTTTTTAAGACTCCAACTTTAATATTTTTAATAGCTTCTAAGTTGTTATAATATACATAATCTTTTTTAATTAATGCGTAGTTATCAGCATAAAATTCCACAAATTTATCGTTTTTAGTATTAGTGGTAATAAATCCACTAGTAGCACTTTCATCTTTACTCGTATAAGTTACAGGGTTGATTTTAAGATTATATTCTTTACCCAAATCATTTAAAAAGTCATAAAAGATACCAGTCCCACCATTACCAAAGATATCTAAATCATTAATAACATTAACATTTAAAACGGTCGATAAATTATTATTTATCCATTTATTTTCTTCAACTGTCAGTTTATTTTCATCATTTAAGATATGGACGACCACTAAAGATACGATTGTTATAATGATAATACCTAAGAAGGACGCAAAAATCAGTCTTACTTTTTTGGTCATACTATTCACCATCATCACTTACTGGATTATTATTATTCCAGATTAAGTTTGTACCATTAACATTTTTAGAACCCATGATAGTAAAGCCATCACTAGATTCATTTTTATCACTTACCAAGGTAAAATGAATGTCATAAAAGGCTTTTTCATCATTACTAAATTGTTCTAAAGTTTTAGCCGCTACCGCCTTTGATGTAGTAAGATCAGCCCCAGCTTTAAAAACAATACGAATATAAATGATTTTACCACTTACTTCGACTTTAGCATCATAGACATTTTTACCTTCTTTAATGCTATTTATAAGACTTTCTTTTTTAGTATCGTTAATCTCTACGGCCTCAATCCCATCTAAGCGATCACCATATTTAGACCCCCCATTTCCAAAGTAAAAGTACTTAAGTAATAAGGCAACGCTGATACCAATACAAGCGATAATTATTAAAACCATAAAACAAATTGCTTTATTATTACGAATAAATTTTTTCAAAATTACACCTCTTTCTGTAAATTGATTATACTATATATTTTTAAATTTTGCTAGGTAGCTTCAGATTATTTTCTAAAGTCGTAGCATCCCAAATGGTAATACCAAGGCTTAGAGCTTTATCATATTTTGAACCGGGGGCCTCACCAACAATAACAACATCTGTTTTTTTGCTAACTGAATCAACAGTATAGCCTCCTCGAAGTTCGATTTCTTTTTTGATTTCTTCCCTACTTAAACCGGCAATGGTCCCTGTAATAACAAACTTTTTATCTTGGAAGTTAGGGTCAATAGTTTTCTTTTCCCCTTTATAAGTCATGTTAAGACCCAATTCTTCTAACTTCGATATTAATATTCTATTCTTGGGATTATCAAAGTAGGTACTGATATTAGTAGCAAGTACTGAGCCAATATCTTTAATGTTTTGCAGTTCTTCAATAGATGCATTCATTAAGTTACGCATAGTCTCATAACGGGCTGCTAAGAGTTTAGCCGATTTAACCCCGATTCCACTGATACCAAGACCATTTATTAAGCGCTCTAAAGAATTATTTTTACTATTTTCAATAGAAATAAGGAGATTACTAACTGATTTATTGCCAAAACCTTCTAATTCAATTAAGTCTTCTTTTTCTTTACTTAGATTATAAATATCGGGAATGTCTTTAATTAAACCCATGTTATAGAAATCTTCAATAATTTGTTCACCCAAGCCATCAATATTCATGGCATCTCTAGAAATAAAATGAATTAAGGAGTTAATTTGTCTAGCCGGACAAGCTTCATTAGGACAATATAAATCGATTTTAGAGTCTGTTAGCTCTAATTTAGTTCCACAGATAGGACAATTAGTAATCATCTCATAATTTTTTTCTAAACCAGTTCGTCTTTCAAGGACCGGCCCAACAACCTCAGGAATAACATCCCCTGCTTTATGAAGATAAACATAATCCCCTACTTTTAAATCTTTACTGACAATATAAGGATAGTTATGTAAAGTTGCTCTTCTAATAGTCGAACCGGCTACTTTAATAGGTTCTAAAACAGCATTAGGCGTTATTTGACCAGTGCGGCCGACTGTGCAGATGATATCCGTTAATTTGGTAATTACTTTTTCGGCGGGAAATTTATAAGCCACAGCCCATTTAGGATATTTAACGGTATAACCTAAAGTCTTTTGGGCACTTAAGTCATTAACTTTAATAACAATACCATCGATTTCGTAAGGAAGTTCCGGTCTATGAATAGTCCAGTAGTCAATATAGGCTAAGACTTCATCGATATTTTTACAAATACGATTATTAGGATTTACTGGCAAGCCACAGCTTTTAAGCAAGTCTAGCGTATCACTATGATGTAAAAGATCCGTATTAGGTAAATGATATAAAACAATATCTAAATTGCGACTCTTAGTAATGCTACTATCTAACTGTCTAATAGAACCAGCCGCGGCATTTCTAGGATTTTGAAATAATTGTAAGCCTTTTTTAGCTCGTTCTTCATTTAACCTATTAAACACTTTCTTTTGCATATAAATTTCCCCTCGAACTTCAAGGTCAATTTTTTTATGCAAAGTTAGTGGCAGTTTTTTTATTGTGCGTACATTGTGAGTAATATCTTCCCCAATTACTCCGTCTCCACGAGTAGCAGCCGAGATAAATGCTCCGTCTTTATAAATAAGAGATACGGCAAGTCCGTCCATTTTAAGTTCACATGAGTAAGCAACTTCTCCTACTTCCTTGCGAACTTTATTATCAAAATCTCTAACTTCATCATAATTAAAGACATCAGATAAACTAAACATAGGTGTTGGATGCGTAACTTTTTTAAATTCGGCAATAACCTCATTACCAACTTTACTAGTAGGAGAGTTTTTTAATTTATACTTGGGATACTCATTTTCTAATTTGATTAATTCATCCATTAAGGAATCATATTCGTTATCTGTTAAAGTTGGATTATCATTAACATAGTATTCCACATTAGCTTTATTTAAAACATTACATAGGTACTCAATTCTTTCTAAAACATTAGTATTATTTAACATAAGTATATTTCCTTTCATCTTAATTTATTTTATCACTTTTTATACTTATAAAAAAGTACAAAGAACGAACTTTGTACTTAAAAACATTTATGTTTTATTGGTTATCCAATGCCAATCTATATCTTATAAAATTTATTTTTTTTGGCCGTAAAATTATAAGTTACAAAGGCAAGGGCTCCTACTAAAATAATAATAAACACTGGTAAGAAAGCTCCCGTTTCAGGATTTTTGATTGTATTATCTTTACCTTCACTTTCAGTTTTATTGCTAGTAGTTACAGTAACTGGCACATCAACTTTTAAAGTATTAGTATCATTTACCGTGTTATAACTTTCATCAGTATATTTAACATTTTCTAAAGTAAAACCAACATTTTCTTTATTTGTAGTATTTTTGCTTTTAATTGTTATTGTACAAATATCTACCGTTTTATTTTGAATAGCATTTGCTGTATAAACACCTATTTTATTATTAGTAACGCCACCTTGCCAAGAAGTATCACACTTAGTACTGACTATTTCGGTATTAGTATTAACTTTAATATCAGCAGAAGTAGCATACAAAGTTCCACTGGCAATCTTGGTTTTCATAGTACAAGTTAAATTATCAGATACACTTATCTTTTTAGCATCACATTCAATAGTTGAAGTAGCACTTAAAGCATTAACTTTTACTCCTAAAGTCATTATCAAAGTAATTATTAATAAATTTATTTTTTTCATTTTCATTTTTCCCTATCCATTCATTATTTTACTATATACTAAAGCAACATCGGAAATGTCAATAGTATTATCGTTATTATTATCACCTGCTAAGGTAATTAGATTATCATAAGACTTTGTTTCCATAACGATAGCATATATCTTAGCAACATCAGAAATATCGACTTTGGCATCGCCATTAACATCACCATATAAAACATTGACATATTCTTTAATTAATTTGTCATTTTCATAAATTTGGGTTTTAAAACCAGTAGCAATATAGTCATTATCCGCTATTTCTTCATTATTATTGTTATAAACTTTAATAGTAGAATTTAATTTTTGGTAATAATCTTTGAAATTAATTGAACTACTTAAGAAAACTTTTTTATTATCTTCATCTATTTCTAAATTAGAATTAACAGTAACTTTGATTTTGCCTTCATAACCATCGGTGTTAGTTAAAACATTGATAGTAGTTGTTCCTTCTTTTAATGCCGTTATCATCTTAGTAGTTTCATCGTATTTAATGATATCATTATCTGAAATAGTAATTTTACTATTATCTAATCTTCCTACAGGTTCAATATAATTATTTAGATTAACTTTATTATTTAGCTTCATAACAATATCATTTGTTCTAGTATAGTTAAAATCAGCTATTTTAAGTATCGGCAGGCGATCATCTAATTTAGTCCAATAAGTATCAAAATTTTCCCAATTACTATATAAATCTTTATTTTTCATTTCAACAGCTGTATAGTTTTTAACATTATTTTCTTCTACCATAACACTATCATTAATTTTATAATTGTTGTCAGCAATTCCGTAAAGATTTACCATCCTATTAAGTCCGCCTATATTTGGTCCATCACTTCCTGTAATACAGTAATAATTGTTAGCGCAACCATTACCAATAATTTTTCCAGAATTTATAATATTAGTAAAGGTGTTTTCTTGAGAAATATTAGCTTTATTATCTTTATCGTATATTCCATAATCACCTATTATGCCACCAGCTATAATATTGTCATATACATTACCAACATTTTGAACATTTTCCAATTCAAAATAACCATAATCGCCACTGGCATATTTGTAAATTTGACCAATTACACCTCCAGTAATATATTTTCCACTTATTGTTGCTCCATTAAATAAATTGTATAATTTGGTAGCAAATAATAATGGTCCGGCTTCAGCACTATCAGAATGAATTGTTATACTTCCAATTATCCCTCCGGTAATACCACCAATATCAATATAAGAATCATAATATTTATTGGTAATACTGCCGCTTAAAACGGCAATATTATTAATTTGAGTATCATTAATATCATGGTATTCACCGCCATCACTATCAAGAAACTGACTAGCTAAAGCTCCGGCATAATAAAATGTACCATTAATATTAACATCAGCCATTTTTAAATTATAAATTCCACAACTGCCAAATTTACACTTACCACCTTGGATAATACTAAATAATCCAGCATCTCTATAGCCATATTCCAAACCATCAATTATTTTGTAATCACTAGTAATGTTCATACCTAATATTTTGTGATTTTGGCCATTCAAATAGCCTGTGAAAAAATCAATTGGTTCCCACCCATAACCATCATTATAGAACGCTCCATCTTTATTTGTTGTATCATATGTTAAATCAATATCATTTGTGATGACATAAGCATCAGAAGGTTTTTGTCTTATTAAATTTAGTTGGGCAGGCGTGCCTATTTGCCAAGGATTTTCATAACTTCCATCCCCTAAGGTTTCGATAAAGTCTTTGTCAACCTTTAATTTTGATTGGGCGATGACTTTATCGTTATAAAGAGCTTCAACTATGTAAGTTCCTTTCGGTAGATCTTTACTTATTTTTAAATCAGCATAGACTCTATTTGCAAAAACGCCATTATTTTTAATAGTATAATTATAATTTACTTCATTGCCACTTTCGTCTTTTAATATAAAATTAACTAAAGAATTATTGGGAATATTTCTAATATAATATTTAATTACGAAATTATAATTGTTTTCAAGTATAGGCTCATAGTCTAAGGCCTCACCATAACCTTTTATATTTTCATCTATATTAGTTGTATAAAACGACGACTCTTCAAAAAACAAGCGACTTTCTGTTTTTTTAGTAAACGCATTATAATAATCGTAGCTAATCATAACTTTATATTTATTAGCATCAATAACGATATCCTTATCTTTTAAATCAACACTATAATAGCCGCCAAAATCGGTTTTTATTGTGTCAATTAAAATGGCATTTTCATCAATTACAGCTTCTTTATTATTGGTTAAATAAACTTTGTATTCAGTATTATCATGAGATAATCTTACCTTCACTTTTACTACTTTTTCTTTAAAACTATAGTCCATATTTCGATATTTTGAAGTCAAGGAATCAATATTTGAATAATTATAAAAATTATCCCAATTCTTTTTTGATAGTGATTTTATAGAACTAATGTTTACTCCTTTTGATTCATAGGCAGCATAAACATAAGTATAATCCTTATTTTCACCCCAAGAATTTTTTAAAATCCAAACCCCTTTACCACTAATTAAGTTTTCTTTAGAACAATTAGAAATATCAATAGAATACTTGGTTTTATCATCATTTGCACAAAGGTTATAGGTATAATCATCGTCCCAACCAATTACATGAAGGGCATGCCCTAGTTCGTTATCACCACATTTACCATTATCTAAATAAAAATAGCCATTATCAGTATTAATTCCACAGCTGCTTCCTGGACTACGATTTAATGAAATCCACGCGCCGCCTTCTTTTATATACCTTTTAACGCCATCTAAGTATGTTTGCTTTTCTAAATCGGTGGCTGTGTTAAAATCAAGAACGGGAAATTCAACGGTTTCATCAACTTGGTATAACGAATTATCAAAGTTATAAACATCATTGGGATCAAGTTTAGATTTGCTAGCGATAGCCTCTTGGTGAGAGTCATCCCACTTCTGATCTACAAAGCCAAAACCATTTAATAAAGTGTTAAGACTTTCCTCAAAATTGTTACCCCAAAACAAGGTACCATTACCATTAAAAATTTTTTTATCTTCAATAATACCATCTGATGCAGTGGCATAACCTAATTGATGTTCAGAGAAATCATAAGTTTTGCCTTCCTTTATTAACAAAATTGATTCTAAGTAAGAATTAATAGCATAAGCCCAACATAACCCCTCACTTCCTTGGTCCTTAATTGAAGTTACATAATTTTTACCATCAACATTTCGTAAATCAAATTTAGCTGGAAGCTTTTCTGTTTTATTATCATCTGCATCGACTTGAGAACTTATAGCACTTTTCTCATCATATTTAAAATCTGTTATCGAATTACTAGGAATAACCGAATATTTTTCTTGATTATCTGATTCTAAATATTTAATAAATTCCGGATTTAAATAAGGAACATTATCTTGTTTGTTTTTTTCTGTTAATAAAACAGTACCGGTATCTTCATAATAATCTTTTATATATTCAATAATTTTGGGTGAAAGATACGAGTAAGCCTCACTTTGCAAGACTTCATCAATACCCTGATAAATTTCTTTTTTGCTCTTCGTAAAGTTTATCCCAATTATTAAGGTAACAATTAAAGACAATGCAATAACTATTTTTCCAGACTTTTTTATTTTCACTTAAACCACACCACTTCTATTATGGCTTAATTGTAACACTTAAATTTTTAGTTATCAACTAAAAAAATGATTAAGCTACAAGCCTAATCACTAAAAACTACTCTTCAAAATCACACTCTGAGTTAGAGCAAGCTATTTTTTTACCCTTTTTAACTAATATACTATTACATTTTGGACAGAACTTATTAATTGGTTCATACCAACTAGCAAAATCACATTTAGGGTAATTAGAACACCCATAAAAGTCTTTACCTCGTCTAGTTTTTTTAAGAAGGACTTTACCATCACACTTTGGACAATCCATTATTTCAATTTTAACCGGCTCCTCTTTTTTGACATATTTACAAGTTGGATAATTAGAGCAAGCTGTAAATTTACCAAAGCGGCCATTTCTAATAACTAAAGGACTATTACATTCGGGACATAACTCACCTGTCTCTTCGGCTGGTTTCTTTTCCATATGATGGAAAGCTTCTTGCACAAGAGGCTCAAACTCCCCATAGAATTTCTTTAATAACTCAATATTATTTAGTTTATCATCGGCAATTAAATCCAAATCGTTTTCCATATTAGCCGTATATTTAACATTAACAATCTTGCTAAAATATTCTTGTAATTTATCGGTAGTTTCAATGCCAATATCCGTTGGCACAAACTTTTTATCTTCTAAAGTTACATAGTTTCTTGTTTTTAATGTATCAATAATAGTAGCATAAGTACTTGGTCTACCTATTCCTAAGGATTCTAATTCTTTAATTAAACTACTTTCGGTATATCTTGGGGCAGGTTTCGTAAAGTGTTGGGTTTTGACTACATCATTAGTACTTAAAATTTCTCCTTCTTGTAATTCTGGTAAAATAGTATCTTCTTGATCTTCATACTTAGCATAAACTTTTAGGTAACCATCAAAAGTTAAAATAGAACCCGTCGTTTTAAATTTATAATCATTATTATCTAAAATAACCGTTGTGCTTTCGACTTTAGCATCAGCCATTAAACTAGATAAAGTCTTATAATAAATAATACTATATAATTTGTATTCATCAGGAGTTAAATAAGCTTTAAGGCTTTCTGGGGTTCGATTTATCGAAGTTGGTCTGATACCTTCATGGGCATCTTGCATATTTTCATCTTTCTTTCCCACTTTAACTGAGCCAACATATTTTTTACCATAATTTTCTTCAATATATTGCAAGGTATCGTTAATAAATATTGGCGACATACGAACTGAATCGGTACGCATATAAGTTATTAAACCAATTGTTTCACTACCAATATCTATACCTTCATATAGTTTTTGAGCCACTTTCATGGTTTTTGATGACGCAAAACCTAAACGATTAACGGCAGTTTGCTGTAAAGTTGAAGTTTTAAATATGGGTTTAGATGGTCTTTTTTTACTCTTTTTCGTAACTGATTCGATTTTATAATCTAAACCTAATTTATTAAGAATTTCATCCGCGGCCTCTTCATTTTTAATTTCAATGTCTTTATCTTGGTATTTGAAAAGTTCAGCATTAAAATCTTTAAAGTTAGCAGCAATACTCCAATATTCTTCGGGAATAAAGGCTTTAATTTCGCGTTCACGGTCGACAATTAATTTTAGTGCCACTGATTGAACCCTACCAGCAGATTTACCACCCGTTTTAGATTGCATTAATTTGGATAATCTAAACCCAATAATTCGGTCAAGCATTCTTCTAGTCTCTTGAGATTTAACTAAATTATCATCAATTTTTCTCGGATGTTTAAAGGCTTCTATTACTGCTGGTTTGGTAATTTCATGAAATTCAATCCGATCATAATCTTTATCTTTTAATTTTAAAGCATCAAATAAATGCCAAGAAATAGCTTCTCCTTCGCGGTCGGGGTCGCTAGCAAGATATATTCTACTTGCTTCTTTCGCATCTTTTTTTAATTCTTTAATAATACTTGATTTTCCTTTAATAGCAACATAATCGGGTTTAAAATCATTTTCGACATCGATTCCTAAACCATATTTACCTTTAGTTGAAAGGTCTCTAATATGTCCTTTACTAGATACAACTTTATAATCACTACCTAAGTATTTTTCAATAGTTTTACTTTTAGCAGGGGACTCTACTATTACTAAGTTTTTCTTTTTTTCCATAACATCACTTTCTTTTTCATTTTAAATTTTATATTTTAATTTTTATTTTTAATATTTTATTTCTCTTTTAACCATTTTATTATATAAAAATGTCAAACGCTGTAATAGTAACATAGTATTTTTATCTTTTCAAGTAGCAAAATCAAAAAAAGTAAGATAAATTCTTACTCTATATTATTTACAAAAGGAAATGAAGTATATCCATCAATATAATCTTTTAACATATTGGAAACTGTAATATATTTATAATTTTTAATCTTATTTAATTCAGATTTTAAGATATCAATATAATCTTGATATACTTTTGAAATTAATTTCGTGTCATTTTGATTTATTAACATTATATTATAAAGTCTATTTAATTTATCATCAGGAGTAACCGTATCAGAAATATATCCCTCTAATCTCGCTGTCATTTGGGCTTGTAAAAAGGTTATTTCTGGGTATTTACTCATAATTTCCTTTGCTACTAATAGCACCCTATCTTCTTCTAATAAATTACCATTGTACGCATATTTCATCTTAATGTCTTCCCTTTTCTTTAAATGCTGTATCATTTATTCTTTTGACATCTTCGGCTGTTATATGGATTTCTTCATCTACTCCCATTAATAACTCTTCTAAATACTGACTATTTAAATTATTTACAACTGTTTGTAAACTTCTAGCACCGGTATTTAAATCATAAGCAGCATTGGCAATTAAATCATACACTCCATCATCTATTACTAATTTTTTTCCAAAAGATGAGACAAGAGTTGTAAATCCTATTAAAGGACTTATTTTTGATTCAAGTAATATCTTTTTCAAATCTTCTTTACTATAATCTTTTGTATGGATATATATATTAAAACGACCAACTAATTCTTTTTCAAGGCCCATTTCTATTAAATCATCAGGAGTTATAGAATATTCTTTAGCTTTGTTTGGTTCATCATATTTAACATTAAAGCCCATTGGTCTTTGTGACGATACTTGTGTTTTACTATTTCTTAAATTAGTTAAAGCTCCTAAGCATACAAAAGTTATTTTTGATGTATCAAACTCTACTGTTGTTCCTTTTTTTACTTCGATAGTGTATTTGCCGCCACCTAAAAAGTCTAATAGTTGATGTTGAACCGCAGTTTTCATTACTAACTCATCTCGACCACTATTAACTATTTTATCAAGTTCATCTAAAACCACTATTCCTCTTTGCGCCTTGCCTAAATCGCCACCAGATTTAACATATAATTCTTTTAGAATATCAGTTATATTTCCACCAACATAGCCTGATGCCGAATAATTGGTAATTGATGTAGCAACAAATGGTAATCCTAAATTATCTGTTATATCCTTAGTTATGGCTGTCTTACCAGTTCCACTTGGACCATCAATAAACATAATTGAACGAGTGCCACTTGGAATATTTGGAATACCAACTAATTTTTGATTTTTAATAATATTCAAGAATAATAGTTTAGCAGCTTCTTCTTGACCTATAAACTTCTGTTTGATTGATGTTAATACTTTTTTAATTTCTTCAGGATTATTTATAATGCTTGATGCCTTTTTTTCATCTTCTTTATTTTGAAATTCAAAAGTTTGTGTCATCACGTTTTCATCTTCCTCTGATTGACTCACAATGTCTTGATCAGCATTTTCTTTTATAAAAGTAACTTCAGGCGTTATAACATCTAACTCAACTCCATTTTTAGTAATGGTAACACTTTTTTCTTCAATAAGTTTCCCGGCAAGAAAATTTTTAAATTTATAACGCAAACTATTTTTGTATTCTGATGTATCGTCTGAATCCTTGGGCCTACCCTCTATTTCAGCAAATATTTTTTTTATATAACCATGTTTCAGTAACTCAAAAGCAAGCAAATTTGGACTTAAAAAATTAAGATTAAAGTCTCTATCATTCCTTTTTTTATACGCTTCTGATTCTTTATATGAAAATTCTATTGTTTTGTTTATTAGTGATTTAAATCCGCAATAAAAATAATCTTCTTCATAATTAGTACTAGTTTTTGAATCAGCCATCTTAGTTCCATTAATGTCATTAGTTATTTTTTCTAATTTTTGCATAAATTCAGAGTCTAATTTGTTCAAAAATTTCTGTAAACTTTCATCATTTTTTAATATAGTTAACAGTAAAACACAAGTTGTTCTTCTATAATTTGAAGATGGATATTTATGGACCCCATTAATGTAGGTATTAATAGCCTTTTCCATAACTTTCCTAGTTTCTTTTGGTAAATTCTCATAATTACTATTCACGTTAGTCCTCCATACTATGATAATATAATACCATAATTTTCTATAAAATGTTATTGATTTTTTTTGCTATTTACTAATTAGCATCAATGTTACTATTCTTCTTTTTCATCTTCACTATTATTATCATCAGTCTTTAGAATCCCCCTTAAGTATTCAAAGTAATTAGTCTTAATAGCCAAATTATCCATTTTCATTTCATTTTTAACTTTGGTATTAATGCTTATTATTTCTTCATCAGTATACTTATCATCACCTAAGTAATTTATTTTACCCTTAGTCGCATCATAATAAGCAATATTAGTACGCCATGACCCATCGGCAAAGACTACTACGCCATCATAGGAATCACTAAAAAGATCGGCACCACCATAAACACGAGGATCATAATCTAAGTCAAATAGATTAGCAAGGGTTGGTAAAATATTAACAAATGTTGTATAATCATCAAACTTTTTAGCTTCTAGGCTAGGATTATAAATAATGAAAGGAGTTCTATCGGTATCGCCATTACTTGATGTATCATATTTAGCTATCTGAGCAAAAGCCTCATCACTTAAACCATATGGATAATGATCAGCAAATAACATAATTACGGTATCTTCTAGTTTACCATTATCTTCTAATTCTTGTAACAATTCTCCGATTGCATTATCAACTATTTTTAATTTAGACATATATCTTTTAGCCGTTATATCCCAATCCTCATTTTCATATAAATCTAAATACATATCTCCGGTTTTACTAGAATTCTTATAAGTCATATGACTAGATACAGTTGTTAACCACACCATATATTTCTCTTCATTTATAAAATGGGGAACAGCTTTTTCTACAAACTCGACATCACTTGGCCATGGTTGATATTCACTTCCTAATTTTATTCCTAGTCTACTAACATCGTAGTAATTTTGACTCCCCATATTAGGATGATATATACTTCGATAATAAAAGTGATCGGTATAATCATGATAACTACTAGTTTTATAATTTGCATTATTAAACAGATTAAAGATAGCTTCAAAATAAGTATTATCTTTATAAGTATTAATAGTACAAGTATTATTAATAGTATATAAAGATGTTATCCCCGTCATTTCATTATTACCAGTTGAACAAGCATTTCTTGGAGAGAAAGCATTTTCCCAAGACCAACCATTATTATATAGTTTAGCAAAGTTAGGAAAATACTCGGGATAATCTTTTAAAACATTACTACCTGATTCAATCATTAAAATAACTAAGTTTTTGCCTTTAAATAAACCTGTATAATCATTTTTACTCGTAATTTCTTTACTCATAAAATAACTATTTAAAGTTTTATAATCGGTATTTTTTTCAGTTTCTTGTGCTGTTTCCCAAGCTGTATCATCAATAATTCTAGAATAATCAGTTACTTCAGTTTGCTGTTGTTTAACAAAAGTTTCGGCAGTTTCTTCATGTTTTATAAGTAAAGATTTAATATCTAAAAATTCATAGCCTAAAAGTCCATACTGACTAACAGCAATATTTTGCATCGAAGGATTCTTATATAATTCTTTATTACTTACAATTTGCATTTTATCTTGCATGAAATCCCAGTTAACAGTGCCATAATAAAAGCCAGCCACAATAATGGTTACAAAAACAGTTAAACAACGCACTACATTATATTTATATTTCTTACTTTTATCAATAAACTTTTTATCTAAAAAGATAAAATATAAAACATATAAAATAGGTATTATAAAAAGCGTATAAAACCAAGGATTAAGACTCGTAAAAAAGTCTCCAATAAAATATTCGATAGCATTGGCTTGACTTGCAGTTCCTAAGGACATATAAGTACCTAAGTAATTATGCATTCCACCTTGGGCTGTAAATAAAATTCCTAGAAGAAATAATAAAACGCAAACTATTATATTCGCATACTTTCGTTTTAAAAAACTAATAAGTAAAGAAATAATATTACTTAATATAATACATCCTAAAAAGATTCTTAAACTTGACCAATTAAAAACACTTAAACCCATAATTACTTTAAAAATTATTTCTAAAAGAAATATTCCAATAGTTAATAAACAACTATAACAAACCACTTTATTATTATAAATTTTTTTCATACTTTACTTCCTTTTTACTACATTATCAATTATACTTTTATTTAATTAAATTTTCTACTTAAAATTTCTTGTTTTCCATCTTTTGTTATAATTATTTTTTATATTTTTTAACTGGTCCGTAACTAAAGCGATAGTTATCTAAAGGACCATATTTTTCTAACATTTCTAAATGAAACTTTGTTGGATAACCTTTATGTTTTTTAAAACCATACATCGGATATAAATCATCTAACTCATCCATCATATGATCTCTAGTTACTTTAGCAACGATACTGGCGGCCGCTATAGAAGCTGAGGTAGCATCCCCATGAATAATACTAGTACTTGGCATTGGAAGGTTTAAGGGCATCGCATCAATTAAAACATGTTCAGGTTTTATTTTTAAAGAATTAATTGCTTCATACATAGCCAGTTTGGTTGCTTCATAGATATTAACTTCATCAATCGTCCCCGCATCAATCATCCCAACCCCGAAACATATGGCATCTTTAATTATTTTAGGATATAACTCTTCTCTTTTTTTCTCACTTAGTTTCTTTGAATCGTTTAAACCTTCTAAATGATAGTTAATGGGTAATATTACGGCAGCTGCTACTACAGGGCCAACAAGGGGACCACGGCCTACTTCATCAACCCCACAAATAAATTTTACTCCTTGTTTATAAAGTTCTTTTTCATATTTTAAAAGATCTATTTCTTCCTTTTTCTTAGTTTTTTTAAGAACTTTACCAGTTTTAACTTTTTCTTTTTTTATCTTAGTTTTTTTGCTTTTTTTAGAAGTATCATTTTCTTCTAAAAATTCACTATTTATTATATCTTTACTACTCTGTTTATTCATAAATCTTCAACCTTATCAAATGTAATATTTTTAATTTTCTCTAACTTTATTTCATTAATTATATAAGTACTTACTCTTCTATAATCAGCCTCGCCGCCCTTATTTAAAGCTCCAATTTTCTTAGCAATAATATTATAAGCTTCTTCAAAGTCATCTAGATTTTCTAAGTTATAACGACTCTTTAGTATTTCAGGGTAATATTTTTCTAACTTTAACAGAATATGACAAGCCACTTTATCTAAAGGGAGGATATCTTCTTTAATCGCACTCATACAAGCCAGATTTAATGCTACAGTTTCTTGTTCTAATTTGGGCCATAAAATACCTGGGGTATCTAAAATCACTATATTACTATTAGTTTTTAACCAAGTAAGACTGCGGGTAATGCCCGGATTATTTCCTACTTTACTAACCTTTTTTCCCGCCAAACGATTTATTAAAGTAGACTTACCAACATTAGGTATACCAAGAACACAGGCATGAATCAAATTACTATTGTTACCCTTGGTCTTCTTTTTATCTAATTTTTCTTGCATAACCATATTTATTGTATTAATTAACTTTTTTAAATCCTCTTTATTATCGGCATTAATACTAATAACTGTATAACCTTTTTCGGTATAATACTTACTCCACTCTTTAGTATCAGTCTCATCGGCTAAATCAGATTTAGTCATTACTAGAATATGTGGTTTAGTTTTTAAAATATCCTCACTCCCACTTATCTTAGAAGAATAAGGTATTCTTGCATCAACAAGTTCTAAAACAACATCAATTAAATCTTTCTTTTCTTCTAACATTTTCTTAGTTTTCGCCATATGGCCTGGATACCAGTTTATGCTTGTCTTATGAAACATCTCTTGG
This sequence comes from uncultured Bacilli bacterium, assembly GCA_934095825.1. The sequence goes on along the minus strand of CAKOKQ010000011.1, from coordinate 26 downwards.
TTATTATTCTTGTCCATCATTTTCAC
>CAKOKQ010000010.1 GCA_934095825.1 uncultured Bacilli bacterium | reverse complement strand
AACTCTCATAAAAAATTAAGTTTGTCCTAAGCTACTCAAATTGACTTTTTTACTTAGTTTTCAAAGATCATTTTATTATTTTTTTCCATTCGCCTCGTTGGCTCATGTACTTATTAGTATACCAGATTTTTTTAAAATTGCAAATGTTTTTTTAACTTTTTTTCAACTTTTTTATTATATCTTAGTATTCTTCACTGTTTTGGATATTCTCTTTCGCAGTTCTTTTACAGTATATACCAACGAAAACTAAAAAGCAAGCAAAAAATGCACTTTTCTAACATTTTTTCGACCTTTTTTTAGTTATCCACTGATTACTATTATGCTTTTACAAACAGTCAACTAAATTGTGGCGATTTTTGTCGCGTTAAAATTGAAAGACAATAAAAAAATCCAATAAAATTGGAATTTTTAGGCAGTATTAACTATTTAATATCTTTTGATATATCTCGTAATATTCATTAATAGTATTGGGAACGAACGGACCCTGATTTTGCTTTTTTAAAAAAATTAAATAATTCAATTCTTTTTTCAAAATATCATCAATCTCATCGCTATAGTGCATTATCTTTTTATGATAATTATATTCATTACAATCTAATATACGATATCCACCATCTGGAAAGACACGCAAATCCAAATCATAATCAATATATTTTATAATGTTACCATCAATAATATAAGGACTAGCAATATTGCAGTAATAAAATAGTCCATATGGTTTTAACTGACCAATAACATTAAACCAATGCTTTTTATAAAAAAATAAAATCGCTGGTTCATTTGTTCTATGACTGTGACCGTCGTTTTCTGTAACAACCGTTTCTTTATTTGCACATACTAATTTCTCAGCATCTTCAAAAAGCACAGTTGCTTCATCCCAAGTACGGTGTAAGGTGCCATCATGTTTGTAACAATGAATAGTTAATCTTTCGCCTACCTTTAATTTACTTTTATTCATAAAATTTTCTCTTTCAATTTTATTATAACGCAATAATGATTCAATTTTAAGAAAAAATCTATTTTATTTCTTAATAGACACTATTTTGTCGCTATTTATTTAAATATTTTTTTAAATCTTTAATATTAGATGTTTTTATATTTAAAACTTTAATGTTTAAAACTTTAATGTTTAAAACTTTGATATTTAAAACTTTAACATTTGCATATTATAACCGTATTTTTAACATTTTGATATTTTGATATTCTTATTTTTGGTATCCTTCCATTCATATTCTTTATAGCATTTTTTTATAGCATTTCATATTGGCATTTAAATTTACAAAAATCATAATTTCATTGTCAGTAAAATTATCCTCAATATTTTCTACAACAGCTTCTTTAGTATTTTTAGATTAATTACTCAATATAAAAAACTCTCAACTTTTATTAGTCAAGAGCCTTGATTTAATATATTTCGAAGATTTAATCTCTACATTGCGAAATTCAATTTATTTTCTAAGTATATTCTATTCAATTTTATTTCTTTATTATTATGATTTTATCTTTCACATAGTATATTTTATGCCGCAATTATGTCGAATTATGTCATATTATGTCATATTATTAATTCCATATTCTTTATTCTAATTAAACATTCTATAATTTAAGCCTTTTTATTTAGCAAACAGTTTTCTAAATTAATTTTCCTGATTAGAATTGGCACCATTATCTTCTAAATTACCATTATTTCCATTGACTTCGGTATTATTAGAATCGCTTTTGATTTCATCATATTCAGGTAATCCTAACAAACTTCTTGCTTTAGCGAGTTGAGTGTCCGTATAACCAATAATGTTTTTGTCATCATCGTATTGATACTCTATTTCAACCCCATAATCGGGACTTATACCATATTCATCAATACATTCGTTATTTGGTGTTAGCCAACGAGAAGTTGTGTATTTAACTAAAGAGCCATCGCTTAATTTTTTAGTTTGCTGAACTTTGCCTTTGCCATAAGTTGTTGTACCTACAGTTGTTGCACCGTATGAGTCTTTTAAGGCAGCAGTTAAAATTTCACTAGCCGAAGCGGTACCACCGTTAACTAAGACAACTATTGGATAGTTTTTTGAAGTTGATGTTTCATCGTAATAGAATTTGGTTTTGCCAGTCTTGTCATTACCTTCTAAACCATATATAGCTTTACCTTTTTCTAAAAAGAGACTAGCTGTGTCCTTAGCAGCCGTAAGTAAGCCGCCACCATTATTTCTTAAATCAAGAATTAATGATTCAATTCCTGCCTGTTCTAATTCATTAAGAGCAGCTTCTACTTGACTTGTTAATGTATCACTAAAAGAAGAAATAGCTAAATAACCAACTTTTTTATTATTGCCTTCTAAAACGGTGTAATCAACTACGGGCGAAGCAAGAGTTTTGATACTTACTTCCACAACAAATGTTTCCTCATTTCGGAAAATTGTTAGGCTTGCTTTTTTATCTGGACTTTCTTTTATTAGTTTGGCAATTTCACTGCTTGATTTTCCTTCAATGCTTTCACCATTTATCGCTGTTATTCGATCTTTTGGCTGTAAACCTGCCTCTTTAGCAGGACTATTGGCATATACTTTTTCAATTAAACCCGTTTCTTTGCCATTTATAGCAATACCGATACCTTCATACTTTCCGTTTAAAGAATCGTTTAAAATATCTGCATCTTCTTTATCTAAATAAGAAGTATAATTATCCCCAGCCCCACTCATCAAGCCAGCAATAGCGCCTTCGATAGCAGTTTTTTTATCAACAGTTTGATAGTAACTATCATTTAAGGTAGCATAAACATCGAGAAATTCTTGAATATTTTCATCTTTTAAAAGGGTATTATAAGATGTTCCGTTTTTAGTGCTATATTTATGATTTACTATGGTTCCACTGGCAATAGTACAGACAATTCCCGTTAATAAAACCATAATCAAAGTTTCTTTTAAATTAAATGTTGGACTTTCTTTATAGCGGATACCATCGGTGCTTACCACATTAGTTTCGGCTTTTTTTGAAGGAGAATCCCCATCTGCCTCTAACGCCTTTTTTAAAAGGCTTTCATTTGATTCTTTTGTATCTTCTAAATTTTCGAGTCCGATGTTAGCAGCACTGGCTCTAGAGATGTTATCTTTTAAACTAATATCAATATGTCTAGGATTAACAATTGGTTCATCTGGATGATTACCTTTTTTAAATATTTGGTCTGCTTCTTTACTATCATGAAGTGAAGTTGGGCTATCCTTATCAATCTTATGTATATCATTTTTGACATCATCAGTAATTTTTTCGACATTTTCAGAAGCATTATCTATGTCTGGTACTATATTGTTCTTAATATTGCTATGCTTTTCATTATTTATATTGCTATTCATTTCATTATTTATGTTGTTATCCATATCATTATTTGCATTGTTATTAAAATTTCTATCCATATATTATCACTATACTTATCTTAGCATAATTTTAATTTTTAGAAAAGACAGTTTTTAATAACATGACTATTTTTTACAAGTGCTGCATTTTTTATTTAATTAAAATTTGGCTTTTTTAGTTTACATATTTTTATAACCGATACTTTTTATTTTCAGTGAATAAAACTTTTTTATATCTTATTATACTTTTCATTTTCAATAAATGAAACTGATGTTCTTATTACATCTATATTGATATTTTATGCAAAAATTTACAATCTTAAATGACTATCACAGTTATTGATAATGCCTTCTGATTTTTAAAGGCATTAAAAAAACCAACAATGATGGTTGGCTTCTCTAATTTTTAATTTAATCTGTAATTTTTAGTTCTTTTTTAATAGCGTCAACTGATTCATAAGCATTAGTTATCTTATTAGCTTTTACCTTTAGAAGAGTAACTTTGCCGAAGCGTAATTCACTTAACTCACTTGCAGTGGGGTTTGTTTTATCGTCTGTTGCGACATATTTACTATTTAATGGGTTATTTAAATCAACTGTATAAGTTTCTTTAATATTTTTACCGCTCTTATATTTAGTTAACAATCTGGCATAATCACTTGCTTCTTCATCGGTCGAATTATAAAGCAATACATAGTATTCATCAGTACCTTTATTTAACATTGTCCCAACTATAGCTTTAGTAGGATCAATATAGGTTGTATTAGTGTTATCGCTACTAGAAGAATTATTATCGCTATCTTTATTTACGACTTTTGTGGTGAACAAGTAAATAGCGCCAACTAAAATAATAAGGATTACTAAAATTATTACAAATTGTTTTACGGTTTTTGTTTCTGTGTTATCTAAATTCATTTTATCACATTAATCAATCTTTACTTTTGGGCTTTTTCGTATGCTGCTTCTTATTTTTAATATTCAATATAATATTTAGATTGATTCCTTTCTATCTACACCTAACAACATTATAAACGAAAATGGGCTTATTTCAATACTTAATTATAGTATTTTAGGGCTATTTCATGCTTAAAATGCTAATTTTAGGTGTCTTGAAAAATGATTTTTTGTATTTAGATAACTTTTAGTAAATTTTGCGAAGTAGTATTTTTATTTTTAATCAATTAATTTATTATTTAACCCGTCCATGCAAACAATAAATTTTTAGCATTTTTAGTTGTAGTTATTAATTCCTGAATTATAATTAATAAAAGTAAATATCGGTCTTAAAAAGGTCTTTATATCAAAAAAATCTTGCTGAATATTACTTTTTATAATATCTCATGGCAAGATTTTATATAATTATAGTTTATTCTTATTTACCAGTAACTATTGTATTTGATATTGAGTTAGCTACACTTAATAATTCTTCACTCGTTAGACTAGAGCCAGCTAAGTAGTAATCGACATTATTACTTGTCCAATAGATAGCATTACCGCTTAAAGCACCGATAGTTCCATTCATCATTAAAGGTTCACCGTAAATAGGTATTACTTCAAGTTCACTGCGCGTGTTGCTTGCTTCTTCAACTAGGACAAAGTCTTTAGCACCCCCAAACGTTAAGATAGCTCGGTTACCATTATCGGTATTTATTGTCTCTTTAGCTGTTAAGTAAGTGTCTTTGGGAATATAAAGGGGATACAAGATGTCATTAAAGCTTGAAGTTTCACTAGATTCTTCCTTAACATTACCATCGACAACTTTAGATAAGTCAAAATAGTCATCATCAAGAGCAGCTTTATAATCGATAGAATTAATATTAAATATTATGCACTTAGTATCACTAGTATCGTAGACTTCTATCTTTTTAAGATTTATTTCTTTATCAAAATATAATTTTTGATAACTTAACTTATTATTATTAGGATAATTTACTTTACATGTAAAAACATAATAATCATTTTCTTCAGTATATTTTTTATCTTCGGTACCGACTAAATCATTTAAGACTGACGATAGTATGTAAGTTTGACTGCTATTATCTGGCCAACTACTCTGGAATTTAAAGCTCTTATTTAGACTTGGGGTTACAACATAGACACCGTCTTTATTTTTTAATATTATTTGTTCATGACCACTGGTCTGATTAGTCAGAACAACTTTATAGTAATCTCCTTTTTTGTAAGACACTGATATATCATAATCAAATTTGTCATCAGCATTCATGATTTCTAAGGAACCAGCCATACTATAAGATTTACTGCTATTAACATTATCCTTAAATTCTTTTACAATCTTTTTTTCCATATTGGTACTGCAGCCCGCTAAGAGGAATAAGCACATTAAAAGGGCAATTATTTTTTTCATATAATTTATAACTCCTTTTCTAATAAATTATATTAGTAATTGTGAATAATATGAAAAATTTTAGACATACTATAAAAAGAAAGGAATGGAAGATGAAAACAGTTCAAAAAATTTGTCTAGTGCTAACAATAATTGGAGCAGTTAACTGGGGCTTAATTGGTTTATTTGATTTTAATTTAGTTTCTACTTTGTTTAAAGGCAGCACGGCTTTACAAAGCATTATTTATGTTATTGTTGGTATTTGTGGTTTAATTAATATTGGTATTTTATTTGCTGATATTGATTATGTTGGTGAAAGAAAAGATTAAAATTTATACAACTTCTACAGTTTTTTAGTTTAAAAGAATTAGAAGTTAATAAGGTCTTATAATAAGGTCTTATAAATTATTAATACAGTTAAAATTTTAACTTTTTTACAAGAAAAATCCTCATTTCTTTAGGAATATATTGAACATTCTGAGAAATAAGGATTTTTTATTTTTTTTACTATTTATTATTTACTTTATATTTAAGCTTTTATTTTAAACTTAGTTTGTCTTTTTATTATCATTTGTTAGAGATACTTCTATTTCGGTTTCAACAATAAATTTTACCATCGAAGCATTTGTTGTGTTACCTGTAATATACACTGGTACTTTATAGGTTCCGGCAGCATAACCAGTTAAATCGATGTATGCAGAAATACTAGAATTATCAATGGAATTTATAATACTTTCAACACCAATAACTTGGACATTAACTGAAGCGTTTCCGATAGCATTAGCTACTAAGCCACTAGGCGTATTTCGAACGCTAATCTGAACATTTTCTAAAGTCTTTTGTTTAGCTTCACCAAAGTTTACGACAATACTAGCACTGGTAGTTGGCATGTAACGAACACCTGTTGGCTTCGAAATAGTTACATTGTAAGTTTTAGAAGCGTTATTGCCTTGGTCGGTTAAATCGATGGTTACAGGTACGCAGTCGATCGATTCTAAAGCTGATTGTTCACCATAGATTGTAATATTATAATCACTTTTACCATTTATAGTAATAGAACTGATAGCTTTTCCGGCTACTAAATCACCTGTTGTCAATAATTGGATAGGTACACTCTTACTATAAGAGGTAAATGTTACAGTGGCACTGATTGATGATGGAACGATTTCAACATTTTTAAGAATGTTTCCTGTTTCATCATAAGCCACAATAGGAACATTTTCTAAAGTATAAGTTCCTTTAGCAGTAAATTCTTTATTATTTAAATCAATTAAAGCTTTAACGGTCGCAATTTTATCTAAAGTATCTTGGCTTCCTTTGACAACCACTTCGCTCTTATTTAATTCAATATTGGAAACACTAAGTTCGGGATAAGTTTCATTTAGTTTATCTTGATTAATAACATCATAAGTTATACTTTTTAGACTGGAAACTTTCTTTTTTATAGTTACATAAATGTAATTGGGGTCTAATTTATAATTTAAAGTATTAATAGTTTGATTATAAGTTAATTTAACTCGGTATGGTTCATCTCTTGGGGTATAATCAGTTAAATCTAAAACAACTTCATTTTGTCCTAATTGCTTAGCAAGGTAAAGGTCGCTTTTACGCCCGATTAAGGTAATATCTGCTGTTTCTGGTAAGTCTTCAATAACATAAGCTTCGGTATTATATTCAACTTTGATTGGTTGGTTAGTAATAATTTCGGCTTCGGTTTCAACTAAGTTAATAACTTTACTATCAATTAGAACAAAGACAATTATGGCAAGTCCTAAGGAAATGTAAAGAAGCATGTTAGGTCTATTTAATAACTTTTCAATTTTAAAATTATTTTTATTTATTTTTTTATCAATGGTATAAATAACTTTACTGATTGGGGTAATAATATATTTATCTAACAAACTGTAAAGAAATTTGAAAAATGATGCGATTAATTTAAATAATTTACTCATCTAAATCACCACTTTCTACATCTTTGTCATTAGAACTGTCGGCGTCGTAGAAAATTTCTGTTTTAGGACGAAGTTCTTCGACAAGGGTCATTCTAAATTCATCTAGAGATAGGTTGTATTTTAGTTCACCATCAACAGCAATAGAAATCTTGCCAGTCTCTTCAGATACGACTAAAGCGATAGCGTCGGTTTCTTCAGCAATACCTAAAGCAGCACGGTGTCTAGTTCCAAGGCGCTTAGAAATAGCTGGGTTCATACTGGTTTTGAAAACGGCACCCGCACAAGTAATTCTATCTCCTTGAATAATAACGCCTCCATCATGAAGGGGACTATTTGGAAAGAAGATAGTTCCTAGAAGGGGACTTGTTAAGTCAGCATAAACCTTAGTTGCTGGGGTTATGTATTCTTGCAATGACATATCGCGTTCAATAACAATTAAAGCTCCGATACGATTTTTCTTTAAATATTCTACAGCGTCCATTATTTCATAAACAACTTTTTCTCGTTCATCAACAGTTAAAATTTTATGACGCCCAAGAAGTTGCGTACGCCCGATGGATTCTAAAACATTTCTAATTTCTGGTTGAAATATAACAATGATAGCAAGGGGTCCCCACTCTAGAATGTACTCTAATAATAGGCCAATAGTATATAAATTTAAAATATTACTTATTACTTTAATTACAATAATTAGGAAAATTCCTTTAACAATAAGTACCATTTTAACATTATTTTTGATATTTTTTAGTATATAATAAAACATTAACCATACTAAGGAGATATCAATTATTTTAGTAAATGTACTCCAAATTGTTTGTAGTGTCATATCTACATCTCTCTTTCTTATTCTAGTTTATTATAGCAAATTATTATTTACTTTTCTAGTATTATCATGATGATGACTTAGGAGTTTTTGTTTTGTAAAAAATTTTTTCGCGTTCAAAATTTCACAAGATAATCTTTATATTTTTGATTTTTAGTTATTTTCTCTTTTGCTCTTCTGGTATTTTTAACTATTTAGTTTTTCGATACTTAAATATTATCACAAAAAGTCCTAGAAAGGACTTTTAAAACCGGGGTTAGTTGGACCACTGCTACCGGTAGTTAATATTTCAGTAGAATTGGTATTTATACTAGGATTCACATTAATATCTTGATTAGTCTGATTACTTTGAAAGGAAATATTACCTTGAAAAGAAGCATTGTTTTGAAAAGTATTACTGCTTTGGAAAGATGCATTGTTTGAAGTATAATTGCTATTAGTACTTTCTATAGTATTCTGATTATTTTGAAGGTTTAAATTTTGGCTATCAACTGGATTAATACTGCTTATGTTTTCACTATTATTTGAAATATTAGTAGAGTTAAATCCATTAAGATTATTTTGAGGAGCCATGTAACTATTTTCAACATTATTATTAATACTAGAATTGTTTTCTAAATTAGAAGTACTTTGATTATTACTGCTGAAAGATGAAGTTGAAGTATTTAGATTGCTATTTGCTGAATTCGAGTTAACAAAAGTTGTTGGCTGCATGGTCATGTCTAATTGCTCTACTTCATCATCTTGGAAAATTGGATTTTGACCTAAAGTTGCCCCCAGACCTTGGCCACCTTTTTTAGCCACAGCTTCCATATCTAGTTTTGGTTCTTCAGGTGTTTCTTTAGGATGTTTTTTTTCAATAAAATAGCCAATTATAGCAAAAATACCAACGAGCGCTAAGAAAATGAAAAGTATATAATAATTGGCTAATGTTTTTAAAATTGTTTCCATACGCGAATGATAATTAGAAATAAATAGCTCAAATATAATATATTTTTATTACTTCTTAATTCTAATTAATTCCTTTCTCTTTTTATTCTTTTTTTATTAGACTTTCTAAACAAGTCTTATATCTGGTATAAACCTTATTATACATATAAATCATGATACTAATAAATCACCATAATATTTATAAGTAATAAATATAAGAACAATATGATTTAAAGAGCTTTTATAATAATTACTTATTTGATTTATAGCTTTTTATCATCTGCTTAATAATTATAGGTTTAATAAGAAATCAAGGTTTTAAAGATTAATATACTTGGCTAAAGAACATTAATTAGTAGATCCTTCTATCTTTAATGTTTGGTTTTTTGGTTGGATTTGGATAAAAGTATTGCCATCGTTTACTTTTAAGGGAGTTCCATCTTCATAGGTGTAAACGGTTTTAGCATCACGCGAAGTCTTTTCCCAATTGATTTTAACGGCAACGCCATTAGAAATATAATAACCTGTCCCTTTCCCAATATTAGATAATTCTTGACGACCTTTATCATCACCACCAATTTTAGAGTTAGCTACTTGATAGGTAATTATATTCTTAAATGTATATTGTTTTTTGGTTACACCATCAATATGTTCTTTATTATTGACATAGCGCTTATAAACTTTGTTTTCAGAATCATAAACATATTTATCAGTTACGCTTGAAGAATATTTTATAGTTACAGTTTCAGCTGGGATTGTAGTAAGATTTGAGTTATCAATTTCGTCAACTTCATAATTTAGAAGTGGTTTTTCACTACTAGTTGTGCGATATCCTAAACGAGTTGCACCTTTCTTTAACATTTCCATAGTTGTAAAGCCAGTATGTTCACTAGAAACATTTAAAGATTTATCGCGATAAAAATAAGTACCTTCCCAAGTTAAACCGTTAATATTATTAATTTTGTATTTAGAAATATCATTTTGAGCTTGAGGAGACCAACCCCAGTGGACATAAATAGCATCATTTTCCATGGCATAGTCAAGAAAATAATGACGGCTAGAACGAACACTACCTATTTTTGCGGTATCTTGATCTTTGAAAATGGCCATATATCTTGTTAGACCACCTTCAACTATTATTTCGTAAATAAGATACGCGTCTTGTAAACCTGCATGATGAAGTCGCGCCGTCGAATGATTATTTATCATGACCGCATAGCTACGAGAATTAGAATCTAAATCTAAAATTTGTAGTTTTTTAGTAGGTGTTTCTTCTTTAACTTTATCCTTTGGTGTTTCAATATCATCGCCAGCATTATTTTTCTTAGAAAAAACATTCATTAAGATAATGATGACTAGAAGGAGAATGGCTAGTGCCACTACTCCTAAAATTATTTTGGCTTTTTTAGTTAATTTCTTCATATTATTACCCCATCTAATACAAAATATATTTTATATTAATATCTTGTTTTTGTTTTATTTTTTTAATTGTATTTTTTTAATTTTATTTATATGTATATTTTTGACTTTTAATTTTTTGTTTTTAAGTCTTATTAATTTTTTATCTTATTTTGATTTTTATTATGCCATTAACGATAATTATTTAGTCTGGCATTTTCTCTTTTTAAATCTCTTTCTTTAATAGTTTCTCTTTTATCATATAATTTTTTTCCTTTACAAACGCCAAGTGTTACTTTAGCTTTACCATTTTTAAAATGGATATCTAAAGGAATTAAAGAGTAACCACTGCGACTTACTTTATTTAAAAGTTTATTAATTTCACTTTTATGAAGTAACAGTTTACGAGTTCTTCTAGTATCGTGATTAAAAATATTACCTTCGTCATATTTGGCAATAAAGGCATTTAGTAGATATACTTCACCTTTTTTGATAATGGCAAAAGAATCGCTTAAATCACAAGAAGATTTTCGCAAGGATTTAATTTCGGTTCCTTTTAAAGCAATACCTGCTTCAAAGGTTTCTTCAATAAAATATTCATATCTTGCTTTTCTGTTTTGTATTTCCATTTTTTTCTTCTACAATTTCAAAGTCAATCATGGCTGTTTCTTTGCTAGCCGCAACGCATTTAACTTTTACTTTATCTCCTAATCTATATGTTTTTTTTGTGCATTTGCCAACGAGACTTAAGATTTCGGGAATGTAATTAAAATAATCTTTTTTTAAGCTGCTGATATGGACAAGTCCTTCAACAAGGTTATCAAGTTCGACAAAGAAGCCAAAGTTTGTGATAGTATTAATTCTACCTATGTATTCTTCGCCAATATGATTTTCCATATATTCTGCCATTTTCATATCATCAACATCACGCTCGGCATTAACAGCTGCAACCTCACGCTCGCTACTATGAGCTGCTATTTCAGATAATGATGTATTCAAGATATCCATAGTATTTTTCGAGTAGTCTTGTTCAACTAAATATTTTTTTAGTAAACGGTGAACCACTAAGTCAGGATAACGACGAATTGGTGAAGTAAAGTGAGTGTAGGCACGAGAAGCAATACCAAAGTGCCCAAGATTTTCACTGCTATATTCCGCTTTACGCATACTTCTTAATAACATTTCAGATAAAATTTCAAACTCTTTTTTATCTTTTAATTCAGCTAACATTTTTTGCATAGTATAAGGAGTTATTTCCTTAACATTGGTATGTAAGCGATAACCCAAAATTTTTACCATGTTCATAAAATCTTCTATTTTTTCAGGCTTTGGTGTTTCATGGATACGATAAATAAATGGCAAACCCATATTATAAATATGACTAGCAACACACTCGTTAGCGGCAATCATGAAGTCTTCAATTAACTTTTCTCCTTCACCACGAATACGCTTTTGAACATCTATGGCACGACCTTGCTCATCTTGAATAATTTTTACTTCATCTAAATCAAAGTCGATATAGCCACGATCTTCTTTGGATTTGCGCAAAATCTTAGCTAATTTGTGCATTTCTTTTAAAGTTTCAGCGAATGGTTCATATCCTTCTGGCACTACATTTTCCATAATGATTTTGTTGACATTTTTATAAGTCATCTTTTTACTGCTTTTTATGTAACTAGGAAAAATATCATAGTCTAAAAGTTTTCCTTCGGGACTATATTTCATAACGCAAGACATACTAAGACGAAGAACGCCCTCATTTAAAGAACAAATGCCATTGGACAATTTATGAGGTATCATGGGAATTACTGTATCAGCTAAATAAGAAGAAGTCCCACGCTCGTAAGCAGCATCTCCTAAAGCAGTATTTTCCTTGACATAGTTAGAAACATCAGCAATATGAACTCCTAAGATATAATTGTTTCCTTCTTTTTCCAAGCTAATGGCATCATCTATATCCTTCGTATCGTCACCATCAATTGTAAAAATGATTTTAGAAGTTAAATCACGGCGATTTTTTAACTCTGATAAATCAACAGTATCAGGAACATATTCTAGTTCTTCTATTACTCTAGGATTAAAATCTTCATAGATACCGTATTTGTAAGCTATGCTTAGAATGTCAACCTGTGGGTCGTTTTTATGACCTATTATTTTTAAAACATTACCAGAATAAACATGATTTTTTATATGATCAGTTATTTCTACTAATACTTTATGTCCCTCAACGCAATTATGCGTAGTATCGGGATTTAAAATAACGGTTATATCTTTTTTATCATCATCTAATTTTAAACACATTTTATTGTTATGAATTATTATTTCACCAACAACATTTTTTAAATCGCGTTTAATGACTTTAATTATTTTGCCTTCTTTACGGCCAGTACGATTGGTTACTTCGCAGAGAACAATGTCTTCATCAATAGCATCTTTTAAATTTGCTTTATCAATATAAATATCGTCTTCTTCTGGCAAAATAACAAATCCAAAACCTTTCTTGTTTACTGATAAAGTTCCTATTTTTAATGATGGGCAATTTTTTAGGAGAATATATTTTTCTTTTTTGGTATAAAAAACTTTATATTCATCAATTAACTTTTTTAAAGTATCTTGCAGTCCTCGTAGTTCGTCAGATGTTTTAAGACCCATTAAATCATTTATTTCTATTAATGTTTTAGCTTCATGTATATTTGTTAATAATTTTACTAATTTTTCTTCCATATTTTTTCCCTATCTATATAATTTTGTTGATTTTTTATTTATGTAACTTTATTAAGTTTAACTATATAATTTTATTACATCAATCATAATTTTTGTTTATTTTTAGCAATTTTCAATTTTAATGTTTTGTATTTTGGTGCTATATTATTTTTAAATTTTTTTATCAAGGATATATTTTTTGATTTCCATTATATAAAGTACAAGTCTTTTTCCAAAAGCCATCGCTTTCTTTATTCCATCTAATACTTACATAATAATTTTGAGGACGATTCTGTTCGTTTATTTTGCTACCAGTATCATCGTATGTTGCATAACCATCAATAAATCCATTTTGAATTAAGGTTACTAACTTAACACTACAACCATTATTTTTACAATTTTCACGAGTGGTATTAAAAATGCTTGAAGCATTTAAACTATCGATAGCGTTGCAAGCGGCATCAGTTATTTGTTTGTTGTTTTTGGCTGACAAAGAACTATCCTCTTTGCTTGTGCTTCCTTGTAAATTTAAAACTATTATCGTTGATGATAAAGTAATTAAAACTATGGTTGCTATCAGTTCAATTAAAGTAAAGCCCTTTTTATTATTCATACTTACCTCTACAACCATTATAAAACATTATTAATTTAAAAAAAAGTCTTTTAAATGTAAGACTTTTATTTTTGTAAAAATATGATTAATGCTATTACGAAGAAAAGAACTCCTAATATTAAAGTTAAACGACTAATTAGTAACTCTAGACCTCTTTCTTTTTGATGAGTAAATAGTGCTTCGTTGCCACCTGAGATTATTTGGCCTGCGTCGCTTGCTTTATTACTTTGTAGTAAGACTATAGCAATTAATAATATTGATACTATTAACAACATTGTTTCCATTGATTGCCACTTCCATTTCTTGTAAAACTATATCATACTTGTTCTTTAATTTCAAGAAATTAGATTATTTCTTGTCTTTTTTTGATTATTTTTCCATCAATTTTTCTTCAATACGAAGTAATCTATTATATTTAGCTATTCTTTCGCCTCTTGATAGAGAACCTGTTTTAATGTAAAGAATGTCTAGACCAACAGCTAAATCAGCAATAAATGTATCTTCAGTTTCACCACTACGGTGAGAAATTACCATTTTATAACCATTTTTTCTAGCCAAAAGAATAGTTTGCATCATTTCAGAAACTGTACCAATTTGGTTAGCTTTTAATAGAATAGCATTTCCAGCATTCATATCAATTGCTTTTTGTAAATATTTCTTATTAGTAACAAAATAATCATCACCAACTAGCATAATTTTTTCACCGATTTTAGCAGTTAATTTAGCCAATGATTCAAAATCATCTTCCATAAAGGCGTCTTCAATACTAATAATTGGATATTTTTCGATTAAATCTAGATAGTAGTTCATTAAATCATCACTAGTTAGATCTTTTTTATCTACTGAATATGTTTTTGTTTCCGCATTATACATTTCACTTGAAGCAGCATCTAAGGCGATAAATACTTCTTCGCCAGCCTTGTATCCTGCTTCTGTTATAGCTTTAACGATAAGTTCTAAAGCTTCTTCATTACTTTTTAAATTTGGAGCAAAGCCACCTTCATCACCAACACCAGTTGACAATCCCATACCATCTAAAATTTTCTTTAATGTATGGAAAACTTCAGCACCAGCTCTTAGTCTTTCTTTGAATGGTTTAATTACAGGAACAATCATAAATTCCTGAATATCTAAATCATTGTTAGCATGTTTACCACCGTTAACGATGTTCATCATCGGAATTGGTAAGCCAACAGTACCATTAGATACAAATTCATATAACTCTTTACCAGCATTTGCAGCAGCAGCCTTTAAACAAGCTAGAGATACTGCCAATGTTGCATTAGCTCCTAAATTTGTTTTAAATTCTGTGCCATCTAATTTTAACAAGTCAGCATCAATTTGATTTTGCACTAATTCTTTGCCTTCTAGTTCTTTAGCAATAATATCATTAATATTGCTTACTGCTTTTAAAACACCTTTGCCATTATAACGATTTTTATCATTATCGCGTAGTTCTAAAGCTTCTCTTGAACCAGTTGAAGCACCTGATGGAACTGAAGCAGTAGCTTTAATTCCGTTTTCTAGAGTAACATCGCATTCAACAGTTGGATTTCCTCTTGAATCTAAAATTTCTCTTGCATATATTTTCTTAATTTTCATTTTTTCACCTTCACCTTTTTCACTATGATATTGTACCTCATTTTGTAATATTTATCAATAATAGGGTTCGCTATTTCTATGTAAAAACATCATAAATTTTGAAATTATAAATTTAATTTATTTGTTGATTTTGTTAAACAGATATAAATTTTTTACAATTATTTTATAGATATTTCTTTAAATAAAAATTGGTAATAATTATGTTTTTTTAGCCAACGCGTACATATAATACAATTGTAATTAAATATAATTTTAATTTATATCAGAATATTAAAAAATAGCCCCTAGGGGCTAAATTAAAAATCATTACTCAAAGAAGATATTAATTATTTCTTTAACTCTTTTTCTAAATAAAATTTGTTGTAAAAAATCAATACTTGCATATACACACATTATTATTCCAATAAATGTTGTCAAAACTAGGGCTGTGCTAAATGGATTTATCATTACTATAACACCAATTATTAGGACTAATACTGATAGCACCATTGAAAATAACCAAGTTTCTTCGGAAAATTTCTTTAATTGTAAGGCTAAAGCAAACTTGAATGATGCAGATATAATTAACCATAAACCAATACCAATTGATAAAATGCCAGTTAGGGATAATGGATTAATTATAATAAATATGCCAGCAATTATGCTTAAAATTCCATAAATAATATCAGCCATAAAAAATGGGCCTTTATGAACATTAAATATGTACTTGATTATGTTGTAAATTCCTACAACACTTAAGGAAATGCCAAAGGCAACACCGATAACTGTATTTGAACTAGTTGGATTACTAGCACTGTAAACACCTAGAGCAAATAAAATAATATCGATTAGCATTTGACCATAAGTTGCAATATTGAATAATTTTCTCTTTTCTTTCATACTCATCTCTCCAATTATATTTTAATAATTTAATCTAGCATTGTCAATCATTTTGGACACTGTATACTTTTTGTTGGCAATAGTTAGCGTGATTTTCATACACTTCTTTCTGTAACTCTTCAACTTTACTATTTATTGTTTGCATTGTGCTAGAACCCTTTTTCTTACCCAAATTTGTTAATATACTTAGCAAATATGGATTTTTAGCATAAACAATTCCGTTATTGTGGAAAGTGCTATCATATTCACCATATTTTGTTGCGGCTTCTATACCATTTTCTTCGTCTTTCAAGAAGTTTTCATCGCTCTCTACAAAATATGATTTTAGTTCAGATGAAAGTTTAGAATTTTCTTCTATAAAATTATATAACTCTCTTAAATATATTATGGAATCATTGACATCAATTTGTCCAAAGTTATCGCCACCTATAAGGGTATTCTTAGCTCCCAAACTATTGCCAAAACTTTCTAACTTACTAAATCCTATGTAGTCAACAAGCATTTGATGGGCCGAATTATCACTTACTGTTATCGCATATTTTACTAAATTACGCAAAGTTATATTATCGCCAATTTTATATTTTTCTAAACCCTTTGAATAAGGCATTTTAAAATTTTTAGTATATTTTTTTGTACTATCTAAGTCTAAATTACCATTAACCGCATTTTCATAAATATAAATAGCATCTAGCATTTTAATCGTACTGGCGGCATAATACACTTTTTTTTCGTTATAGCTATAGATATAATCTAGTTTTATGTCAACAAATTTTACACTTAGATTATATTTTTTTAAATAATCCGTCAATTCATCCTCAAGTTTAGTTAGTTTTTCGGATTTTTCTTCTTCCGTATATTTTTGATTCAAGCAAATATTATAGTCTTTATCTTGTTGTTGTTTTTTCTCTTGTTCTTTTTTTTCATCTTGTTTCTTTTTCTGTTCGTTTATTTTGTTCATTAAATATTCATAGGTATTATTAAAAGTAATATTATAATTGTCAAGTGATTTTTTTAATGTAAAAAAGAGTGCTGCAAGAAATATTAACAATAAAACTAATTTGGGGCCTTTTTTTAATCTACGACGGCTCTTTTTCTTTTTTCGTTTAGTTTTACTTTTTTTCATATTTCACCACCTAATATAATTATACATTATTTTGGATAGAAAAAAAGTGAAACTATAAAAGTTCCACCTTTAATCAAAGTTTTATTACTCAATAATGTCAGTAACAGAACCAGCACCTACAGTACGACCACCTTCACGGATAGAGAACTTAGTACCTTTTTCTAAAGCTACTGGAGCAATTAATTCTACAGTCATATCAACATTGTCGCCTGGCATAACCATTTCAACACCTGCTGGTAATTCAATAACACCTGTAACATCAGTTGTTCTGAAATAGAATTGAGGTCTGTAGTTTGAGAAGAATGGAGTATGACGACCACCTTCTTCTTTGCTTAATACATAAACTTTAGCAGTAAATTTATGATGAGGAGTAACTGAACCTGGTTTAGCAAGTACTTGTCCACGCTCAACTTCATCACGGTTAATACCACGAAGTAATGCACCAGCATTGTCACCAGCTTGAGCAAAGTCTAGAGATTTTCTAAACATTTCGATACCAGTAACAACTGTTTTTCTTGTAGGTTTAAGACCAACGATTTCAACTTCATCGTTAAGTTTAAGTTGTCCACGCTCAACACGACCAGTAACAACTGTACCACGACCAGAAATTGTAAATACATCTTCGATACTCATTAAGAATGGTTTATCTAAATCTCTTACAGGAACATCAAAATATGTATCGCAAGCTTCCATTAATTTCTTAATTGCGCCAGCACCCATATCAGATTCATCACCTTCAAGAGCCTTAAGAGCAGATCCACGGATGATAGGACAATCAGCATCAAAACCATATTCTCCTAATAGTTCACGGATTTCCATTTCTACCAAGTCTAATAATTCAGGATCTTCAACCATATCGCATTTGTTGATAAATACAAGAATTTTAGGAACACCTACTTGACGAGCAAGTAAAATATGTTCTCTAGTTTGAGGCATTGGACCATCTGTTGCTGAAACAACTAGAATAGCGCCATCCATTTGAGCGGCACCAGTAATCATGTTCTTAACATAGTCAGCATGGCCTGGGCAATCTACATGAGCATAGTGACGAGTTGCAGTTTCGTACTCAACATGAGCAGTATTGATTGTAATACCTCTTTCTCTTTCTTCTGGTGCTTTATCGATATCAGCATAATCTACAAAGTTACCAAAATATTTAGTAATAGCAGCAGTTAAAGTAGTTTTACCATGGTCTACATGACCAATAGTACCAATATTTAAATGCTCTTTACTTCTGTCAAATTTTTCTTTTGCCATATTAAATATTCTCCTTCTTTTTTATTACATATTTATTTTATCTAATGCTTGATGTTTTTTCAAGTATTATTTTTAGTTAGCGCTGTTTTTCTTAATTATATCTTCAGCGATTGATTTTGGAACTTCATCATAATGATCTAATTCCATAACAAAGTTTCCACGACCTTGGGTATTACTTCTTAGAGAAGTAGCATAACCAAACATTTCGGCAAGTGGAACCATTGCCATAATTTGTAGAGCATTACCACGAGACTCTTGTCCAAGTGGACGACCTCTACGACTTGTTAAGTCACCCATAACATTACCCATATATTCTTCTGGAACTGTTACAGCAACTTTCATGATTGGTTCTAGAATAACTGGTTTACACTTATTCTTAGTTTCTTTAACTGCTAGAGAAGCAGCAATTTTGAATGCCATTTCGGATGAATCGACATCATGGTATGAACCATCAAATAATGTAGCTTTGATATCAACCATTGGATATCCGGCAAGTACACCACCAGCTAGGGCTTCTTGTAAACCTTTATCAGTTACGGGAATATACTCACGAGGAACTACACCACCGACGATAGCGTCAACAAATTCATAACCTTTACCTGGATTTGGTTCAAATTTAACCCAAACATGTCCGTATTGTCCACGACCACCAGATTGTTTAATATAACGACCTTCACATTCGCCAACTTGAGTGATTGTTTCACGGTAAGCAACTTGTGGTTTACCAATGTTGCATTCAACATTAAATTCTCTACGCATTCTATCTACAAGAACATCTAGGTGTAATTCACCCATACCACTGATAACAGTTTGACCTGTTTCATGGTCAGTCTTATATTTGAATGTTGGATCTTCTTCAGCAAGTTTTTGAAGAGCAAGGGCCATTTTATCTTGGTCATTTTTACTCTTTGGTTCGATTGCTTCATCAATAACTGGTAATGGGAATTCCATACCCTTCATGATAACTGGGTTCTTTTCATCACATAATGTATCAGCAGTAGTAGTATTTTTTAAACCTACAGCAGCAGCAATTTCACCACAATATACTTCAGAAATTTCTTTACGAGTATTTGCATGCATTTGTAAGATACGACCAATTCTTTCTTTTTCACCCTTAGTACTATTTAAAACGTATGAACCGCTTGTTAATTTACCAGAGTAAACACGGAAGAATGCTAATCTACCTACAAATGGATCTGTCATAATCTTAAATGCTAGGGCAGTAAATGGTTCATTATCACTTGGATGACGCATTATATCTTCACCAGTTTTTGGATTAAAACATTCAATTGATGGAACATCAGTTGGAGCAGGTAAATAATCGATTACAGCATCAAGTAATAACTTAACACCAATATTTCCTAAAGCAGTTCCGCACATAACTGGGAAGAATTCAGCAGCAAGGGTTCCTTTACGGATACAATGTTTGATTTCTTCAATAGTTAATTCTTCACCACCAAGGTATTTTTCCATTAGTTCATCATCGAATTCAACAACAGTTTCAACTAAATCAGAGCGTCTTTTTTCTGCTTCTGCTTTTAATTCTGCTGGGATTTCAATTTCAACAGGATTTTCAGCTTGTTGACCATCATATTGATAAGCTTTCATTGTTACTAAATCAATGATACCATTGAATTCAGATTCTTGTCCAATTGGCCATTCGATTGGTTTTGCATTAACACCTAATCTCTTGTCAATTGTATCTAAACTGTAAACGAAGTCAGCACCCATCTTATCCATTTTATTAGCAAAAATAATTCTTGGAACTTTGAATTCAGTTGCTTGACGCCATACAGTTTCAGTTTGAGGTTCTACACCAGCTTGAGCATCGATTAATGCTACAGCGCCATCTAGAACTCTTAAACTACGGGAAACTTCTACAGTAAAGTCTACATGACCTGGGGTATCAATAATATTGAAACGGTATCCCTTCCAGTGTGCAGTTGTTGCAGCGGAAGTAATTGTAATACCTCTTTCCTTTTCTTGTTCCATCCAGTCCATTTGTGATTCACCATCGTGAGTTTCACCAATTTTATGTGTTACTCCAGTATGGAATAATACACGTTCAGTAGTAGTTGTTTTTCCAGCATCAATGTGAGCCATGATACCGATATTTCTTACTTTGTCAATTGAGACATCTCTTGCCATATATTTCTCCTACCATCTATAATGAGCAAATGCTTTATTAGCTTCAGCCATTTTGTGAGTATCCTCACGCTTTTTAACAGCTCCACCAACGCCTTTTGCAGCATCCATAATTTCGTTTGCTAATTTTTCAGCCATAGTTTTTCCACGACCATTTTTAGCATAATTTACTAACCATCTTAGAGCAAGTGATTGAGCTCTTTCTGGGCTTACTTCTAGTGGAACTTGAACATTAGAACCACCTACACGTCTAGATTTAACTTCTAGAGCGGGCATAATATTCTTCATTGCTTCGTTATAAACTTCCATTGGGTCTTTCTTAGTTGTTTCTTTAATTATATCGAATGCTTCATAAAGAATTTTTTGTGCAGTACCTTTTTTACCACCAATCATAAGTGTGTTAACTAATTTAGTAACCACTTTTGAATTGTATATTGGATCAGGTAATACATCTCTTTTTACAGCGCGTCTTTTACGCATAATTATCTTCTCCTTCCTTTAATTATTATTTAGTTTTTGGTTTTTTAGTACCGTATTTACTACGACCTTGTTTTCTATTGTTAACGCCTTGAGTATCAAGTGTTCCACGCACAATATGATATCTAACACCGATAAGGTCTTTAACACGACCACCACGAATTAATACTACGCTATGTTCTTGTAAGTTATGACCTTCACCTGGAATATAAGTATCAACTTCACGACCATTTGATAATCTAACACGAGCATATTTTCTTAACGCTGAGTTTGGTTTCTTTGGTGTACGAGTAGCAACTCTTGTACAAACACCACGCTTTTGTGGACTATTTGTTTCAGTTTCTTTTCTTTCCATAGAATTGAAGCCAACGTTTAATACTGGGCTCTTACTCTTTTTAGTTTTCTTACTTCTTCCTTTTCTAACTAATTGGTTAATAGTTGTCATAAAATCCTCCTTCCATTAACACACATCCTGGTGTATCAATTATTCTTTTTAAATAAGTTCTACCGAGATAGAACCATAATTAAAATTCATTAATACTATAGCATTCTGCTTCCTCTTTTGTCAACAAAAACTTAACGCTAATCTAAATTTTTTGTATAGCCTTTAGTAGTATAATTTTTGCAAGAAATATAAGGAGTATAAGTAACGATTTCTTCGTTGGCTATCTTTACATAACCATCACAAATATCATTATCGATTTTCAGTTGACTAACTACCCCTTTTTCAATAGCTTCGCTTAGACTAAAATTTATAACTTCAATTGTTTTAGGATAGTCCTTATTCTTATTGTTATATTCAGCTACGGCATTAGCAAAATATTCTTCTAGGCTACGATATTCTTTTATTTTCTTATCTAGTTTAAAGGAATACATGGTAAACAAAACAAAAATCGATACAAGAATTACTCCCCACAGAATCGTGAATTTACGAAATTTTTTCATTCTATATTATCAACTCCATATTCATCAGACGAGTACGAATCACAATCAATATATGATTTAACAATATAATCATTATCTTTGAAACTAGCTACCGAGTAACCATCGCACATATTGTTTGTTCTTTCATCTTTAATTGATTGAATGTATTTTTTATTAATAATATCATTAGCGTTTATTACAATCGTCTCATCTTCAGCGATTGTAATGCCATTTTCTTTTAGATAGCGAATAGTTGCGGCCTGCAACTGGCTTTCTTTAGTTGTATAATATTTATTTTTAGAAGTACTATTACCACCGATATTGGTATTATCATCCGCTAAATCATTATTTGATTGATTGCCATTATTATTGGTATTGTTATTAGAATTATTGTTATAATTATTATTTTGATTAGTGTTTTGGTTATTATTTATATTGTCTGTTAATTCCTTAGAACTATTATTAGAATAGTTAGTAGAATTATTATTACTATTTAAATCATTACTTAATTTGGTCGACAGTTTATAAACATAAAATACTGAAATTAATAAAAAAGATAGTATAACGGCCATGCAGATTAATAGAGTATTTAAGCTCCAACCTTTGTTGTTAAGTTTCACGGTCTTTCACCTCGAAATAGATTATATATCATTACTTCTTTTTAAGCAAGAAAAAACTGCGGGTTTCCCTACAGTCTTAATTTATCTTTGGTTACAAATTAGCAGTTAACTAATTCAACAGTAGCACCAGCTTCTTCAAGTTGTGCTTTAACTTTTTCAGCTTCTTCAGCAGGAAGGTTTTCTTTAACATTTCCACCGTTATCAGCTAAAGCTTTAGCCTCAACTAGTCCTAAACCAGTTAATTCTTTAAGAATTTTGATAACAGCAATCTTAGTAGCGCCAGCATCCTTTAATACAACATTTTTGTTTGCAGCAGCAGCGTTATCTTCGCCAGCAGCTGGAGCAGCAGCAACAGCAACAGCAGATGGATCTACTCCAAATTCTTCCTTCATTGCATCAACTAATTCTTTAACTTCAAGAATAGTCATTTCTTTTAAACCTTCGATAAATTCTTCTTTAGTAAATTTTGCCATTTTTATTTTCCTTTCTTAATAAACTATTTTTCTAATTGTTCAGAGTATAAGTTCAATGCGATAGATAAATCTCTAACATATTGAATCATACCACCAGCAAGTTGTGTTAACAATCCTTCACGAGATGGAATACTTGCATATTCGTTAATCGTTTCTAGACTAGCAACATTACCACTAATGATACCAACTATAATAGTGGCTTTTTCATGTTCTTTAGCAAATTTGCTTAGAACTTTGATAGGTTCTAGTAAAGATTCACCAAATACGATTGCGTTAGGTCCTTCTAAGAATGCATCATCCATACCAATAGATAAGTCATTTAAAGCGCGTCTAACTAATGTATTTTTATAAATTTTTACTTCACCATTAGCATCTTTTAGATTTCTTCTTAATTCAGTAAATTCAGCAACTGTTAATCCTTGATAAGAGAATACAATTACAGACTCAGAAGCCTTAACTTTATCACTTATTTCAGAAACAACTGCAGCTTTTGCTTCAAGAATTTTCTTACTTGCCATAGTTTTTTGTCCTTTCTATAAATTTTATATAAAAAAGCTTTCCAATCAGGAAAGGTTAAAGAATATTATCTTTATTTTCCCTCGGTAAGATTTATTTTTGTACTTACTGTCTTTGGTAATTAGGCTTTTTTAACTTATTTAATAAAATTAGATTCCAAATGAATTTTTATCTAATTTAATTCCAGGTCCCATTGTAGATGCTACAGAGATATTTTCAATGTAGTTTCCTTTAACAGTAGATGGTTTAGCCTTAACAATAGTATTAAATACATAAGTTAAGTTTTCTAGTAATTGTTCATCAGTAAATGAAACTTTACCAATAATTGTATGAATATTACCAAATGAATCAGTTTTGTATGATACCATACCTTTTTTGATATCTTCAACTGCTTTAGCAGTATTCATTGTAACAGTACCAGTTTTAGGGTTTGGCATTAAACCTTTAGGTCCTAAAACACGACCAATTCTACCAAGTTGAGCCATCATATCTGGTGTTGCAACGATAACATCAAAATCAAACCAATTTTCGTTTTGAATTTTTTCAATCATATCAGTATCGCCAACATAGTCAGCACCAGCATTTTTAGCAGCAGTAGCAGCTTCACCCTTAGCAATAACTAAAACTTTTTTAGTTTTACCAGTTCCGTTAGGAAGTACGAATGAGCCTCTTAATTGTTGATCTGCTTTTTTAGTATCTAAATTTAGTTTAATGGCAACTTCTACAGTACTATCGAATTTAGCAGTAGCAGTTTCTTTAACTAATTTGATTGCTTCTTCTTTAGTATATAATGTGTTTTTGTCTACTTTTTTAGAAGCTTCCACATACTTTTTGCCTTTTTTCATACTTATTTCCTTTCTAATTGTGGTTTATTAGCGGAATTATTTTTTAAATTTTGTAATTACTTTTCTTCTTCTTCAGTTTCTTTAGATTTGTCGTTAATTACTTCAACTTCACCGATTGTTGCGTTCTTGTTTGCTTCTTCAGCAGCCTCTAACTCAGCTTCACGCTTTGCAGCTTCAGCTTCTTCTAGAGCAGCTTCCTTACCTTGTTCTGCTAATTCTTTATCATTTAAGCCTTCAATAGCAACGCCCATGTTTCTAGCAGTACCTTCAACAATGTTCATTGCAGCTTCTAATGTATAGCAATTTAAATCAGGTAATTTTGTTTCTGCAATTTCTTTTAACTGGTCAACAGTTAAAGTTGCAACTACTTCGTTAGCTCCCTTTGTGCTACCTTTTTGAATTTTAGCAGCTTTCTTAATTAAGAATGGAGCTGGTGGAGTTTTTAACACAAAATCGAATGATCTATCATCATAAATTGTGATAACGCATGGAAGAACATCTCCCATTTTATCTCTAGATGCATCATTGAATTTTGAGCAAAAATCTTGTAAGTTAATTCCTGCTGGCCCTAACACAGTACCTACTGGAGGAGCTGGTGTTGCTTTGCCGGCTGGAATTTGTAATTTAATTCTTTTTACGATTTCTTTAGCCACGAAAAACACCTCCTATAAAATATTTTGTCGCGTAAGTGGTGTGGGCATTCCGCACTCCCTTCCACTTAATGGTTACATACCCGTCATGTAATAATTAAATGTAATAAACATATGTAATCGATAATGATACTACCATAGGAAGAATAAAAAATCAAGTTAAAAATGACGATATTATCAAAAAAAATCGTTGACATTTTAATAGCTTTGAAATGTTAGAATGATATCTTAAAAATTCTTATTAATTTCTTTAAGAAGCACACAGATGCATGAAAAAATTATGCAATTACCTAGAAATCATATAAAAACTAATTATATAGAAACATGAATATAAAATAATAACAATTATCATTTTATGCAATTAGGTTTTATGGTGCTATATTAATAACACAATACTAAACAAAAAAACTATAGTCAAACTTCTTAAAAAAGCCTTTCTATAGTTTAGTTATAAGCCATAATAAATTTTCTTTATTATATCTGACTAACTTGATTTATTTCAACTTCAACAGGAGTTTCTTGTCCGAATAAGTCGATTAAAACATTTAAGCGACCATTTTCTAAATCAAGAGTATCAACACTACCTGACATTCCTTTGAATGGTCCATCAATAATGTTAACTTTAGTACCGACTGCTAGGTCTTTAGGAGTTTCTACTCTGCTCATACCCATATCAGCTAAGATACGGTCAATTTCCTGAGGTAATAATGGAGTTGGTTTAGCACCTTTACCACTTGAGCCAATGAAACCTGTTACCCCCGGAGTATTTCTAACGATGTACCAAGATTCATCAGACATTTTCATTTCAACTAAAATATAACCCGGAAACATCTTTTTTTGTTTTTCTTTTTTAACACCATTTTTAACTTCGACTTCGGTAGTTTCTGGAATTACGATTCTAAAAATATTATCTTGTAAACCCATTGATTCGATTTTAGATTCTAATTTTTCTTTTACTTTATATTCGTGTCCACTGTAAGTGTTAACAACATACCATTCTTTATCCATTAGACTAATGCCCCCTTAATTAATGATAATATTAAATTTAAGATTGAGAAGAAACCAGCAAGAATTAGACAGAAGATGATAGTTGCAAAGGTATACTTTAGTATATCTTTAAATTTAGGCCAACTTACTTTTTTTAGTTCCGATTTTACTCCGCTTAAATATGATTCTTTGTTACTTTTTTTATTTGTATCTTTTTTTGCCATTTATAGCACCTCTTATTTTTATAAAATAAAAACGCATATTGCTTGCGTATCACAACTAAAATATACTATAAGTCCTGATAAAATGCAAGTGGTTTTATGCATATTTTTGCATTTTTTAAGATGGCTCGTTGGGTAGAGGATAAGAAAAAAGTGTAATAATTAATCTTGAAAAATTAGACTAAGTATCACACTATTTTTCAAAAACATACTTTTAGATATTTCCTATATTTTTAAAAACTTATTTTAATCTTATTTGGATTTTTTTGTTTCATTTTATTATCCTATTTTTATTTATTCTATTTTACTTATCATATTTTTTTACTTATCATATTTTTATTTATCCGAATTTTTTGGTTATTTCATTTTATTTATTTCATTTTGTTTATTTCATTTTGTTTTATTTATTCTACTTTAATTTTAAACAAAATAACACATTTATATCTCATTGCTTAGGATTTTATTTATTATCAGATTTTAAAACATCAGTAATATCTTTGATTTTTCTTCTAATTCTTTGGGCGGTATTATCGATTTTTTTAGGAGATTCATGCAAAATTTCGGCAATTTGCTTATAATCATATTCTAGTATCATTAAATCAAAAACTTTCGTTTCAAATGGAGATAGTTTTGCTTCACAAGCATTAATAATGACTTCGAGGTTTTCTCTAGTAGCAATGTTTACTAAAGGATTATTTTTATTATCATCACTTATGATATCAATTAAAGTCGTATCATAATTTTCATAGTCGTAATCAATAGATAAGATGTCTTTATTAAATTTCGATTTAACATTGGTTGCCCCTCTTAAGAGATTTGACAATCTTCTTTTAACACAAAGGGTTATAAAGGTAGGAAGTTGAGCTTCTTTAGTTTCATTATATTTATCTAAAGCATCAGCAAAACCTAACATAGCTTCTTGGTAAATATCTTTATATTCAACACCTGATTTAGCAATAATCTTAGCATACCTTTTCATTGTTTGCTCTATAATATAGTAATATTTTTTGAACAATATATCTTTAGCGTCTTCACTTTCTTCATTAAGCATAAAAAGCAATTCAGCGTCGTTGGTATCTTTATAAGTTTTTCCCATTAGCGAAATGCAATGTCATAGATTAGGATAGCTGCTGCAACAGAGGCATTAAGACTATTGACATGTCCTTTCATAGGCAAAGATACAATTTGATCGCAGTTTTCACGAACAAGACGCGATAAACCAAAACCCTCACTGCCAACTACTAAAACGACTTTATCGCTATAATCGCAAGTTTTACTTGAGATGCCATCAGCTTCAGCGCCGTAAACAAAGAAGCCGTTATCTTTAAAATCATTAATTGTTTTAACTAAGTTGTTAACTCGGGCTATATTAACATATTCTAAGGCTCCAGTGGAAGTTTTCATAACAGTTTCATTAACATCAACGCTACGATCTTTGGGAATAATTATTGATTTGACCCCAGCAGCTTCGCAGGTACGGATAATGGCCCCAAAGTTATGAGGGTCTTCTAGATGGTCTAAAATAACAACTAGTTTTTCATTATACATAGATTTATAATCGGTATAGTTAAAATCATCAACGATGGCCATAATACCTTGGTGATTACCTTTTACCATTTTATCCATAGTTTCACGAGAAACGGACTCGAATTGAATTTTGTTTTCACGAACACTTTTCATAATTCTTTCGTCTTTCATGTTACTTGTTATATAAAGTTTTTTTATTTTTTGAGGATTAGATAAGACTTCATTTAAAACATTTTTACCATATACTTTCATTTTTAATGACCTCCTTCATTATTTCGGTAATTCTTTCTAAATTATTTTGATAATACAAATAGCCAATTAAACATTCAAGACCGGTGGCAATGCGATAAGTAACGATATCAGTATGTTTGGCTTTACCGCCGTGAGCGTTGCGACCCCATTTTATAATCTCTTCTTCTTCTTTAGTTAAAAATTCTTGACTACTAAGAGCTTCATAGATTTTGCGTTGGCTTTTAGCACTGACAAAATTTAGACTTCGCTGCTGAATTTCTTTTAATTTACACATGTTTTCTTCGACTAAAAATTTACGCACATAAAATTCATAAATACAGTCGCCTATGTAGGCATATACTAAAGGGCTTTTCATATTTCATCACGCTTCAAATATTAACACACTTTGTCTAAAAAGTAAAACAAAAAAGCACATTTCAGCAAGTAATTTTAGAGAAGCTTTTTTGAGACTCTATTCTTGCTATATTATGTGCTTTTAGTGAAATTTTCTCCTTATTCATTTTTTATTTAGTTTAAATAGTTATTGATTTTCAAGCGTTTTTCTTAATTATAAATTACTCATTAATTTTTGGGTTATTCTTTAGAAAATCCATTTATATCTGTTGATAACTTGTTATTTACTTGTGGATAAATTGGTAGTAACTGTTGATAAATCTTTTTTATCTGGCAATTAACTCGAAGTTTATTTGTAAATATTTGTTTGTGGATAACTAGATATTTAACTAGATATTTAATTTAAATAATTTATTTAGATTTTATTTTTCATTTAAAGAAGCTGCAACATTTAAAGCCGCTACTGTTCCTTCGGACATTGCAGTTATTATTTGATAATATTCATTTTTAATATTATCACCAACAGCATATAATCCTTGAACAGATGTTTCGTATTTGGTATTTACTTTGATATAGCCTTCGTCATCAAAAATATTAAAGTTGCTAAGATAGGAAATGTTTGGTTCATAGCCGATATAGATAAATAAACCTGATACTTCAAGATTTTTTTCGTGATTTTCCTTATTTATAGTTAAGCTTGTCAATTTTTCTTCGCCATTTAAAGAACTAATTGTAGTGTTATAGGTAATTTCAATATTCTTTTTAGCTTGTAATTTTTGAAGTAATTGTTCTTCGACTTTTAGTTTATCTTTGCGAATTAACATGTAGATTTTATAAGCAAAGTTAGATAAATATAAAGTTTCTTGAACGGCGGAACGACCGGAGCCAACAACGGCAATGGTTTGATTTCTAAAGAAAGCTCCATCACAAACAGCACAATAGCTAATACCACGGCCTAAGAATTTTTCTTCATTAGGTAGACCTAGTTTTCTGGCTTTACGACCACTAGCGATAATAACTTTTTTAGCTTCATAGGTTGCTTCTTTAGTACTAACTCTAAAAACGCTTTGTTCTTTTTCGATATGATTGACGCTTTCTAATTTGTACTCAATATCTAAAGACATTAAGTGTTCATAAAGTTTATAAGAAAGGTCAGCCCCACTGATATTAGGAAACCCTGGATAGTTATCGATTTTATCAATATAATTAATTATTCCGCCTGGCATACTTTTTTCTAAGCATAAAACTTTTAGGTTACTTCTTTTAGCATAGATGGCGGCGCTTATTCCGGCAGCTCCTAAACCAACAATTATTAAATCATACATGGTAATACCTCCTTAGATTGCTTATTCATTATCATCTAGCAAGCAATTTTTTATCTTCATAATATTTAAATTTTAATTATTTTCTTAAAAATGAATGTCCTTTGTCTCTTCATTATTATATAGGTCTTCATATTTATCTTTGCGACTAATTATCATTATAGCTAAAAGACCAATGATAAACATGATAACGGATACAATCTGTGCCACTTTAAAACCACCAAGCATTAAAGAATCGGTACGCATTCCTTCAATAAAGAAGCGACCTATACCATACCACATTAGATAAATGGCAGTTAAAGTGCCAATTTTTGTTTTTTTAGAACGACGAACTATTAACATGACGATAAATCCTAAAAGACACCAAAGGGATTCATAAAAGAAGGTTGGTTCATAGTAAACACCATTAATTTGCATACCTTTAATAATAAAATCAGGAATGTGTTTATTTTGAAGGGCAAGTAAAGTTGTTGCCGGACCATGGGCTTCGCTATTAAAGAAGTTGCCCCAACGACCGATTGCCTGCGCTAAAAGTAGTGATGGACAAACAAAATCCAAAACACGGATTAGATAAGCATTATATTTTTTGCAATAAAGATACATGGTAATAAGACCCGCAATAATGCCACCATGAATTGCAAGGCCACCTTCCCAGACATAAAGAATGGATATAGGATTAGAAGCATAAGCGCTCCAGTTGAATGCAACATAATAAAGTCTAGCACCAATGATGCCAAATATTAAAGCATAGAAAAACATATTGAAAAGGAAGTCTGTATTAAAGCGCAAGCGTTTGGCCTCTTTTTCAGCAATTATATAACCTAAAATAACCCCTGTTAAAATTAAGACTGAATACCATCTAATTTCAAAATTTCCGATGGTAAATAAAACTGGATTCATATATTTCCTCTTTTCTTCCACTTGATTATATCAAAAACATATTAGTTTTACTAGATAAGTTTAATTTAAGAAATGGAAAAGTATTATCGAAAAGGCGTAGCCTAAATAAGCTGCGCCCTTGTAATCTTGGAATATTGACTATTATGGATTTTTCTTTAATTTCATTTTAAGCTTTATAACATTTTTTAAAGCAATTATTTGCTAAGCTTCTTTTCTTAATTTATCGATTTCTTCAATTGATAAGCCGGTTAGTTCTGCAATTGTATCAATATTCATGTTTTTTTCTAAACACTTTTTAGCAATTTCTAATGCTCTTTCTTCAGAGCCTTCTAACTTGCCTTCTAGCTTACCTTCTAGTTTGCCTTTTTCATGAGCTTCTGCTAACTCAGTATTACGAATCAGCTCCTTATAATTTTCTTCTTCATTAAAAAGTCTAATATAACCATCATCACTCGATAATTCCTTGGCACGACTAACTAATTTTTCCGTATCTTTTTTGCTCATAAGTTTATTCGACTCCTTATCCAACTCAAGCGAACTGGTAGTCATAAACATTCTACAAATTATGGCTACTTGTTCTTCTTGCTTATCGGCATAATTATAACTCATATCTTTAGCTTTTGCCATATTTATTTCGAATATTTTGGTACTATCATCAAAGATTTTACCAGTTTTATAACGCATAGTAATCATTTCTATTAAATCATTTTCGTTATCAGCAAATGTATTAAAATCAATTAAGATAGTGTCGTAAGCCTTAACATATTTATCGTCATTAATAGAAATACCACCTCCTGCTACTTTATAAGCATAGAAGACATTACGCCAAGGCATTGTCTGTGAGGAATTCATTTCCACAATATATTTATTAATATTTTTTTCATCTTTAAAATAATCAGCAATTATATCGCTTTTACTTCTCGTATCTTTTGCCGATACTTGTTTTAATTCATTTGGTAACAATCTAACCTTACCCTTAACATCTTCAATTTTAACATTGCCAAATATTGAAATGATACACTCAAGTAAAGGCATGGCTTCCTCAGAAATGAAAATTTGCTCGAACATTACATCCCAAGTCATAGGTAAAACAAAATCGGCACCTTTATTTTCTTTTAAAGTTTTCTCTATTTCTCTCTTGCTTTTCATTAATCATCACTTCCTTTTCCATATTGTTTTTGGCAAAATTTATCATAGATTCACCTCCTTTTCTTAAGAGGAATATTATTTCACCTCCTAATTATATATATTGGTAAGTGAAGTCTAATTTCCTTCAAAAATTTTTATATTTCGTTAAAGTTTAACAATTTTTTATTAAATTTGACATGAATTTTACATTTTTAGAGAAAAAAATAGCCATTAGTATTCCAAGTTATGACTTTTTAACTTTGAAATATTTATGACTTTTTATTTTATAATTTATATCCAGTTCTTTGAATTTATTGTATCATTAATTTTACTATTTTTTTATTTGTCATCAATCAAACATATCTACTTTATCATAGTAAACAGTTTTTATTGGTTCCCCTATTTCTTTTATTGGTGTTAAAGTTCCTTCTAAATTATATTCAATATATCTATCTAAATATTTATCACACCATTCTTGACTTGGTTCATTACCTTCACCAAACATTAAAGTTAAATCCGTAAATAATGGATTTTTAGTATAAAAAGGTTCGTCTAAATTACTTTGAGTATACAAAATAAACGCATGAGCTTTATAATTAACAGCCTCCTCAATTTCATCATTAAATTCAAAAACAAAGCTATAATTTACCAATCCAAGATTATTAAATTTTGTATATTTTTGATAAGTCGTTCCTTCTATACCGATAATATATTTTTTGTCTATATTTAAATTTTGAATCTTCTGCGAAACATAATACTTGTTCCCAAACTTGGCTACATGCAATGGCTGTTGAAAGATTCCGCATAAAGTTTCTGCTGCTTCAGTACATGATATTTTAGTTGTTTCTTTATCAACAATCATAAATGTTGCGCTATTTAATGTCCAATAGTTGCTATTAATAAAGTTATTTACTTTTGCATAATATTTTCTACACTCTCCACCATCTATTAAATCGCCACCATTACTTAGGCAAACCTTGTTTATCTCATCTTCCGTTATGGGACTAGATATAACTACTATTTTACCTACCCATTTATCAGTTCCATCGTTTTTTATATCATTAATAGTTGTACCATAGTCTAGCCATACTCTTAAATCAAAAGATATAGAACCGCCTACTGGGAGATATCCAGATTTTAGAGTATTAGCAACTTTACCATTTTTCAAAGAAACTTCTGTTTCATTATACCTGTTGATAACTTGTGGATTAGTATTATTTAAAGAAGCCTTTATAAATCTAGTATCAATATTACTAGTATTTAATGTTTCTAAATTAATTTTATAATACGCATTTATATCGCAATTATTTGTTATCTTAAAAGTATATGGTGTTAACTTACTACCAGCATCATCACTTATGGGATATTGTTTTTCTAAATTAATTGCATTTGATTCACTACTATAAGTTATATCAAAACAACTAGTCATAGCTGTATTTACTTTATCCTGACTAACACTGATATTCCATAAAGAATAAGAAACACCTATTCCTAAAACTATTACTATTAAAACACTTACTAGCACAAATATATAATTTACTTTTTTCATTCTCTTCACTACCTTAAATAAATTATATCATGTTTTGCTCATATTTACCGAATATTTTTATTTACAGTTCTTTTTTCTTAGATAATTCTTGCATAAGGTGGAATTATCATGAATAACAATTTAGTATTTTTAAGAGAAGAAAAAGATTATTTAAGTAAAGATATGGCTAAATTTTTAAACATACCACCATCTGTTTATAGTGAATGGGAAAATAACAAACTATCTATATCCACTAAAAGATTATATGAATTAGGAGAATTTTTTAATGTTAATATAGACTATTTGGTTGGATTATCTTCTAAAAGAATAAATTTAAAAACTAATAAAGTTTTAGATCAAAAAGAAACTTCTTTAAGATTAAAAGAAGTTCGAGAAAACATGAATTTATCTATGCGAGAATTAGCTCAAAAATTAAATACCTCATCATCAGCAATCAGTAATTATGAAAACAATAAAAATTTAATTCTTAGTTCTTTTTTAATTGAATTATCTAAAATTAGTAATTATTCTATCGATTATATTTTAGGTAGAAGTAATATAAAATTTATTCAAAAGTAGTAACTTGCTTTTGTTTTTTAATCTATCATATTTATAACATCATAATAACTAGTTTTTATTGGTTCACCTAGTTCTTTTATAGGGATTAATGTACCTTCTAAATTATATTCTATATATCTGTCTAAGTATTTATCACACCATTCCCCATTTGGTTCATTGCCTTCACCAAACATTAAAGTTAAATCAATAGATGAATATTTTTCTATTGTGTATGTTTCTGATATTTCATCATCTTTAACATCTCCGTAACCATGATATATGAGATATCTATTATAGGAAAGTATTTTATCTTCATCTATAACTTTTGAAAGATTAAAGTAATAAGAATACTCATTATTTCCAAAATTATTCATATCTATTTTAGGAGGGTAATGGCAATATCCAGTTTCAGAATTATATCCACAGAATTCCACGCGAAAACTTGTTGCAATTCCAGTTGCTTTTAATCTTCCATATATTAAATGATTCACCTTTTCTTTTACTGGAACTATAAATACACCAAACCACTTATTATCACCACTATAATTCACATTCCAAATATTAGTTAAATCGTCATATATTCCATTAATTTTAGTCTCTTCATTTCCAAATTTTATACTCTTAAAATTCACAAAGTTATTTACTTTCACATAATATTTTCTACACTCTCCACCATCTATTAAATCGCCACCACTGCTTTGACAAACACTATTTATCTCATCTTCTGTTACAGGACTAGATATAACCACTATTTTACCTACCCATTTATCAGTTCCATCATTTTTTATATCATTAATAGTTGTATAATAATCTAACCATACTCTTAAATCAAAATATATGGAGCCTCCTACCGGAAGATATCCTGATTTTAAAGTATTAGCAACTTTACCATTTTTTAAAGAAACTTCTGTTTCATTATACCTGTTGATAACTTGGGGATTAGTATTATTTAAAGAAGTCTTTATAAATCTAGTATCAATATTACTAGTGTTTAGAGTCTCTAAATTAATCTTATAATAAGCATTTATATCACAGTTATTTGTTATCTTAAAAGTATATGGTGTTAATTTACTACCAGCCTCATCACTTATAGGATATTGCTTTTCTAAGTTAATCGCATTTGATTCACTACTATAAGTTATATCAAAACAACTAGTCATAGCCGTGTTTACTTTATCTTGACTAACACTGATATTCCATAACGAATAAGAAACAACTACTCCTAATAGAACTATTAACACCAGACTTATTCCAATCATCATTATATTTAATTTTCTCATTTAACCACACAACTTTCTACTATCTTAAAGTTATTATAACATAATTGTCGTATGCTAGGGGCATAAATTAAAAATCAATTATTAAATGAGAAAATTATTTCGGTGATTAACTTGAATAACAATGAAAGATTAATTGAAATTAGAGAAGATAATAGTTTATCTCAAAGAGATTTAGCAAGTATTCTTAATGTTAGTAAATCTACTTATGCTAGATGGGAAACTCAAGAGCAAATTATTCCTTTAAATAGATTAGTAGATTTTTGTAATTATTTTAAAGTTTCTATGGATTATGCTTTAAATTTATCTAATGAAAATAAATATAAAAAACCTATTAGTTCTCTTGATAGAAAATTAATAGGTAACAATATTAAATTAATTAGAAAGAAATTTAATTTAACTCAACAGAATTTAGCAGATTTGCTTAATACTTCTCATTCTACTATTAGTGCTTATGAAGCAGGTAAAACTTTAATTCTAACTATTTTTACTTATCAAATATGTCTTAAATACAATATTTCTTTAGACTGGTTATGTGGTAATAACTAGTTTTTTTAATAAATTTAAAAAATTAATCAAACATATCTATTTTATCGTAAAAACTAGTTTTTATTGGCTCACCTATTTCTTTTATTGGGGTTAATGTGCCTTCTTCATTGTATTCATAGTAATTTGTTAAATATTTATCACACCATTCTCGACTTGGCTCGTTGCCTTCGCCAAACATTAAGGTTAAATCAATAATTTTATAATCACTAAGTTTATATTCCTTTGACAGTGTATCATCGGTAATTGCCATAAATCCATAATAAATCAAATATGTATTATATGATGTTATCTTATTTATATCTATATATTTAGTCAATTGTACATAATATGAAAAATAATTGTCAGCATTGTAGATATTCTGTGGACGATATGCACAATTATTGGTATTACTATTGTAATTACAAAACTCAATATTTAAACCATCGAAATTGTAATCTGAAATAAAACTGCCAAAAAAAACATGAGAATATTTTTCCTTTACATCATTTATATATGTCCCAAACCACTTATTTACTCCCTTATATGTAATCGTCCAAGATTTTGATAATGGATCATACAAATGATTAATAGGTTTGCCATCACCTACATTACCAAAAGCAACATACTCCATATTAACAATATTATTCAAATTAGCATAATACTTTCGACACTCTCCACCATCTATTAAATCGCCACCTTTTTCTTGACAAGCCTTATTAATTTCATCTTCTGCTACCGGACTTGATATAGCTACTATTTTACCTACCCATTTATCCGTTCCATCATTTTTTATATCATTAATAGTCGTATCATAATCTAACCATACTCTTAAATCAAAAGATATGGAACCTCCTACCGGAAGATAGCCCGACTTTAAAGTATTGGCTACTGTACCATTTTTTAAAGAAACTTCTGTTTCATTATACTTGTTGACAACTTGAGGATTAGTGTTATTTAAAGAAGTCTTTATAAATCTAGTATCAATATTACTAATATTAAGTGTTTCTAAATTAATCTTATAATAAGCATTTATATCACAATTATTGGTTATCTTAAAAGTATATGGTGTTAATTTACTACCAGCCTCATCACTAATAGGATACTGTTTTTCTAAATTAATTGCACTTGATTCACTACTATAAGTTATATCAAAACAACTAGTCATGGCTGTGTTTACTTTATCTTGACTAACACTGATATACCATAACGAATAGGAAACACCTATTCCTAATAAAAGTGTTAAGATTACCAAAAATCCTCCCATAATTATATACTTCTTTTTCATGTTTACACCGCCTATTATTAATATATATCTTACTAATTTTTATTATAGCAAAGTGATTAACTAAGTAATCTTACCAGGTGTAAGAGTTATAATAATTATTTTCTATTACAATAATATGAGATGTAACTTATGCGAAATAATAGAGAAGAATTTGATGTAATTAAAACTAAAATAAATATGACTAATTTAAAAGAACTTCGATTAAAGAAGGGCTACTCCCAAGTAAAATTGCAACACTTAGTTGGAGTAAGTTCTTCTTCTATCGAGGCTTATGAACAAGGAGTAAGAATACCTTCTTTACCTGTCATTTATAAATTAAGTGAAGTGTTAGACTGTTCGATAGATTGTTTAGTTGGTAAAGAAAAAGAGATTGATAAATATTACAGTCTTGCAGAAGAAGATAAGGAAAAGATAATTAAAGAAATTAATGAAATGTTAAAAAAATAGATACTAAGTAACCATCATAGTTATTTAATATCTATTTTAATTTATTATTTAATATAAGTATAATTTATATTTTTTAAACACGATATTTATCAATTAAATATTTTTTTAAATATTGACCAGTATAGGAGTTAGGATTTTGGGCTACTTCTTCAGGAGTACCAGTACATACTATCTCGCCACCTAAAGCACCGCCTTCAGGACCTAAATCAATAATATAGTCGGCTACTTTTATAACATCTAAATTGTGTTCAATAACAACAACGGTATCACCATTATCAACTATTCTTTGTAAAATAACTAATAACTTTTTAATATCATCAATATGAAGTCCGGTCGTTGGTTCATCTAAGATAAATAAACTCTTACCAGTTGGTTTCTTTTGCAATTCTTTGGCTAACTTAACACGACCAGCCTCACCACCAGATAAAGTTGGGGCACCTTGACCTAATTCAACATATGATAAACCAACATCCATCATAATATCTAAAGTACTCTTTATTTTTGGAACATTGCTAAAGAATTCTTGGGCTTCTTCCACACGCATTTTCAAAATATCAGCGATATTCTTACCCTTATAGCGAATATTTAAAGTATCTTTATTATAACGAGTTCCATGACAAACTTCACAAGGAACATAAACATCTGGTAGGAAGTGCATTTCTATTTTCTTAACGCCATCACCGTAGCAAGCCTCACAACGACCACCTTTGACATTGAAGGAGAATCTACCTTTATCGAAACCACGAATCTTAGCTTCTTTAGTTTGGGCAAGTAAATCTCTTATGTCATCAAATAAGCCAACATAGGTGGCAGGATTACTTCTTGGAGTTCTACCGATTGGATCTTGGGAAATTTGGACAACTTTATCTATTTCGTTTATACCTTTAATTTTTTTACATTTACCCGAGAAAACTTTAGATTTAGGATAAATATTTTTAAATACGGACTTATAAAGAATTTCGTTTACTAAAGAACTCTTCCCCGAACCAGATACACCAGTTATACAGACAAACTTACCTAAAGGTATTTTAACATCTATATTTTTTAAGTTATGTTCCGTAGCGCCGATTATCTCTAAGAACTTGCCGTTACCTTTTCTTCTTTCTTTAGGAATTGGAATAAAGTATTCACCCGACAAGTATTTGCCTGTTAAAGAATTAGGATTTTTCATGACTTCTTCG
The DNA here is from genome assembly GCA_934095825.1 of uncultured Bacilli bacterium. Next base: position 18,517 of record CAKOKQ010000010.1, on the reverse strand, counting down.
GGGGTACCAGCAGCCATAACCCTTCCGCCTTCTTTACCAGCCCGAGGTCCAATATCTACTAAATAATCACTGGCTAACATCGTATCACTATCATGTTCTACGACAATCAAAGTATTACCAAGATTAACCATTTCTTTCAAAGAACGAATTAGTTTATCATTATCTCTTTGATGTAAACCGATACTTGGTTCATCTAGGACATATAAAACGCCACTTAGACGACTACCAATTTGGGTAGCAAGACGAATTCTTTGCAATTCACCACCGGATAAACTACCAGCCATTCGATCTAAAGTTAAATAATCTAAACCAACATTTTTTAAAAATTCTAAACGATTTATTATTTCTTTAACAATTAATTTACTAATTTCTTGTTGTTCTTTAGTTAACTTTAAATTTCTAATAAATTCTAATAAGTTGCCAATACTCATTTGCGTCATTTCATAAATATTTTTCTTGTTTATAAAGACATTTAAGATACCTTCTTTTAAACGCGCCCCATGACAAACAGGACAAGTAAGTTCCATCATGTAATTATCTAACCATTCTCTTATCCAACTAGAAGATGTTTCAATATAACGGCGTTCTAGGTTGGTAATAATACCCTCATAATAATCAGTAGTAAATCTTTTATTACCATTTTTAGCAGTATATTCAAATTTTAATGGTTCATCACTACCATATAAAAGAATTTTCTTCTCTTTTTTAGTTAATTCTTTATATGGTTTATTCATATCAATATGATAATAATCACAGGCGGTTTTAACATTAGTATAGAAGATATTAGTGTCATCTTTTAAGGTTTGAATGGCCCCTTCATTAATAGAAAGAGTTTTATCAGGCACCAGCAAATCTTCACTAATGGCGGTTTTAAAGCCTAAGCCTTTACACTCTGGACACGCGCCAAATGGGGCATTGAAGGAAAACATATTAGGTTCTAAATCTGGTAATGAGTAGTTACATTCCACACAAGCAAATTTTTCACTCCATAAAATTTCTTCGCCATCGATAACATGGATTAAAACCATCCCATCAGCAAGTTTAGTTGCCGTTTCAATAGCCTCAAAGACACGAGAGCGTTCACTAGGACTTAGAACAATTCTATCTACAATGGCTTCAATACTATCTTTAACATTTTTTTCTAAAGTAATTTCTTCATCTAAACTATAAACAGTTCCATTAACTCTTACTCTTGAATAGCCTTCTTTTCTTAAATCATCTAAAATATCTTTATGAGTCCCTTTTTCATTTCTAACGATAGGAGCCATTATTTCTAATTTAGTACCTTCTGGCATATTCATAACTTTATTAGTCATTTCTTCAATACTTTGATGAACAATTGGCGTATGATGATTAGGGCAATAAGGTGTACCAATTCTAGCATATAATAGTTTTAGATAATCATATATTTCAGTTACGGTACCAACGGTACTACGGGGATTGTTATTTGTAGTCTTTTGGTCAATAGCAATACTAGGACTTAAGCCTTCTATGGAATCAACATCAGGCTTTTCACTGCCTCCTAAAAACTGACGGGCATAACTGGATAAACTTTCAACGAATCTTCTTTGCCCTTCGGCATAAATGGTATCAAAAGCTAATGAGGATTTTCCTGAACCCGAAACACCTGTCATTACAATTAAGGAATTTTTGGGCAAGTCTAAGTCAATATTTTTTAAATTATTTTCTCTGGCTCCTCTTATTATTATTTTATCATTTTTCATAAATAATCACCCTTACTTCTTTATTAATTTTTATTACTAAATATCTTTGGTTGCATTAATTTTTTGTACTTTTTATTCTATCATAGAAATTACAATGGCGACAAAATTCTTCACATTTTTTATTATTTAAAAAGTTTTCTTGCATATTTTTCACTCTTTTATCTTTTAAAATAGTATCTATGTCATCATTTAAGATATTTCCTAAAGTTATTGTGCCATTATAATCTAAACAACACGGAACGATATCACCGTTTACTAAGATACCAATATGACTACGAAGCCCCATACAAGAACCTTCTTCATTATAATAAGTATTATTTAAATCAGGCCATATAAAGGGAATCTCGCGGTCCAGATAAATACCATCTTGTATTTTATTATTCCCATTTAATTTAATTTTATAATGTTTTTCTAACTTTTCCACAATTTTACTAGAACTAGCTTGTTCATTCCATAAGCGATAGACAATAATTGTGCCTTGATTATGAAGTTTATCTACAGCTGCAAAGATATTTTTTAAATAATTATCGATTTCTTCATCGTTTTTAATGGCTTGTAAAGATATATTTAATTGATGGATATTCGGATTATCTTCTATTTTTTTGATTAAATAACCATTAGTAGTTATATTAACTTTAAAATTAAAATTGTTAGTTGCTATATTAATAAATTCATTAATACGACTATGAACTAAAGGTTCTCCCATTAAATGAAAATATAAATAATCGGTATAATCTTTTAATTTAGGTAAAATGGTTTTAAAAGTTTCTAAAGACATCTCTTGTTTTAAACGATTATTACTAGGACAAAAATTACATTTTAAATTACAGATATTGGTTATTTCTAAATAAATTTTTTTAAATCTTTTTTTCATTTTTTAATAATCTTTCTATTCTTTTTATTATAATTGTTTTTTTAAAGTAGTAGATGATTTAGAATTTCCAAGAAAAGATCTATCTTCTATATAAATATTATTCTCGGTTAAATATTTTTCTAAGGTAGCAATTAATTCTTTATTTACTCTATTAATACTCTTAATATCAATAGTATTAGTAGCCTGTCTTCTATACTCTATTTCGATAGTCGCTAGATAATTGGTTAAAATATTAATAATTTTCGCATCAATTTCAGTAGAGGTAGCAAAGTTACCTAATAAGTTTTCACTAACGGCTAAGGAACTTACATCATCTTTAGTAAATTGGGTATTATTTTGACTAACTAAGATAAATAGTTTTACTAAAGCTAAGCGATTGCCACGACTTTTATAATATTTATAAACTACTAAGGGATTTATATAATAGCCAGCAGTTTTTCCCTGTAATATTCTTTTGATTTCATTATGATAAATAAATTTATTAGTTAAGGGAACTAGGTCTTGATAATAGTCTTCTATCTTTTCTTCGGATGTAGATAGTTCTTCTTTATTAGCGAGAGTTAAATCTTTTTCGTCTTTACCGGATAAATAATAATCGCGATTAGTTGTTTTCATTATATTAAAAATACAAGTTTTTCGTTTTACTTTAATTTTAAAAAGAATACTTTTGTTTATTTCTAATAAATCAGCTATTTCTTTAGGGTTTAATTTAAGCATAATATCACTCACTCAAGTCGTTATTGTATCATAAATTTATGGTTTAGGAAAAATTTTTTGCACTTAAATTTTAATAAAGAGTTGAGTGATTTAAAAAAGGTAAAGTATTTAGAAAGAAAGACAAAAAAGTCACCCTATATAAATAATGAAAATAACTATTATGACTTATTATGTTTTATAGATATATAGAGTACTCTAAATTTTATGAATTAACAAGACTTTTTTAAAGATATCTAAAAATTTTATAGTAAAATTAGTTTTTAAGGTTGGTTTACAATTAATGTTACCTATATTATAATATAGATAGAAATGGTAGGATGATTTATGAATAATATTAAAAAAATTAGAATTAAAAGAAAGATTACTCAAGTTGATTTGGCTAGGGTTATTAATGTTAAGCAAGAAACTATCAGTGCTTATGAATCAGGAAAAGCTCAACCTAGTTGTGAGGCTTTAATAAAAATTGCTGATTATTTAAACACTTCTTGTGATTATTTACTTGGGCGTATCGAAGATGATTCACCATTAACTGGATATAATATTAAAAGTATGAATCCCAAAACATATAAAATGATTAATAATTTCTTAATGTTAAAAGATAGAGAAAAAGATGAATGTTTGTGGTATAGTGAGGCCATAAGAAAGAGAGATTTAAATTAATCGTGATTTTTAAGTGTCCTATATGTGGATATCCAAATAGTATTAATTCTCAATTCAAGTGTGAAGCCTGTGGGAATGTAATAGAAGAAATGTATTTTTATGATACAGATTCTTATTTAAAAGAATTTAGAGGAAGTAAAAGCAAATTATAAAAAATAATGCTTATAACCTAAAGATAGAAAAAACATCTATATTTTTTGATAGATTAAATTTGTTAAGAAGTACTTTTTAATTAAGTATTACAATTGATATATTTAAAATGCCTGCAATTATTAACCACAATAGATAAGGTATTTGGAGATAGGCCGCTAAAGGTTTTAGTTTGTAGAATTTTATTATCATTACAATAACTAAAGCAATAAGAAGTAACAACCAGAAAAAAGCAAAAAGGAACCAACTAAGGCGAAAGAAAAATAATGACCAAAGAGTATTTACTAATAATTGTATTAAATAAAAGAAGCAGGCTCTTTTTTTAAATTTCTTATCTGTTTTATTACAACAAATGAGATAGGAAGATACTCCCATTAAAATATAAAGAATTGTCCAAACGATTGGAAAAGTAATTGGTGGCGGGGTAAAGAAAGGCTTTTTCAATGTTTTAAACGAAGCCATATTACCCCCAAGTAGAGAACCAAGAAAACCCGCTGCTAGAGCAAAACCAATAAATAAAATCAACATTTTATAGTTTACTTTCTCTTGATTTAAGGTATTTTTTAAATTATTTTTATCATTTTTCATAATATCACCATCATTAGTATATACAAAATATAAATTATTATTTATAATAAGCTCCGGTGATTTTATGGAAACAATTATTTTTTTAGAAATTGAGGGAGTTTTAACAAATTATAATAGTATAAAGAACAGTAGTTCTAAAGACATTTATAAACAGTTCGGTATTGATACCAATGCTTTGTTTTTATTGAAAAGGTTAACAAATGCAACCAATGGTAAGATTGTAATGACATCTTCACTGCGCTTTGATGACGATTTTCATCAATTAGAAACGGCTTTAAGAAGTATGGGATTTATAATTTTAGGGAAAACTGATTTTATTGATTATGATAAGGCAGCGGAAATTATAGACTACATTACCATACATAACATCAGAAATTATATAATTTTAGATAGTGAAGAATTAAGTGATATTCCCGAAATTAAAGAACATTTTATCGAAAGTCCGATTGATGATGGATTGCAAGAATATCTAGTAGAAGAAGCTATCGAAATGGCTAGCAAAAAGAGAAAAAACAAAACATTAACTCGTAAAAGAATTAATGTTAGAAGTAAATAATTATCCAAATTAAAAATTTAAAGTTTTTTTACTTTTCGTTCTTGGATATGATAAATTATTTTCAAAGATAATTTAGTTGGGATAAAGCGATTAAAGAACAAACCGAGGCGAACACTTAAGTCCGGTACTATTATTAGTTTATTTTGAAGAGTCTTATCAATGGCATATTTAGCTACTTGGTAAGATTTTTTTTCTTCAATATTAAATTTACCACCCGCTACTTTGTTAAATTCCGTGGCAACTGGGCCCGGACAAAGACATGATATTTTAACATGACTATTTTGGTGTCTTAATTCTTCATAAATGGCTAGAGTAAATTTTAGCACATAATTTTTAGTAGCATAATATGTATTTAAGCGAGGTCCGGCTAAAAAGCCAGCCGAAGAGGCAACATTTAATATCTGACCTTTATCCCTTTGATAAAAATCTTGTAAAAATAGTTTTGTTAATATATGAACGGCCTTTATATTTAAATTTATCATTTCTAATTCACGGTCAAGGCTAGTTTCGGTTGTTAATCCAAACAAGCCAAAGCCAGCATTATTAATTAATAAATCTATATTATCCTTTTTGGTCATTTCATATAGTTTATAACAGTTTTCTTCTACGCCTAAATCTAATTTTATAATTTTAACATCAGTTTTTAATGTTTTTTGTAATTCTTTTAATCTTTCTTCGCGACGGGCCACTACAATTAAATCCCAGCCTAGATTTGATAAATATTTTGCCATATCACGACCAAGGCCGCTTGAGGCTCCAGTAATAAGTGCTTTCATATACAATTATATAGACATAAGTCTATCCTTTCTTTAAATTATTTATATCATTATCTTACCATATTTTCAGATTTTAATTTATAATTATTATAGGTGTTGAATATGATTCATATATATTACTATCTTTTTATTAATTTGCTAAGTTTTATTATTTTGGGAATTGATAAATATTTAGCTATTAAGCATAAATGGCGTATTAGTGAAAAAACGCTTCTTATTTCTTTTATTTTAGGTGGTTTTTGGGGTGGTAGCCTTGGCATGGTAATTTGGCACCATAAAACTAAGAAATGGTATTTTAAATTATGGTTAGTTGTTGCCTTTATTATTCACTTTACACTTCTATATAATTTTTATTTTTCATAAACATTTTAGTTTTTATATTTTTTAACCATAGACAAAATAAGATGTCTGTCTAACTTATATTAATGGAAATGGTATAATTTATCTTTATAGAAAAAGAAATACCTAAAATCACTCAATTAGAATAAGTAAAAACCTTTTTAAATATGTAGCCCGCTCTGGGAGTGGAGGGTGGGAAGTAATAATAAATCAATAAGAAAACACCTATAATTATTTTTCCATCAAAAAAGAAAGCCTCAACCTAGAAACTTTCTTCATTTTTATTTTAATTAGCAGAAATAGCAGCTGCCAAAGCAGGATACATTTGTTTCTTACGAGAAACCATATCTGGTAAATATGTTCCTTCAGCAATTTCTTTAATTTTATAAGCTTCAGCAACAATGGCCTCAGAACCGGTACTGTAAAGTAAGTATGAACCATTTTTAACCGCATCAGTTACGAATAAGACAGCTAATTTATAGTTGTTTTTTACACACATTTCATCTAAATGAGCAATATACTTTGGCATATCTTTAGCAATTTCGTCAAAATCTAAAGTCATAACTTGACCAATACCGATAGAAGTTTCACCTAGTTTAAAGGTTTTGAAATCCTGTTCAACAATTTCAGAAATTGACATACCAGCTATCGAAGAACCGGCTTTTAACATAGCCATACCATATTCTTGAATATCAAGGTTAGCAATAGCAGCCAATTTACGAGCAACTTCCACATCCATATCAGTAGTTGTTGGACTCTTAAGCAATAAAGTATCCGATAAAATCGCACTTAGCATTAAACCCGCAATATTTTCAGGAATTTCAATGTTATTTTCTTTATAAATTTGATAAATCAAAGTACAAGTACACCCTACTGGCATAGAACGGAATTGAATAGGAATTTGAGTTCCTAAATTACCCAAATTATGGTGATCAATAATTTCCATAATGTCGGCTTCTTCTAAACCATCTACACTTTGAGCAGGTTGGTTGTGGTCAACTAAAATAACATTATATTTTTCATAATTATTTTGGTCAATTAATCTTAGCATTCCAACACAAGTATTATCTTGATTTACTATTGGGTAGTTAGTATGTCCTAATTTATTAGAAATAGTTATAAAATCATCACGATAGTCTGAATCAGTAAACTTGACTGGGTTAGGATTAATATTAATAGTTTCAATATAATTACAAAGTTTCATTCTATTAGCAGTAACATAAGTAGAATCAGGAGTACTAATTACATTAACTTGTTTTTCTTTAGCCTTTTCAATTAATTCTTCGGGGAAGGTTCTATCACCAACGATAATAATTAGTTTAACACCACAATCAATGGCATAATCAATTATATATTGTCTATCAGCCACGATTAGAATGTTATTATTATTTAATTCGATTCCTTCGGTGAAAGTCTTACTCTTGTAAGCAGCAGCAATTATTTCCCCTTTAATTTCATCATCGAATTTTAATACTTCTTTACCATTTAATACTTCTAGAATATTTTGGTATGATGTATTTAACTCATAAATATCCCCTTGAATAATATTTTTAGCCATCTCTTTAACATTAATATAGCCTTTTAATTTGTTATTTTCATCTACAAGAGGAAGGCCAGTTACGCCAAGTCTTTGTAATTCTTCAAAGGTTTTAGCAATAGATGTATGTTCATTAATATAAGCATCTTTTAAATAAGACATATTCTTAATTTGAACTTTTACATCATTTAAATACTTAGGTTCTTCTACTTTAAAATAATCTAAAGCAAATTTTGTTTCTTTATTTATATTTCCTAAGACTCTTGGTTCAGTAGTCCAACCTAGTTTATTCTTTAAATAAGAGTAACTGATGGAAGCACAAACGGAATCAGTATCTGGTTTTTTATGTCCAATTACATAAGTCATTTTCATTTTTACTACACTTCTTTCTTTTCTTCAATAGGGTTATTATAGCACAACTTTTTTAAATTTGAATAGGGCTTATTTATTTTTAATTCTAAATTTCTGTATGATTGATTGCAATTTTACTTTTTTTAGTCGTTCATTTTTTTAGTCATTCATTTTTTTATTCGTTTATTTTTTTAGTCGTTTATTTGTTTATTTTTTTATTTGTTCATTTTTTATTTATTAGATTTCATTTCAAATAAAATATCTCTTAATTCCATGGCGCGTTCAAAGTCTAAGTTTTTAGCAGCTTCATTCATTTGCGTTTCAATAGATTGCATTAGTAAAGCTTTATCTTTCTTACTCATCTTTGTCTTTTCTTTACCGCTATCATCTTTGATTTCATTAGATACAACTTCTCTTATTTCTTTAATGATAGTTTTGGGGGTAATATGATGTTCTTTGTTGTACTCTTCTTGAATATGACGACGGCGATTGGTTTCTTTGATAGTCTCATCCATGGCTTGACTTATGGTATCAGCATACATTATGACATGACCACTTGCATTTCGAGCCGCGCGCCCGACGGTTTGAATTAAACTTCTTGTACTTCTTAAGAAGCCTTGTTTATCAGCGTCCATTATACAAATTAAAGATACTTCGGGAATATCGATACCTTCTCTTAAAAGGTTAATCCCAACCACACAATCATATTTACCGCATCTTAAGTCATGAATAATTTTTAAACGGTCAAGGGTCTTAACCTCACTATGTAAATAAGCAACTTTTATCCCTACTTCTTTTAGATAATTAGTTAATTCTTCAGCCATTCTAATAGTTAAGGTTGTAATAAGAACTCTTTCATTTTTATTTTTACGAATATTTATTTCGGAAATAATATCATCAACTTGACCTTCGGTTGCTCTTACTTCAATTTTCGGATCTAAAAGACCGGTTGGTCTAATAATTTGTTCGACATATTGATTATGAGTATGTTCAAGTTCATAATCGCCAGGAGTTGCTGATACATAGATAACTTGATTTATTTTTTTCTCAAATTCTTCATATTTTAATGGTCGGTTATCAAGGGCACTCGGTAAGCGAAAGCCATAGTCTACAAGAGTTTGTTTACGCATTCTATCGCCATTATACATACCACGAACTTGAGGTAATGTAACATGGGATTCATCTACTACTAATAAAAAGTCATCAGGAAAGAAATCTATCAAAGTAGACGGGGTTTCCCCTTCACCACGCAAGGCTAGATGACGAGAATAGTTTTCTACACCATTACAAAAGCCTGTTTCTTTAAGCATTTCGATGTCATAATTGACGCGTTCTCTTAGTCTTTGTTCTTCTAAAAGTTTATTATTATCTTTAAAAAATTTTAATTGTTTTTCTAATTCTTCTTGAATGCGTCTTACCGCTTCTTGAAGCTTTTCTTTACTGGTAACAAAATGGGTAGCAGGAAAAATAGAAATGTTTTTTACTTGTTTTTCTAAAACACCAGTTAAGGGATCAAATATGCAAATACGATCAACTTCATCACCAAATAGTTCAATTTTAATGCCATGAGATTTTTCACTGGCTAAAATAATATCAATAGTATCCCCATGAACGCGGAAAGTACCACGATGAAAATCTAAGTCATTACGCTCATAGGTCATATCAATAAGACGATTTAAAATCTCTGACCGACTTATTTTTTGACCAACACTTAAGATTAACATAGAGTTAACATAGTCTTCTTTATCACCGATACCATAGATACAAGATACCGAGGCAACAACGATAACATCGCGATTATTAATAAGACTCGAAGTGGCTCCATGACGAAGTTCATCTATTTCATCATTGATAGAACTATCTTTTTCAATATAAGTATCACTTGAGGGAACATAGGCCTCTGGTTGATAATAGTCATAATAAGATACAAAGTATTCAACATGGTTATTAGGGAAAAACTCTTTTAACTCTGAATAAAGTTGACCCGCAAGAGTCTTGTTATGAGCCAGAACTAGGGTTGGTTTGTTCGTTTTAGCAATAACATTGGCAATCGTAAAAGTTTTACCTGTTCCCGTGGCTCCCAGTAAAACCTGTTCTTTCTTGCCATTATTTATTCCTTCTACTAGTTCTTTTATGGCTTCGGGTTGGTCGCCACTTGGTTGATATTTTGATACTAATTCAAACATATATAATTCCTCCAATAAATTATGGTAGTGTGAATAGTTTTACACACTATCTAAATTCTAAATCATTATTAGTTTAGTTAATTATTTAGTATTAATACTTTATTTACTTAATAAATTATTTTATAACTTATTTCATATTAAATAAAATATTAAGTTTTCGCCTATAATTCTAGCATTATTTATAAATAAAGACAAGAAAAAAGAATAACCATAATTAGGCAAACATAGTTATTCTTTTTAACTAAATATTATTTTTAAGTACTATTTTTTATAGTTAACATATAGTTGATTTCTAATCATTCATTTTAATAACAAATTTAATTGGACAATCAAGACCTTTTTCAAAATTTTCTAAAGAGGTTTGAACATCAGTCATTTCGATTTCTTTAGCAAATCGTTCTAAGTCTAATTTTCCTTGGTGCATTAGTTCGATAACATTTTCAAATTCTTTCGTTGTAAAGAACAAACTGCCTGACAAATGATATTCATTATTAACAAAGTTAAATACATTAATTTCTGGAGCATTGCCATAGGCAATTAAAACCATATGACCGCCTTTTTTTAAATGGTTTAACCCCATAGTACTAGCACTTTGATTACCAGAGCATTCGATTACGGCATCAAATCCAGATGGTGCTACTTCTTTTAATTTTTTATCAATTTGTTCATCTTTGGCATCAAAGGCTGCTCTAACAAAGCCGGAATTTATTACTAGGTTTATACGACTATCATTGGCCTCTGTAACATAAACTTCTTTAATTCCTAAGGCATGAGCGCAAGCGGCTGCAAACATCCCGATGGGTCCACATCCTGTTATTAAAACTTTACTATTTTCATTTACTTGGGCAAGTTTTAATCCATGCATAGAAATGGAAGCGGGTTCGACCATAGCGCCAGCTGTAAAGCTAACATTATCTGGTAAAATTCTAACCATATCTTCTCTTACGGCCACATATTGTCCATATCCACCATCAGAGCCAATACCTGCGCCACCTTCTAAAACATGGTCGCAGATATTTTCACGGCCAGTGCCACAAAATTCACAAGTATCTTTTAAGCAAGAATCAATTTCCATAGCCACTACTCTATCACCTTTTTTAAAAGTGGTGCTACTGCCAGCATCATATATTTCACCAGCAAATTCATGACCAATAACAAAGTTTGTTCCAGCGTTATAACCTGTTTGCCAAATCATATGAATGTCTGACCCACATATTCCTGTTCTTTTTACTTTTATGACTACCTTATTGCCTGTAGCAACTGGTATATCTTTTTCAATTATTGCAAATTTCTTGGGTTCTACCAAAGTTAATGCTTTCATTTAAATAAATCACCTATCCTTAACTTGAGTATACCAAAATTTTAATAAATTAGTAGAAAATTAATTAAATAATTTATTTATTATGTAAAATAAGTGCCAATCATTATTAGGGTAACGGAAAAATTGGTAAAAGTTAATATTTAAAAAAGTCGCCTTGTAAATTTATAAGGGGACTTTAAATTCTTGTTATTCTTTTTACAATTACTTTTAATTTGTTATTTAATCATTATTTTTTTCGTTAATATTATTATCTTTAGTAGTTATAGTTTTTTGTTCTTTTAATTTATCAAACATATCACGAACGCTTTTACTATTGTTAGTTAGTTTCTTAATTGTTATAGCATCAATTTTATCATTAGCAATTCGTAAATTTTTATCACTAGATAATAAGGCTTCTTTAGTTTTTTGTAAATGGTCAATCGTTTTATCAATTTCCTCAATGGCAGTCGCAAACTTTTTACTGGCAAGGTTATAATTGCGACTAAAATCATCTTTAAATTTATTTAAATTATCTTCAAAGTTAGAAATATCAATATTTTGATTTTGAACAAATTTTAATTCTTTTTTATAAGCTAATGTATTTAAACCCATACTTCTTATTAAGGTTATTAGAGGAATGAAAAATTGAGGTCTTATGACATACATTTTCGGATAACGATAACTAACATCAACTATACCCGTATTATAATAATCATTATCTATTTCTAAAAGCGATACTAAGACAGCATATTCACAATTTTTCTCCTGACGATCTTTATCTAATTCTTTAAAAAAGTCTTCGTTTTTATGTTTGCTTGCTGTCATGTCAGCTTCATTTTTCATCTCAAACATTATAGATGTTATTTCGGTTCCTTCATCATCATAATCTCGGAAAATAAAGTCGCCTTTAGAACCTGTTTTAGCATCATTATCTTTTTCAAAGTATGCATTTTTAAATAATGGTCGAAGTTTATTAAATTCTGTATTACAATGAACTTCTAGAGATTCACCTATCATTTTAGTTGATTGACGGGCTTTAAAGTCTTTATAGTATGCTATCTGTTCATCTTTAGCTTTTATTTTTTCTTCGTAGGTAGCTTTTAAAGAATTTTCTTTAATTAAGTATTCACTCTTAGAAGTTTCTAACTTTGTAGTTAATTTTTCTATCTCTTGAACACTCTTTGATTTTTCTTCTTGTAAAGCTAACTTGTATTTAGTTTCTTGAAGTTTTATAGCATTATTATGGTCATTATCGATATTTTCTAATTTTACTGTTAACTCATTTATTTTAGTTTGTTGTTCATTAATTGTTTTGGTGTATTCATCCTTTAGATTTTGACTTTCTTTTTCGTATTTTCTTTCTAAATTTGTTTCTTGAAGTTTTATAGCGTTATTATGGTCATTATCAATATTTTTTAATTTTACTGTTAACTCATTTATTTTAGTTTGTTGTTCATTAATTGTTTTGGTGTATTCATCTTTTAGATTTTGACTCTCTTTTTCATATTTTCTTTCTAAATTTGTTTCTTGAAGTTTTATAGCATTACTATGGTCATTATCAATATTTTCTAATTTTACTGTTAATTCATTTATTTTAGTTTGTTGTTCATTAATTGTTTTGGTGTATTCATCCTTTAGATTTTGACTCTCTTTTTCATATTTTCTTTCTAAATTAGCTTCTTGAACTTCTAAGGCTGTATCTTTTTCATTATTAAATTGTCTCTCTCGTTCTTGTAAATCCTTTCTAAACTCTTCATCTCTTACTTGTTTAGCAATAGAGTTATAAGATTGTTCATCAATTTGAAATACAGTCTTACAATGTGGGCATTTTATTTCATTCATAATTTAATATCCTTTCTTTAAAAATTGTTTATTTAATTTTGTTAATTGATATTGTTACTTAATTAACTAATTAGTCAATTTTCTTATTTTGAGATTATTTTCTTGTTTTTTATATGCTACGAGTTTTTTTATTTATTTCTAATTGGCTTCTTGCATGTTTTCGTAAATTTCTTTTAAAAGATAATTGCTAGAGTACTCATCATATAAACCATGGTCAGTGTTACCATAATCGATGTTTTTATTAATTATTTCATATTGAATATGGGGATTAATTTCTTTAACTTGGTTTAAAATTTTGAGATATATTTCAAGCGGTATTAGTTTATCAGTTGCCGACAAATAGTAAAATGTTGGAATTTGTAACTTACCATAATCAGTTTCAATATGATAATTTTCTTCAGCTTCATATATGGTCTTTTTACCTTCAAAAATCCCCTTTATTTTAGTAAACTGGCTATTATTTTGGAGAAGATACTCTTGCTTTTGATAACTAAATTGATACTTTGGATTTAAGTTATAAATAATTTGTGGCGATGTTGGGCATATTAAATGGACTTGTTTTATTGTGCTAACAGGAATTGTGCTTATTTTTGTTAAGTAATATTCAATTGTTAAGGCACCAACACCCGTACCAATAAAATAAATATTTTGAAATGAATACTTCGTTTTCAAATATTTAAGAATATCTTTTAAGTCTTTAGCGAGTCTAGTATATAGGGTATCACGCTTATCCATTTTATTATTTACTAAGCTTTTTCCGTGATTACGCATATCGTAGCGAAAAACACAAAATTCTGAGTCAGCTATTATGGTATTGGCTAAAATTTCATAATTGCCATATGGTTTATTTTGAAACTTTATTTTATTATTTTCTTTTTTAATGATATCATTTTCAATTACAGGAAAAATGCCATTTTCATCTTTGTTATATCCGCCTTCATGAAGCATGATTACAATATTTTTGGCATTGGAATTTCCTTCTAGTACGCCATCAATAAGCCATTCATTTTCACTAAATTTTTGTACTGTTATTACTTCGTGCATATTAACCTCTTAAATTATTATACATTAGGTTATTTTTTTATTCTATAATTTATAAAAAGTTTTGTGCAAAAAATCACAAAACTTTCATTTTTAATCTTCAAGAATTTTAGCAAACTGTTTAGATGTAAACTGTGTATAAATTTCATCTTTTAACATTTTATCTTCAATTCTTTTTAATTTTAATTTATTATCACTAACTATTACTTCTAAAATATAATATTTAGCTGTTACATTGGCAGTCATTTTGTCATATTGTAGACCATAGACATAACGCCTACCGTTATAATCTAATTCATCTGCTATATAGATAGAAGTTCCATCTTGCAAATTTATTATTTTATCTTTCATTATAAGCTTCTTCCTAAAGTTTTGGCTACATCGGTAACATGTACCCAAGCTCTACCAGTACCATCGCTGTTAGCTAAGTTAGCTACTACATCTTTGGGATTTATTCCTAAATTTTCAATAGTTTCGATGATGTCTTGACCATGTTCTATAGGTAATTTAATCATTTTACCATTATTATTGTAATATAAGTTTTTAATGATTGTATCACCATCATTTATAATACTTTGATTTAAATGAACACCATTAACTCCGTTATAAGCATCATATGAATTTTTATAGCCATTGATTATTTTGCTTTCTGTGCCGATATTGTCTCCCACTTTAAAAGATGATATATCGGTATTAGTGGCATTGCCAGTTGCACCAGAACCTGATGTTACACTGCCGCTACCTGAAGAATTTGCTGATGAACTAGCTGTGCTTGATGAACTACTTGCACTACTGTTAGAATTATGAGCAACATTTTGATGTTTAGCCAATTTAGAAAAGGCTCTTCCTAAAGCAGCTAAATCCATTGTTACTAAACCAGCTGTAACAGTATTAGCTATAGTTATTAAGACTTCCTTATTACTGAAGAAATTACTAATTTTTTCAGATTTTGATTGTGATAATTTTTCAAACATATTAAATGTAGCTAATTTTTCTAAGTTGGCTGTTCTTAATAAAGCACTTACTTTATTACATAGTTTATTAGATGGTTTTTCGGCTGAACCAATTGTAGCACTATCTCCATTTATTTCTTTTTCTGCTAAAATATTAGCATAAGCGCGAGCTTGGGTTATTATGATTGCACCAATGGCGTTTGCCGCAACAATGCCAACTGGTCCTAAAACGAAGGCTAGATTGTAGCCAACAGCACCACCAATTATTGGGCAAACAGCTTTTGGTAGTTTTTTAGCCCATTTTTTTAAGATTTCTGGGTTTGCAAGATTTTTTAAATCTTTTACCTTATCTTTAATCTTACCAAAATCTTTTTTCTGCTTTTTTGTTACAGATTTTAAAATTTTTTCTGCTTCACCTAAAGTTTTAATTGAATTAGCTCTGATAGTTTCGTCTTTATTTAATTCATCTTTTTTATTTTTTAGGTATTCTTCACTAGAATTTTCAGGAATGCTATTACTTTGTAATAATTCTTTTTCATCTTCATTTAGCGGTTGCTTTTCTAGCATTTTTCCAATAATTTCAGATAATTTATGATTTGTTGATTGTTTGGCATTTGCATTTTCCAATAAATTACGAGTTGCCTCAATAGTCGAATAATCTGCTTCTATTTCTCCATCAGTAAGTTTAGGTTTCATTTTTTTAGTATTATCGCCATCAATTATATTATATAATATTTCTTGACCATTATCTTGTCTATCAAAATATTTTTTATTATCTTCAGCAACAATTTCATCGCTAACGCCATTTTTATCTTTTAACATTTGATATTTTGATGAAGAAGCAAAAACATATTTTCCATAATCTTGATAGTTATTTAAAATCTTTATTTTGCTTGAATAAGAAGTTATATTTTTTATTGATTCTCCAAATGGGGTGTTTTTATTACCACCTTCTAATTCTGTTTCATGGCTTATACTATCTATGTCCTTAAAAAATTTATAATATTCATCAGAGTAATTTCTTTTAAACAAACTATCAATTAGAGCTGCAACAATAAAAATTGTATAAATTTGATTATTAACTTGATTAGGATTTTTAGGACTAAATGCTTCTTCTAATGAATCTTCTTCAATCATTTCGGCGATATAATCCGCAATTTCAAATTCTTCTTTAGTTAACTCTTCATTATTTGCAGCTTTCTGTGTAATTTTTATTAATTTTTCAAAACTGGTATTAGCAGGAATCTTTGGTTTCTTTTTATCCTTATAAACATATTTATATTTTTCTATAATAAGTCCAAAATTAATATAACCTTTATCAGGAGTATCAAAAAGACCGCCAGTTGTTGAACTTAGCTTTGCTGTATAATCCTTTACTTCATCATCAGAAGAAGTGGTAATACCATCATCATAAGCCTTTACAAATGTTTCCGTTTTATTTTCGGCCATCATTTTTAAAGACAAAGCAAATATTCTTTTGTATGCAACATAATCTTTAAATATATCACTTTCTTTATCGTTTAGTGGGCAATCTACATTATCGCGTCTTAAATTATTAGTAAAATTTTCAGCAAAAGTTGGTCCCCAAAACGACTCTAAATTTTTAGCAAATAAGTCATCAAACCAAGAAAGTGTGCTTTTATCGATACCGTCATTCATACGATATATTTCAATTGGTGTTTTATCAATGTTATCTATGATAAAATCATAATCAAAATAAATATGTTCTTGATAAGTTAAATTCAAATTAATATTTTGTAAATATTCATATTCTTTATTTGTTAATTCCATAACTTTATTTTTCATTTCTATTCCCCCGTTAATTTTGCTACCAATTTTCTAATGTTTTCAGTAAATATTGGTAACAATCCATTTAAAATTTTTGGATTTTCTTCTTGCTTCCAATCCCCATTTGTTACCTCATAGACTTTGTATTCGTCCATTGTTGGTTCGTTATTTTTATCTAATTTTGTAACCATAACATAAATATTATTATTCTTTTCAAGTATATCTAAGATGAGATAGTTTATGTTATCGATAACTTTAATATCACCGATTTTCATGCGTATCCCCCATTCGGCTGTTATATTAACACAAATTATAACAATTTACAAGTCTTACTTTCACTTGCTAATTCGTCAAAAATAATAATAATTTACTTGGACTTTCAAATAAAAAAAGACCAAGTGCTAATTATCTCGGTCTTGACTACGGGCGATTAAAAGGAGTCTTAATATTTGAAGAATTGAGGCCATAACGCCTGCAACATATGTTAGAGCGGCTGCTGATAAGACATTTTTAGCGCCTTCTATTTCAACTTCAGCTAACAAGTGATATTCTTCTAATTTATTTAAAGCTCTTTTAGAAGCATCAAACTCAACTGGTAAAGTTACTAATTGGAAAAGCAATCCACAACAAGTTAAACCAATACCAAGGTAAACCAACTTAAGTGCTTGAAATAAAAAGCCTATTAAAATTATGTAATATGAAACACTGGTGGCAACATTAACAACTGGATATATGACAGAACGAATTCTTAAAAATGAATAATTTTCTTTATCCTGAATAGCATGGCCACATTCGTGAGCCGCGACGGCAGCGGCCGCTATAGTATCTCCATGAAATATATCAGTTGATAAACGAACAACTTTTCTTGTTGGATCATAATGGTCTGTTAATTCGCCTTTTATTTCAACAATATGAATATCTTGCAAACCATTTTCATCTAAAATTCTTCTTGCTACTTCTTGTCCTGTTAGCTTGCAAGTATTCTTTTCTTTCTTATATCTATTATAACTGCCGCTTATTTTAACTTGAGCAATTAAAGGTATTAATATAATTAATAGTCAGACTGTTGACAAAGTAAATTTTGCCATCAGTCTTTTCTTTGGCACTAAAATGGTGTATAATTAACTCGTAAGGC